>NZ_JBEYFE010000013.1:0-292505 GCF_040634235.1 Streptomyces sp. NPDC007157
GTGCGACCAGCCCGTCGACTTCACCCCCGGCCAACGCCGCTACCACCCGCGCAGTGTGTGGCGCACCCGCGTCCCCCAGCCCCCCGCCCGCAACCCCGGGCCCCACCCCCACACCCCCCCCCCCGCCCCCCCCGGCCGTCGTGCCGCCCTCGTCGGGGGGGCCGGCGGCCGGGGCGCGGGCGCGGGGGGGCCGGGGGCCCCACGCGCGCGTGCGGCTCGTGACGGGGAGAGCACGGAGGGAGTGTCGGTGGCGTCTCGTAGTCTTGGGCGCGTGCAGGAACTCCACGACGCCCCCCTCGCCCCCCTCACCACCTTCCGGCTCGGCGGCCCCGCCACCCGGCTGGTCACCGCGACCACCGACGCCGAGGTGATCGCCGCCGTCCGCGAGGCCGACGACAGCGGGACCCCGCTGCTGGTCATCGGCGGCGGTTCTAACCTGGTCATCGGCGACAAGGGCTTCGACGGCACCGCCCTGCGCATCGCCACCACCGGCTTCGAAGCGCGCGGTACGACGCTGGAGCTGGCGGCCGGCGAGGTGTGGACCGACGCGGTCGCCCGCACCGTCGAGGCGGGTCTCGCGGGCATCGAGTGCCTCGCCGGGATCCCGGGGTCCGCGGGCGCCACGCCCATCCAGAACGTCGGGGCCTACGGCCAGGAGGTCTCCTCGACCATCACCGAGGTCGTCGCCTACGACCGGCGGTCCGGCGAGACGGTGACGCTGGCCAACGAGGAGTGCGCCTTCTCGTACCGGCACAGCCGGTTCAAGGCCGACCCCGAGCGTTATGTCGTCCTGCGTGTCCGCTTCGGGATGGAGGACGCCGGCGGGCTGTCGGCACCCGTGCGGTACGCAGAGGCCGCGCGGGCGCTCGGAGTGGCTCAGGGGGACCGGGCGCCGCTGGCCCGCACGCGTGAGGCCGTGCTCGAACTGCGCGCCGGGAAGGGGATGGTGCTCGACCCCGAGGACCACGACACCTGGTCGGCCGGATCCTTCTTCACCAACCCGATCCTCACGGACGAGCAGCTCGCCGACTTCCACGCGCGCGTGCGCGAGCGGCTCGGGGACGAGGCCCAGCCGCCCGCCTACCCGGCGGGGGAGGGGCGTACCAAGACCTCGGCGGCCTGGCTGATCGACAAGGCCGGGTTCGGCAAGGGGTACGGCAGCGGGCCGGCCCGGATCTCCACCAAGCACACGCTGGCGCTGACCAACCGGGGCGAGGCCACGACCGAGGACCTGCTGGAGCTGGCGCGGGAAGTCGTCGCCGGTGTCCACAGGGCGTTCGGTGTGACGCTCGTCAACGAGCCGGTGACCGTGGGCGTGAGCCTGTAGCGGCCGTACCGGCGTACTGAGCGGTGCGGGGGGACCGTATCCGGCGCGGCCTCCGCTTCTCGTGGACCGCTTCAGTACGCCGCTCCCACTCCCTGCTTCACCGTTCCCGCGTTCGCCGCCCGGCTCGTGCGCACCCTGCTCGACGGAATCTCCGTTGCCGAGGGACTGGGCCGCCCGCGATCCTCATGGCATGAGGCACGCCCCATGCGGCTGAGACTGCGCGAGTTCCGGCCCCGCACCGGCCCGCGCGAGTACCGGGTCGTCCAGCCCCGACAGCCCCTGCGCCACACCTCCCTGCGCCAACCCGCGCCCGTCGGCACCCTCATGGGCGACCACGACGGGCTCAACCGGCTCGCCGGGCTGTTCTCGTTCGCCGCGCACTCACCGCACACGATCGTCCATGTGCCGCTGCGGGACGGGGTACCGCCCGACGAGGGGCAGGGGCCGCTCGTCGATCTCGTCCTGGCCCACGGCCCGCTCGGCCTGCGCGCCTCGCAGTGGCCCGGGCTGCGCCGGCGGCTGCGGCAGGGCGGGGTCCCGCTCACCGTCCGCACCGACGAGGCGCGCACCGCGCGGGACGCCGCCGCCTGGCGGGCGCGGTGGCGGTACCACGACCGCCGGGACGAGCTACGGCACACCACCCACGCGAACACCTTCTTCCTCTTCGGCGGCCGGGACGTCTTCGCCGAGACCGCCATGTCCCTGGCCTACACGGCCGGCTGGGGACCCCGGCAGAAGCGGGTGGCCGAAGGACACTCGGCACTGCTGTCGGGGCTGTGGGGGCTGCGACAGCCGCCCGGCGGCGGACACCCCGTCGAGGTGCTGGTCTGCTTCAAGGCGTACCCGCCGTACACCCACTTCCGAAGGCCCTGACGAAGGCCCCGGACGAAGGTCCCTGAAGAGGGCCCTGACGAAGGCCCGCGCGACGGCCCTGGCGAAGGCCCCGTTCAGGACACCGGCGCGGCGAGCCACTCGTCGACGCCTGTCAGGAGCTTCGCCTTCACGTCCTGCGGCGCCGCCGAACCCTGTACCGACTGCCGGGCCAGCTCCGCCAGTTCGGCGTCCGTGAAACCGTGGTGCACGCGCGCGATGTCGTACTGGGCGGCCAGGCGGGAGCCGAACAGGAGCGGGTCGTCGGCGCCCAGCGCCATCGGGACGCCCGCCTCGAAGAGCGTGCGTAGCGGGACGTCCTCGTGCTTCTCGTAGACGCCCAGGGCCACGTTGGAGGCCGGGCACACCTCGCAGGTGATGCCCCGCTCCGACAGGCGCCTGAGCAGCCTCGGGTCCTCCGCCGCCCGCACGCCGTGCCCGATCCGCGAGGCGTGCAGATCGTCCAGACAGTCCCGCACCGACGCCGGACCGGTCAGCTCGCCGCCGTGCGGGGCCGCCAGCAGCCCGCCCTCACGGGCGATGTGGAACGCCCGGTCGAAGTCCCGCGCCATGCCCCGGCGCTCGTCGTTGGAGAGCCCGAAGCCGACCACGCCCCGGTCCGCGTACCGCACGGCCAGCCGCGCGAGCGTGCGCGCGTCCAGCGGGTGCTTCATACGGTTCGCGGCCACCAGGACGCGCATGCCGAGGCCCGTCTCCCGGGACGTCGTCTCCACCGCGTCCAGGATGATCTCCAGCGCCGGGATCAGCCCGCCCAGGCGCGGGGCGTACGACGTCGGGTCCACCTGGATCTCCAGCCAGCCCGAGCCGTCCTTGATGTCCTCCTCGGCGGCCTCGCGGACCAGTCGCCGGATGTCCTCGGGCTCTCTCAGACAGGAGCGCGCGGCGTCGTACAGCCGCTGGAAGCGGAACCAGCCGCGTTCGTCGGTGGCCCGCAGTCTTGGTGGCTCGCCGCTGGTCAGGGCGTCGGTCAGCGCCTCCGGAAGGCGGACACCGTATTTGTCGGCCAGTTCCAGGACGGTCGCCGGCCGCATCGAACCGGTGAAGTGCAGATGCAGATGAGCCTTCGGCAGCTCAGAGACATCACGTACGTGCTCCATTCCAGGATCCTGCCGTACGCGACCGCCGTACCGGTAGCCGATTCCCCTTTAGTGGCCTTGCTCGCACACGCGAACGGGCCGCCTCCCGGTGGGGAAACGGCCCGCACGCGCGCGTGGAGCGCGGAAAGATGGTCAGTCCTGCGCCTCGGCCAGCAGCTTCTGCATCCGGCTCACGCCCTCGGCGAGGTCCTCGTCACCGAGCGCGTACGACAGCCGCAGGTAACCGGGCGTGCCGAAGGCCTCGCCGGGTACGACCGCGACCTCGGCCTCCTCCAGGATCAGCTCGGCCAGCTCCACCGAGGAGGCCGGGCGCTTGCCGCGGATCTCCTTGCCGAGCAGCGCCTTGACCGACGGGTACACGTAGAAGGCGCCCTCGGGCTCCGGGCAGACCACGCCGTCGATCTCGTTGAGCATCCGCACGATGGTCCTGCGGCGCCGGTCGAAGGCCTCGCGCATCTTCGCCACGGCCGCCAGGTCGCCGGAGACGGCGGCCAGTGCGGCGACCTGCGCCACGTTGGAGACGTTCGAGGTGGCGTGCGACTGGAGGTTAGTGGCCGCCTTGACGACGTCCTTGGGGCCGATGACCCAGCCCACCCGCCAGCCCGTCATCGCGTACGTCTTGGCGACACCGTTGACGACGACGCACTTGTCACGCAGCTCGGGCAGGATCGCCGGCAGCGAGGTGAACTTCGCGTCGCCGTAGACGAGGTGCTCGTAGATCTCGTCGGTCAGCACCCACAGGCCGTGCTCGACGGCCCAGCGGCCGATCGCCTCGGTCTCGGCCTCGCTGTAGACCGCGCCGGTCGGGTTGGACGGGGAGACGAAGAGCAGGACCTTCGTCCTCTCCGTGCGCGCCGCCTCCAGCTGCTCCACGGTGACGCGGTAGCCGGTGGTCTCGTCGGCGACCACGTCCACCGGGACACCGCCGGCGAGACGGATCGACTCCGGGTACGTCGTCCAGTACGGGGCGGGGACGATGACCTCGTCGCCCGGGTCCAGAATCGCGGCGAAGGCCTCGTAGATCGCCTGCTTGCCGCCGTTGGTGACGAGGACCTGGCTCGCGTCCACCTCGTAGCCGGAGTCGCGCAGCGTCTTCGCGGCGATCGCGGCCTTCAGCTCGGGCAGACCGCCGGCCGGCGTGTACCGGTGGTACTTCGGGTTCTTGCAGGCCTCGATCGCGGCGTCGACGATGTAGTCCGGGGTCGGGAAGTCGGGCTCACCGGCGCCGAAGCCGATCACCGGGCGCCCGGCGGCCTTCAGGGCCTTGGCCTTGGCGTCCACGGCGAGGGTGGCGGACTCGGAGATCGCGCCGACTCGGGCGGAGACCCGGCGCTCGGTGGGAGGGGTTGCAGCGCTCATGGGGCCCATCGTTTCAGACCGGAAACCTGCCTGGCACGCCGGTTTCACAGACTGAACAACCACGGGCCGGACCGTGAACAAGCGTGCGGATCCCGCCCCCCGCCAGGACGATCTTCCGTACGGTCGCCCCGGACTGCCACTTTCTGTTCGACGCGGCGCCGCGGACCACGTACACTCTCTCCTCGTTGGCCTTCAGCAGGCGCGACCGAGCGGGTGCACTCCGAGCACTCGGCCGGATGCGGTACGTTGGGGGACACAGCAAAGGGTCGTAGCTCAATTGGTAGAGCACCGGTCTCCAAAACCGGCGGTTGGGGGTTCAAGTCCCTCCGGCCCTGCTACACACACCGCCAGGATGTGTGCGCATGTACGTACAAGCATTGCACCGCCGTGCGGCTCAGGAACCGGGCGCGGCACGGCCACGACCCGGGATCAGGTGAGGATGAATGACGGACGCCGTGGGCTCCATCGATACGCCTGATGCCCAGGACGAGGTGTCGGAGTCCAAGAAGAAGGCCCGCAAGGGCGGTAAGCGTGCCAAGAAGGGCCCGCTGAAGCGCCTCGCCACCTTCTATCGCCAGATCGTCGCGGAGCTCCGCAAGGTCGTCTGGCCGACTCGTAACCAGCTGACGTCGTACACCACCGTGGTGATCTTCTTCGTCGCCATCATGATCGCTCTGGTGACCGTGATTGACTATGGACTCAACCACGCTGCCAAGTACGTCTTCGGCTGAGCACAGAGCGAAGGGCGCCGTGGTACCGGCGCCCGTTTTCGCATGTTCCACCCCTATGTATCCAGGAAGAAGCAGCCATCGTGTCTGACCCGAACCTGAACGACGACGCCACCGAGCCCCGCGGGCAGGCGGCTGAGACGGTCGACGACGAGCTCGACATCGTCGAGGGCGCGGACGAGCAGGACGAGTTCGAGGCTGCAGAGGCCGAACTGGGGGAGCCGGCCGAGGAGACCGCGGTCCACGTCGAGGACGAAGACGAGGACGTCGACGCGGAGGAGACCGACGAGTCCGCCGAGGCAGACGCCGACGAGGCCGAAGAGGCCGCCGAGGAAGAGCCCGCCGAGCCGGTCGACCCCGTCCAGGCGCTCCGCGAGGAACTGCGTCTGCTGCCGGGCGAGTGGTACGTCATCCACACCTACGCCGGCTACGAGAACCGCGTGAAGACCAACCTGGAGCAGCGCGCCGTCTCGCTGAACGTCGAGGACTACATCTTCCAGGCCGAGGTGCCGCAGGAAGAGGTCGTCCAGATCAAGAACGGCGACCGCAAGACCATCAAGCAGAACAAGCTGCCCGGTTACGTGCTCGTCCGCATGGACCTCACGAACGAGTCCTGGGGCGTCGTCCGCAACACCCCGGGTGTCACCGGCTTCGTCGGCAACGCCTACGACCCCTACCCGCTGACCCTGGACGAGATCGTCAAGATGCTCGCGCCGGAGGCCGAGGAGAAGGCGGCGCGCGAGGCGGCGGAGGCCGAGGGCAAGCCGGCGCCGCAGCGTAAGGTCGAGGTCCAGGTGCTGGACTTCGAGGTGGGCGACTCGGTGACGGTGACCGATGGTCCGTTCGCCACGCTGCAGGCCACGATCAACGAGATCAACCCCGACTCCAAGAAGGTCAAGGGTCTGGTGGAGATCTTCGGGCGTGAGACGCCCGTCGAGCTTTCGTTCGATCAGATTCAGAAGAACTGAGTCGGTCGTTCGTCGACTGAGGGCCGGTGGGGCCGCATCAACGCGGCCCCGCGCCCCTAAGTAGGACAGGTCAGGGTCGGCTCCGGAGTGAGCCCCCTGACCTCCTCGTTTTTGGCCGCGCATCCATACCCGTTATCGTTGTGCGGTATGCCTGTGTCCGGGTGGTCCCCGGGTGTGGGCAGGACCCGAATGGAAAGGACCCGGAGAGCTATGCCTCCCAAGAAGAAGAAGGTCACGGGGCTTATCAAGCTCCAGATCAACGCCGGTGCGGCGAACCCGGCCCCGCCGGTCGGCCCCGCGCTCGGTCAGCACGGCGTCAACATCATGGAGTTCTGCAAGGCCTACAACGCCGCGACCGAGTCGCAGCGCGGTTGGGTCATCCCGGTCGAGATCACGGTCTACGAAGACCGCTCCTTCACCTTCGTGACCAAGACCCCGCCGGCCGCGAAGATGATCCTCAAGGCCGCTGGTGTCGAGAAGGGCTCCGGCGAGCCCCACAAGACCAAGGTCGCCAAGATCACCGAGGCGCAGGTCCGCGAGATCGCCCAGACCAAGCTTCCCGACCTGAACGCCAACGACCTGGACGCCGCGTCGAAGATCATCGCCGGCACCGCCCGTTCCATGGGCATCACGGTCGAGGGCTGAACCCCACCTTCGTAGAACCACCGTGGTAGGGCCTGCTCGGCCCGTACACCACGACTCCTTCAGAACCCACAGGAGCAAGTTGTGAGCAAGCGCAGCAAGGCCCTTCGCGCTGCGGACGAGAAGATCGACCGGGACAAGCTGTACGCCCCGCTCGAGGCCGTCCGTCTCGCCAAGGAGACCTCCACGACCAAGTTCGACGGCACCGTCGAGGTCGCCTTCCGCCTGGGTGTCGACCCGCGCAAGGCCGACCAGATGGTCCGTGGCACCGTGAACCTCCCGCACGGCACCGGTAAGACCGCCCGGGTCCTGGTCTTCGCGACCGGTGACCGTGCCGAGGCCGCGCGTGCCGCGGGCGCCGACATCGTCGGCGCCGACGAACTGATCGACGAGGTGGCGAAGGGCCGTCTGGACTTCGACGCCGTCGTCGCCACCCCGGACCTCATGGGCAAGGTCGGCCGCCTCGGCCGCGTCCTCGGCCCGCGTGGTCTGATGCCGAACCCGAAGACCGGCACCGTGACCCCGGACACCGCCAAGGCCGTGACCGAGATCAAGGGCGGCAAGATCGAGTTCCGCGTCGACAAGCACTCGAACCTGCACTTCATCATCGGCAAGACGTCCTTCGACGACGACAAGCTGGTGGAGAACTACGGCGCCGCGCTGGAGGAGATCCTCCGTCTCAAGCCGTCCGCCGCCAAGGGCCGCTACATCAAGAAGGCCGCCATCAGCACCACGATGGGCCCCGGCATCCCGGTCGACTCGAACCGCACCCGCAACCTCCTCACCGAGGAGGACCCGGCCGCCGTCTGAGCCCCGCGCTCGGTCCGGTAGCCGCGTCAGGGACGCGTCAGCATCAGGACGGGCCCCGCAACCCGAGAGGGTTGCGGGGCCCGTCCCGTTTTCCGATGTGGGGCTCCGGCCCGTTTTCCGGTCTGGGGCCCCGTCCCGTTTTCCGATGTGGGGCTCCGGCCCGTTTTCCGGTCTGGGGCCCCGTCCCGTTTCCCGGTGTGGGGCCCGGCCTCGTCTTTCGGTGTGGGGCCCGGTCTCGTTTTCCTGGCTGCGCCGGCCCGGCCTTCGGTGGGCTTCCGCCCCGGCCGTCAGCGGCCTGAGTTAGCGTCAGGGGTGCGGGACTCGTATGGGGGTGGGCCGAGATGACGAGGTCGAGGGTGCGCCGGGCGGCCGTGGCGATCGCGGTGGCAACCACGCTGACCGGGGCGGCCGCCTGCACCTCCGCGTCCGGCCCGGCCCCCGAGGGCAGCGGCACCGCCCCTCAGGCCCGCGCCCTCGCCGCCCTGCGCTCCGCCGAGCGGTCCACGCACCTGGCCCGGTCGGTGCGGGTCCGCTCCACCACGGCCCTGGGCTCCCTGATGTCCACGAAGGCCGAGGGCGCCCTCGACTGGACGGACGACCTCACCGGCACGCTCACCATCACGTACACCGGCGGCAGCACCGCCGACCTGATGCGCGACCTCGACTCCACGTCCCTGGAGACCCGCTACCTCCAGGACGCCTACTACGCCAAGGTCGGCCCCGCATTCGCCCGCCGGCTGGGCGGCAAGCACTGGATCAAGTACCCGTACGACTACCTGGCCACCCTGGGCGGCGGCGCGGGCGCGATGATGGCCGACCTGATGCGCACCACCACGCCCAACCGGTCGGTGCGCCTGCTGCTCGCCTCCGGGGACGTACGCAGGACGGGCGAGGAGCAGGTCTTCGGCGTGCACACCACCCACTACTCGGGCACGGTGAGCGTCTCCGACCTGAGCGGCCGGAGCGAGCTGCGCGACCAGCTCGCCCAGGCCGGCGTCGGCACCGAGACCGTGGACATCTGGATCGACGACAAGGACCTGCTGGTCAAGAAGGTCGAGAAGGCCGCCACGGCGAACGGCGCGATGACCCAGACCGCCTACTACAGCGACTACGGCGTGCGGGTCACCGCCGAGCGGCCCCCGGCCGGCGACACCGAGGACCTCAGGACGCTGCTGAAGAAGCCGGGCGGCACCGCCTCCTGAGCCCCGCACGGCGGCGTCGCAGGGCCGGATTTGCTCGACAGTGCACCGGTCCCGTACTCTCCTAACGAAGCCAAAGACCGCTGGTCGTTGCCGTGTGCTCGTAAGAGGGCGCGGCGGCCGAAGGATCCGCTGAACCGCGGACGACCCGCGCAGGTGACTGTGGAAGTGCTCCCGGGACACGCGCTCAGGTGTGTGTGATCGGTCGAGCTACGCCCCGTGCGCCTGCGCCGGGGCGTTTCGTTTTCCCAGCCCCTTCTGAGCGGTCCTCATCACCCGGAAGGAGGCCGACGCTCTATGGCAAGGCCCGACAAGGCTGCCGCGGTAGCCGAGCTGACGGAGCAGTTCCGCAGCTCGAACGCCGCCGTGCTGACCGAGTACCGGGGTCTCACCGTGGCGCAGCTCAAGACGCTGCGTCGTTCGCTCGGTGAGAACGCCCAGTACGCCGTGGTGAAGAACACGCTGACCAAGATTGCGGCCAACGAGGCCGGGATCTCGACGCTCGACGACCTGTTCAACGGTCCGACGGCGGTCGCCTTCGTCACCGGTGACCCGGTGGTGTCGGCGAAGGGTCTTCGTGACTTTGCCAAGGACAACCCGAACCTCGTCATCAAGGGCGGTGTCCTTGACGGCAAGGCGCTGTCCGCCGACGAGATCAAGAAGCTTGCGGACCTCGAGTCCCGCGAGGTTCTGCTCGCCAAGCTGGCGGGCGCCATGAAGGGCAAGCAGACGCAGGCTGCTCAGCTCTTCCAGGCGCTTCCCTCGAAGCTCGTCCGCACCGTGGACGCGCTCCGTGCCAAGCAGGACGAGCAGGGCGGTGCCGAGTAATTCGGCTCCCGAAATGACCGCCGCCTGAGGCTCCCCGCCCGAGGCAGAGGTCGTTAGCGGGCCGAACGTACGCCCGCCAGACATGTACATCCGGCACCAGCCGAATTAGTGGAAGGAAAGCCATCGTGGCTCTCACCCAGGACGAACTGCTCGCCGAGTTCGAGGGCATGACCCTCATCCAGCTCTCCGAGTTCGTGAAGGCGTTCGAGGAGAAGTTCGACGTCACCGCCGCCGCCGCGGTTGCCGTCGCGGGCCCGGCCGGTCCGGCCGCCGCCGCCCCGGTCGAGGAGGAGAAGGACGAGTTCGACGTCATCCTCACCGGTGCCGGCGACAAGAAGATCCAGGTCATCAAGGTCGTGCGTGAGCTGACCTCGCTCGGCCTGAAGGAGGCCAAGGACCTCGTGGACGGCGCCCCGAAGCCCGTCCTCGAGAAGGTCGCCAAGGACGCCGCCGAGAAGGCCGCCGAGTCCCTCAAGGGCGCCGGCGCCTCCGTCGAGGTCAAGTAAGGCCTCTGAGGTCGACCAGACCTCTGTGCGCTGAAACACGTCCTCCGGGGCTGTAACGCGCGGACCGCGAAGAGCGATCATCCATCCGGGTGGTCGCTCTTCGGCGTTCCTGGGAGGCCGACCACGGTTGCCTTGCACCCGCTCCGGCGGGGGGTATGGTGATCTTCGTCGTGTCCCTGGCGCACCGGGTTTGCGCAGGGGGGCCTTGACGAACCGCACGCAGCGCGCAATTCTCAGGACGCGTCGCCAGAACGGTCCGAATCCGAGGCATGGATCGGCGACGAAGAGGGCAGTATCAACGTGCGTTGAAGGCAGGCATGTGACGCAGGCGTTGACGATGGCGAGGGTCTCAGAAAATGGAGACTGGACATCAGTGTGCCAAGTGGCTACACTGACCCTTTGCGCTGCCTGTTAGCTGTCCCCTGCCCGTCACCAGGGGTCTGCCCTCACCCGAATGCCGACGACCGAACCTCCTCTGACTTGGGGTTTCCGTCTCTGTGTCCGGGAAGGGACCGGGGAGCGCGTAGTGAGTCCGAGCCCTCGGAAGGACCCCCTCTTGGCCGCCTCGCGCACTGCCTCGAACGCGAATACGAACAACGGCGCCAGCACCGCCCCGCTGCGCATCTCTTTTGCAAAGATCAAGGAGCCTCTCGAGGTTCCCAACCTGCTCGCGCTGCAGACCGAGAGCTTCGACTGGCTGCTCGGCAACACCGCCTGGCAGAGTCGGGTCGAGGAGGCTCTGGAGTCCGGTCAGGACGTCCCCACCAAGTCCGGTCTGGAGGAGATCTTCGAGGAGATCTCCCCGATCGAGGACTTCTCCGGGTCGATGTCGCTGACGTTCCGCGACCACCGTTTCGAGCCGCCGAAGAACAGCATCGACGAGTGCAAGGAGCGCGACTTCACGTACGCCGCCCCGCTCTTCGTCACGGCGGAGTTCACCAACAACGAGACCGGTGAGATCAAGTCCCAGACGGTCTTCATGGGCGACTTCCCGCTCATGACGAACAAGGGCACCTTCGTCATCAACGGCACCGAGCGTGTCGTGGTGTCGCAGCTGGTCCGTTCGCCCGGTGTCTACTTCGACTCCTCGATCGACAAGACGTCCGACAAGGACATCTTCTCCGCCAAGATCATCCCGTCCCGGGGTGCCTGGCTGGAGATGGAGATCGACAAGCGCGACATGGTCGGTGTCCGTATCGACCGCAAGCGCAAGCAGTCGGTCACCGTGCTGCTCAAGGCGCTCGGCTGGACCACCGAGCAGATCCTCGAGGAGTTCGGCGAGTACGAGTCCATGCGCGCCACCCTGGAGAAGGACCACACCCAGGGCCAGGACGACGCGCTGCTCGACATCTACCGCAAGCTGCGTCCGGGCGAGCCCCCCACGCGCGAGGCCGCGCAGACGCTCCTGGAGAACCTGTACTTCAACCCGAAGCGTTACGACCTCGCCAAGGTCGGCCGCTACAAGGTCAACAAGAAGCTGGGCGCGGACGCCCCGCTGGACGCCGGCATCCTGACCGTCGAGGACATCATCTCGACGATCAAGTACCTGGTGAAGCTGCACGCCGGCGAGACCGAGACGGTCGGCGACAGCGGTGGCTCGATCGTCGTCGAGACCGACGACATCGACCACTTCGGCAACCGTCGTCTGCGCAGCGTCGGCGAGCTCATCCAGAACCAGGTCCGTACGGGTCTGGCCCGTATGGAGCGCGTCGTGCGTGAGCGCATGACCACCCAGGACGTCGAGGCGATCACGCCGCAGACCCTGATCAACATCCGGCCGGTCGTCGCCTCCATCAAGGAGTTCTTCGGCACCAGCCAGCTGTCCCAGTTCATGGACCAGAACAACCCGCTGTCGGGTCTCACCCACAAGCGCCGTCTGTCGGCTCTTGGCCCGGGTGGTCTCTCCCGTGAGCGGGCCGGCTTCGAGGTCCGTGACGTGCACCCGTCGCACTACGGCCGTATGTGCCCGATCGAGACCCCCGAAGGCCCGAACATCGGTCTGATCGGCTCGCTCGCCTCCTACGGTCGCGTCAACGCGTTCGGTTTCGTCGAGACCCCGTACCGCAAGGTCGTCGACGGCCAGGTCACCGACGAGGTGGACTACCTGACCGCCGACGAAGAGGACCGATTCGTCATCGCGCAGGCCAACGCCGGCCTCAACGACGACATGCGCTTCTCCGAGAACCGCGTCCTGGTCCGCCGCCGTGGCGGCGAGGTCGACTACGTCGCCGGTGAAGACGTGGACTACATGGACGTCTCGCCGCGCCAGATGGTGTCGGTCGCGACCGCCATGATCCCGTTCCTGGAGCACGACGACGCCAACCGTGCCCTCATGGGCGCGAACATGATGCGTCAGGCCGTGCCCCTCATCAAGAGCGAGTCCCCGCTCGTCGGCACCGGCATGGAGTACCGCTCCGCCGTCGACGCCGGTGACGTGGTCAAGGCCGAGAAGGACGGTGTGGTCCAGGAGGTCTCCGCGGACTACGTCACCACCGCCAACGACGACGGCACCTACATCACCTACCGGCTGGCCAAGTTCTCCCGCTCCAACCAGGGCACCTCGGTCAACCAGAAGGTCATCGTCAACGAGGGCGACCGGATCATCACGGGCCAGGTGCTCGCCGACGGTCCCGCCACCCAGAACGGCGAGATGGCGCTCGGCAAGAACCTGCTCGTGGCGTTCATGCCGTGGGAGGGTCACAACTACGAGGACGCGATCATCCTGTCGCAGCGCCTCGTGCAGGACGACGTCCTCTCCTCGATCCACATCGAGGAGCACGAGGTCGACGCCCGTGACACCAAGCTCGGCCCCGAGGAGATCACCCGGGACATCCCGAACGTCTCCGAGGAGGTCCTCGCCGACCTCGACGAGCGCGGCATCATCCGGATCGGTGCCGAGGTCGTCGCCGGTGACATCCTCGTCGGCAAGGTCACGCCCAAGGGTGAGACCGAGCTGACGCCGGAGGAGCGCCTGCTGCGCGCGATCTTCGGTGAGAAGGCCCGTGAGGTCCGTGACACCTCGCTGAAGGTCCCGCACGGCGAGATCGGCAAGGTCATCGGCGTCCGCGTCTTCGACCGCGAGGAGGGCGACGAGCTGCCGCCCGGCGTCAACCAGTTGGTCCGTGTGTATGTTGCGCAGAAGCGCAAGATCACCGACGGTGACAAGCTGGCCGGCCGACACGGCAACAAGGGTGTCATCTCCAAGATCCTGCCGATCGAGGACATGCCGTTCCTGGAGGACGGCACCCCGGTCGACATCATCCTCAACCCGCTGGGTGTCCCGTCCCGAATGAACCCGGGACAGGTCCTGGAGATCCACCTCGGCTGGCTCGCCAGCCGCGGCTGGGACGTCTCCGGCCTCGCTGACGACTGGGCCCAGCGCCTCCAGGTCATCGGCGCCGACCAGGTCGCCCCGCGCACCAACGTCGCCACCCCGGTCTTCGACGGTGCCCGTGAGGACGAGCTGGCGGGTCTGCTGCAGCACACCATCCCGAACCGCGACGGCGACCGCCTGGTGCAGCCGTCCGGCAAGGCGCGGCTGTTCGACGGCCGCAGCGGTGAGCCGTTCCCGGACCCGATCTCCATCGGCTACATGTACATCCTGAAGCTGCACCACCTGGTCGACGACAAGCTGCACGCCCGGTCGACCGGCCCCTACTCGATGATCACCCAGCAGCCGCTGGGTGGTAAGGCCCAGTTCGGTGGCCAGCGGTTCGGCGAGATGGAGGTGTGGGCGCTGGAGGCTTACGGCGCCGCATACGCCCTCCAGGAGCTGCTGACCATCAAGTCCGACGACGTCACCGGCCGCGTGAAGGTCTACGAGGCCATCGTCAAGGGCGAGAACATCCCCGAGCCCGGCATCCCCGAGTCCTTCAAGGTGCTCATCAAGGAGATGCAGTCGCTCTGCCTGAACGTGGAGGTGCTGTCCAGCGACGGTATGTCCATCGAGATGCGTGACACCGACGAGGACGTCTTCCGCGCTGCGGAGGAGCTCGGCATCGACCTGTCCCGGCGCGAGCCGAGCAGCGTCGAAGAGGTCTGACGGGAGTCCGGTAGGGGCCTCGCCACCGTGTGAGGCCCCCGCCGACCCCCAGGCCCCCGTATCAGACCAAAGACTCACAACCCTGAGAGGGATTGACGCATAGTGCTCGACGTCAACTTCTTCGACGAGCTCCGGATCGGCCTGGCCACCGCTGACGACATCCGTCAGTGGAGCCACGGCGAGGTCAAGAAGCCCGAGACGATCAACTACCGCACCCTCAAGCCGGAAAAGGACGGGCTCTTCTGCGAGAAGATCTTCGGCCCCACCCGGGACTGGGAGTGCTACTGCGGCAAGTACAAGCGCGTCCGCTTCAAGGGCATCATCTGTGAGCGCTGCGGCGTCGAGGTGACCCGCGCCAAGGTGCGCCGTGAGCGGATGGGCCACATCGAACTGGCCGCGCCCGTCACCCACATCTGGTACTTCAAGGGTGTCCCGTCGCGCCTGGGCTACCTGCTCGACCTCGCCCCGAAGGACCTGGAGAAGGTCATCTACTTCGCGGCGTACATGATCACGTTCGTCGACGAGGAGCGCCGTACCCGCGACCTGCCCTCCCTGGAGGCGCACGTCTCGGTGGAGCGTCAGCAGGTCGAGAACCGCCGGGACGCCGACCTGGAGGCCCGCGCCAAGAAGCTGGAAAGCGACCTGGCCGAGCTGGAGGCCGAGGGTGCCAAGGCCGACGTGCGCCGCAAGGTGCGCGAGGGTGCCGAGCGTGAGATGAAGCAGCTGCGCGACCGTTCGCAGCGCGAGATCGACCGCCTCGACGAGGTCTGGACCCGCTTCAAGAACCTCAAGGTCCAGGACCTGGAGGGCGACGAGCTGCTCTACCGCGAGCTGCGGGACCGCTTCGGTACCTACTTCGACGGTTCGATGGGTGCCGCGGCGCTGCAGAAGCGCCTGGAGTCCTTCGACCTCGACGAGGAGGCCGAGAAGCTCCGCGAGATCATCCGCACCGGCAAGGGCCAGAAGAAGACCCGTGCGCTCAAGCGCCTGAAGGTCGTCTCCGCGTTCCTGCAGACCAGCAACAGCCCCAAGGGCATGGTGCTCGACTGCGTGCCGGTCATCCCGCCGGACCTTCGCCCGATGGTGCAGCTGGACGGTGGCCGCTTCGCGACCTCCGACCTGAACGACCTGTACCGCCGTGTGATCAACCGCAACAACCGCCTGAAGCGCCTTCTCGACCTCGGTGCGCCCGAGATCATCGTGAACAACGAGAAGCGCATGCTCCAGGAGGCCGTGGACGCCCTCTTCGACAACGGTCGTCGTGGTCGCCCGGTCACCGGTCCCGGTAACCGCCCGCTGAAGTCCCTCAGCGACATGCTGAAGGGCAAGCAGGGTCGATTCCGTCAGAACCTGCTCGGCAAGCGTGTGGACTACTCCGCGCGTTCCGTGATCGTCGTCGGTCCGCAGCTGAAGCTGCACCAGTGCGGTCTGCCGAAGGCGATGGCGCTGGAGCTCTTCAAGCCGTTCGTGATGAAGCGCCTGGTCGACCTGAACCACGCGCAGAACATCAAGTCCGCCAAGCGCATGGTGGAGCGCGGCCGCACCGTCGTGTACGACGTCCTCGAAGAGGTCATCGCCGAGCACCCGGTGCTGCTGAACCGTGCGCCCACCCTGCACCGCCTCGGCATCCAGGCCTTCGAGCCGCAGCTGGTCGAGGGCAAGGCCATCCAGATCCACCCGCTCGTCTGCACCGCGTTCAACGCGGACTTCGACGGTGACCAGATGGCCGTGCACCTGCCGCTGTCCGCGGAGGCGCAGGCCGAGGCCCGCATCCTGATGCTGTCCTCGAACAACATCCTCAAGCCCGCCGACGGCCGTCCGGTGACGATGCCGACCCAGGACATGGTCCTCGGTCTGTTCTTCCTCACCACCGACGGCGAACTGCGTGACGTCAAGGGCGAGGGCCGGGCCTTCGGGTCCACCGCCGAGGCGATCATGGCGTTCGACGCCGGCGAGCTCGCGCTCCAGTCGGCGATCGACATCCGCTTCCCGGTGGGCACCATCCCGCCGCGCGGCTGGACCCCGCCGGCCGTGGAGGAGGGCGAGCCGGAGTACCAGACCGGTGACACCTTCCGGCTGCGCACCACCCTGGGCCGCGCGCTCTTCAACGAGCTGCTGCCCGAGGACTACCCGTTCGTCGACTACTCGGTGGGCAAGAAGCAGCTCGGCGAGATCGTCAACGACCTGGCGGAGCGCTACCCCAAGGTCATCGTGGCGGCGACGCTCGACAACCTGAAGGCGGCCGGCTTCTACTGGGGCACCCGTTCCGGTGTCACCGTGGCCATCTCCGACGTCGTCGTCCCCGAGGCGAAGAAGGCGATCGTCGCGGGCTACGAGGCGCAGGACGAGAAGGTCCAGAAGCAGTACGAGCGCGGTCTGATCACCAAGGAAGAGCGCACGCAGGAGCTCATCGCGATCTGGACCAAGGCGACCAACGAGGTCGCCGAGGCGATGAACGAGAACTTCCCCAAGACGAACCCCATCTTCATGATGGTTGACTCGGGTGCCCGAGGAAACATGATGCAGATGCGTCAGATCGCCGGTATGCGTGGTCTGGTGTCGAACGCCAAGAACGAGACGATCCCGCGTCCGATCAAGGCCTCCTTCCGTGAGGGCCTGTCGGTGCTGGAGTACTTCATCTCGACCCACGGTGCTCGAAAGGGTCTGGCGGACACCGCTCTGCGTACCGCCGACTCGGGTTACCTCACCCGTCGTCTGGTCGACGTCTCCCAGGACGTCATCATCCGCGAGGAGGACTGCGGCACCGAGCGCGGCCTCAAGCTGCACATCGCGGAGGTCGGCGCGGACGGTGTGCTGCGCAAGGCGGAGAACGTCGAGACCAGCGTGTACGCACGTGCGCTGGCCGAGGACATCGTCGTCGACGGCGTGGTGCTGGCCCCGGCCAACACCGACCTCGGTGACGTCCTCATCGAGGAACTGGTCGCGCGTGGCGTCTCCGAGGTCAAGACCCGCTCGGTCCTGACCTGTGAGTCCGCCGTCGGCACCTGCGCCATGTGCTACGGCCGTTCGCTGGCCACCGGCAAGCTGGTCGACATCGGTGAGGCGGTCGGCATCATCGCCGCCCAGTCCATCGGTGAGCCCGGTACCCAGCTGACGATGCGTACCTTCCACACCGGTGGTGTGGCCGGTGACGACATCACCCAGGGTCTGCCGCGTGTCGTCGAGCTCTTCGAGGCCCGTACCCCGAAGGGTGTCGCCCCGATCTCCGAGGCCCAGGGCCGCGTGCGGATCGAGGAGACCGAGAAGACCAAGAAGATCGTCATCACCCCGGACGACGGCAGCGACGAGACGGCGTTCCCGATCTCGAAGCGCGCCCGGCTCCTGGTCAGCGAGGGCGAGCACGTCGAGGTGGGCCAGAAGCTCACCGTGGGTGCCACCAACCCGCACGACGTGCTGCGCATCCTGGGTCAGCGTGCCGTCCAGGTCCACCTGGTCGGCGAGGTCCAGAAGGTCTACAACTCGCAGGGTGTGTCGATCCACGACAAGCACATCGAGATCATCATCCGGCAGATGCTGCGCCGCGTGACGATCATCGAGTCCGGCGACGCCGAGCTGCTGCCCGGCGAGCTGGTCGAGCGCTCGAAGTTCGAGCACGAGAACCGTCGTGTGGTCCAGGAGGGCGGTCACCCGGCCTCCGGTCGTCCGCAGCTCATGGGTATCACCAAGGCCTCGCTGGCCACGGAGTCCTGGCTGTCTGCGGCGTCCTTCCAGGAGACGACGCGAGTCCTCACCGACGCGGCGATCAACGCCAAGTCCGACTCGCTCATCGGCCTCAAGGAGAACGTCATCATCGGTAAGCTCATCCCGGCCGGTACGGGTCTGTCCCGCTACCGCAACATCCGGGTGGAGCCGACCGAGGAGGCGAAGGCCGCGATGTACTCGGCCGTCGGCTACGACGACATCGACTACTCGCCGTTCGGCACGGGCTCCGGCCAGGCCGTTCCGCTGGAGGACTACGACTACGGTCCGTACAACCAGTAGTAGTTGGTTCCGAAGGGCGGTCACCCCGGCGTGGGGTGGCCGCCCTTCGGCGTGTCCGGACTCGCGCACGGCATATCGGGGCGGCCGATATTGATTACGTCTCACCAACGAGTGGTGAATTCGTCCGTCAATGAAATTCTGTTGCGGGACAGCGGGTGTGACGGGGGAGCGGAAAGGGTCGGCGTCGGGGTACCTCGCCGGCGCCGGTTCGCTGGACGATTTACGGGCAATACGCTGAGTAATTCGCCGTCGAACAGCCCTCGATCGAGTAGACACTGTGGACGTTCAGGACCTTGATCGAAGGCTCGACCTCGTGCGCATCCTGCATGGCGAATTCGCGCAGGTCAGAGAGGTTCTGTCGGTACGGGGCGGCTCGTTGTTCGCGGCACTCTCCGGGAGAGCGGGAACGGCGGGAATGGCGCCCAATTCAACGGAGGTGCGCCGACCGTTCGCGACATCCGGCGCATGGGCGAGGCCACCGATAAACCTCGGCGGCACCTGAACGGCGCCGCTACGGAATTCCCAGCTCGAAGATCACGTAGTGCGCGTACCACCCCGACGCCACCGCGGCCGTGGTGAAGAACACCACCAGGCTCGGCCACTTCAGCCGTGCCATCGCCGCGGCCGGGGCCAGCAGCAGCGGGAAGACCGGGAGCAGATAGCGCGGGGTGTTCCCGAACATCTGCTGGGTGCCGAGGATCGTCACGATCGAGGCGAGGGTGTACGCGGTCAGCACCAGCGGCGGCCGTTTCCGCAGCATGAGCGCGACCAGGAACGGCAGCGCCACCACCATCTGCACGGCGATCAGGTCCGGCACGGAGTAGGCGAAGGGATAGTCGCCGTGCCCCACCGCCACGTTCCGCAGCACGTCCAGCGTGTACGCGCCGAAGTCGAAGTAGTGGGCCCAGGCCTCGCGCTGGAGCGCGAAGTAGGCGCCGAGGCCGCCCATCGACCAGCCGACCCAGGCGATGTAG
Organism: Streptomyces sp. NPDC007157; assembly: GCF_040634235.1. Taxonomy (NCBI): domain Bacteria; kingdom Bacillati; phylum Actinomycetota; class Actinomycetes; order Kitasatosporales; family Streptomycetaceae; genus Streptomyces; species Streptomyces sp. NPDC007157. The sequence goes on from NZ_JBEYFE010000013.1 coordinate 19,374, forward strand.
GCGAGGAGGCCGAGGGGTGCGGCGACCGCCGCGTACAGCGGGGCGGCGACGCCCTGCTCGCGGCGGCTGTCCCGGCGCAGCAGCGTCACCAGGGCCGCCAGGCCGACCGCTCCGATCAGCACCGCCGCCGTCGGGCGGCTCAGGCCGGACAGGAAGGCCAGCAGGCCCGCCGTCACCCAGCGGCGCTTCAGCACGGCGTGGCAGGTCCAGGCGGCGATCGCCACGAACAGGGACTCCGTGTAGACCGCCCACTCGACGCCGGCGGCGGGCACCACGGCCCACAGGCCGGCGGCGATGGTGCCGGCCCGGGTCCCCGCGAGCATCGAGATCACCGCGTAGACGCCGGCCGCGGCCACGAAGGAGGAGAGGACCGAGACGAGGATCGCGGAGCCGTAGAGGCCGATGCCGGTGGTCTCCGAGACCGCTCGGATCAGGCCGGGGTAGAGGGGGAAGAACGCGACCGAGTTCTGTTCGGCAGAGAACTGGCCGCCCGGAGGGAGGGGGCGGAGGGGGCCGGGGTGGTAGCCCTTCCGCGCGACCTGGAGGTACCACCAGCCGTCCCAGGTGGACAGGACGTCCCACCAGTGGGCGCCGCCGCCGAAGCGGGGGTCCTTGTGGCGGTAGTCACCGGCGTACGCGAGGAGCCAGGCGAAGACCAGGAGGCCGGTGAGCTTGGCGGCGCCGTAGAGGGCGAGGGGCGGGAGGTAGGGGCGGGCGGCCGGAGGGAGGCGCACGGTGCGGGGGAGGGGCCGGGGCACCGGCTCGGCGGTCGTCGCGGGGTCGTTCTGAGCCGTGCTCATGACCGTGATGCCCCCTGAAGAACGCCGATGGAAGTGCCTCGTGCGGCCGTCTGGCGTCCGCGGCGACCGTTGTGGCTGGTCGCGCGCTCCCCGAGCGTCCGAAGGGGCGCTGGGGTGACCCGGCGATCAGAGGGTCTGATCAGCGTGGCACAGCCGTCGAACCGATCCTCGGCAGCCCGTGTCCTCTTCCGTTCGCGTGTCGTTCGTCTTCGTGGTATATCGGAAGCCTCCCTCAAAACCGCAGCTCAGGCCCTCCTCAACCGGTCCCGCTTCTTTTGTTTTGACCGAAGTGATTGCGCTGGGTACGCTCAGACCTTGTGCCTGGGGTGTGCCCTGACCCTCGTGCGTGCCTTCAAACCGCACCGGAGTGACGAAGTGGCCACCGCGATCCGCGCCCCCTTCTGCCGTTCGGCAGGAGTTCGCGGAATCCGACACACCCGACCGCGTGGGTCGGCGACGTTCCAGGTTAGCTTCACCATTCGGCACACAGAAACCGGAGAAGTAGTGCCTACGATCCAGCAGCTGGTCCGGAAGGGCCGGCAGGACAAGGTCGAGAAGAACAAGACGCCCGCACTCGAGGGTTCCCCTCAGCGTCGTGGCGTCTGCACGCGTGTGTTCACGACCACCCCGAAGAAGCCGAACTCGGCCCTGCGTAAGGTCGCGCGTGTGCGTCTGACCAGCGGTATCGAGGTCACTGCTTACATCCCGGGTGAGGGACACAACCTGCAGGAGCACTCCATCGTGCTCGTGCGCGGCGGCCGTGTGAAGGACCTGCCCGGTGTTCGCTACAAGATCATCCGCGGCTCGCTTGACACCCAGGGTGTCAAGAACCGCAAGCAGGCCCGCAGCCGCTACGGCGCCAAGAAGGAGAAGTAAGAATGCCTCGTAAGGGCCCTGCCCCGAAGCGCCCGGTCATCATCGACCCGGTCTACGGTTCTCCTCTTGTCACCTCGCTCATCAACAAGGTGCTGCTGAACGGCAAGCGCTCCACCGCCGAGCGCATCGTGTACGGCGCCATGGAGGGCCTGCGCGAGAAGACCAGCAACGACCCGGTCATCACGCTCAAGCGCGCGCTGGAGAACATCAAGCCCACGCTTGAGGTCAAGTCCCGCCGTGTCGGTGGCGCCACCTACCAGGTGCCGGTCGAGGTCAAGCCCGGCCGCGCCAACACCCTGGCGCTGCGCTGGCTGGTCGGCTACTCCCGCGCCCGTCGCGAGAAGACCATGACCGAGCGTCTGCTCAACGAGCTTCTCGACGCTTCGAACGGCCTCGGTGCGGCCGTCAAGAAGCGCGAGGACACCCACAAGATGGCCGAGTCCAACAAGGCCTTCGCGCACTACCGCTGGTAGTCGCTACCCACATCGAGACCGAGAGAAGACTGAAGCCTTATGGCTACCACTTCACTTGACCTGGCCAAGGTCCGCAACATCGGGATCATGGCCCACATCGACGCGGGCAAGACGACCACTACCGAGCGGATCCTGTTCTACACCGGTGTGTCGTACAAGATCGGCGAGGTTCACGACGGCGCCGCCACCATGGACTGGATGGAGCAGGAGCAGGAGCGTGGCATCACGATCACCTCTGCTGCCACCACCTGTCACTGGCCGCTGGAAGACGTCGACCACACGATCAACATCATCGACACCCCGGGCCACGTCGACTTCACCGTCGAGGTGGAGCGTTCGCTCCGCGTGCTCGACGGTGCCGTGACGGTGTTCGACGGCGTCGCGGGTGTCGAGCCCCAGTCCGAGACTGTCTGGCGTCAGGCGGACCGCTACGGCGTGCCGCGTATCTGCTTCGTCAACAAGCTCGACCGGACCGGTGCCGAGTTCCACCGCTGTGTCGACATGATCAGCGACCGACTCGGTGCGACGCCGATCGTCATGCAGCTCCCGATCGGCGCCGAGGCCGACTTCAAGGGCGTCGTCGACCTGGTCACGATGAAGGCACTCGTGTGGTCCGCCGAGGCGGAGAAGGGCGAGATGTACGACGTCGTCGACATCCCGGCCACCCACACCGAGGCTGCCGAGGAGTACCGCGGCAAGCTCGTCGAGACCGTCGCCGAGAACGACGACGAGATCATGGAGCTGTACCTGGAGGGCCAGGAGCCTTCCGTGGAGCAGCTGTACGCCGCGATCCGCCGCATCACCATCGCGTCCGGCAAGTCCAAGGACGTCACGGTCACCCCGGTGTTCTGTGGCACCGCGTTCAAGAACAAGGGCGTCCAGCCCCTGCTCGACGCGGTCGTGCGCTACCTGCCCTCCCCCCTGGACGTCGAGGCCATCGAGGGCCACGACGTGAAGGACCCGGAGGTCGTGGTCAAGCGCAAGCCGTCCGACGACGAGCCGCTGTCCGCCCTCGCGTTCAAGATCATGAGCGACCCGCACCTCGGCAAGCTCACCTTCGTCCGGGTGTACTCGGGCCGCCTGGAGTCCGGCACGGCCGTGCTGAACTCCGTCAAGGGCCGCAAGGAGCGCATCGGCAAGATCTACCGCATGCACGCGAACAAGCGTGAGGAGATCGAGTCGGTGGGCGCCGGCGACATCATCGCCGTCATGGGTCTGAAGCAGACCACGACCGGTGAGACGCTGTGCGACGACAAGCAGCCGGTGATCCTGGAGTCCATGGACTTCCCGGCGCCGGTCATCCAGGTCGCCATCGAGCCCAAGTCGAAGGGCGACCAGGAGAAGCTGGGCATCGCGATCCAGCGCCTGGCCGAGGAGGACCCGTCCTTCCAGGTCCACTCGGACGAGGAGACCGGCCAGACCATCATCGGTGGTATGGGCGAGCTGCACCTCGAGGTGCTGGTCGACCGTATGCGCCGTGAGTTCAAGGTCGAGGCCAACGTCGGCAAGCCGCAGGTCGCCTACCGCGAGACGATCCGCAAGGCCGTCGAGCGCGTGGACTACACCCACAAGAAGCAGACCGGTGGTACCGGTCAGTTCGCCAAGGTGCAGATCGCGATCGAGCCCATCGAGAGCGGCGACGCCTCGTACGAGTTCGTGAACAAGGTGACCGGTGGCCGTATCCCGAAGGAGTACATCCCTTCGGTGGACGCCGGTGCGCAGGAGGCCATGCAGTTCGGCATCCTCGCCGGTTACGAGATGACCGGTGTCCGCGTGATCCTGCTCGACGGTGCCTACCACGAGGTCGACTCCTCCGAGCTCGCGTTCAAGATCGCCGGTTCGCAGGCCTTCAAGGAGGCCGCGCGCAAGGCGTCCCCCGTGCTCCTTGAGCCGATGATGGCCGTCGAGGTCACCACGCCCGAGGACTACATGGGTGAGGTCATCGGCGACATCAACTCCCGCCGTGGTCAGATCCAGGCCATGGAGGAGCGGGCCGGTGCCCGCGTCGTGAAGGGCCTCGTGCCCCTCTCGGAGATGTTCGGTTACGTCGGCGACCTGCGCAGCAAGACGTCCGGCCGGGCCAGCTACTCCATGCAGTTCGACTCCTACGCCGAGGTTCCGCGGAACGTCGCCGAGGAGATCATCGCGAAGGCCAAGGGCGAGTAACGCACCGCGCTACGACGCTTTAGGCTTGACCCCGGAGCCTCACGGGCCGTTCCTCCGCATTCGTGGCGGAATGGCCCGGGGCCCGGGAACCAACAGCAAAGATCACCTGGCGCCGATCGAATCAAGGCGTACAGAACCACTCCCAGGAGGACCCCAGTGGCGAAGGCGAAGTTCGAGCGGACTAAGCCGCACGTCAACATCGGCACCATCGGTCACATCGACCACGGTAAGACGACCCTCACGGCCGCCATTACCAAGGTGCTGCACGACGCGTACCCGGACCTGAACGAGGCCACCGCGTTCGACAACATCGACAAGGCGCCCGAGGAGCGTCAGCGCGGTATCACCATCTCCATCGCGCACGTCGAGTACCAGACGGAGACCCGTCACTACGCCCACGTCGACTGCCCGGGTCACGCGGACTACATCAAGAACATGATCACCGGTGCCGCGCAGATGGACGGCGCGATCCTCGTCGTCGCCGCCACCGACGGTCCGATGCCGCAGACCAAGGAGCACGTGCTCCTGGCCCGCCAGGTCGGCGTGCCGTACATCGTCGTCGCGCTGAACAAGGCCGACATGGTGGACGACGAGGAGATCCTGGAGCTCGTCGAGCTCGAGGTCCGTGAGCTCCTCTCCGAGTACGAGTTCCCGGGCGACGACCTGCCGGTCGTCAAGGTCTCCGCGCTCAAGGCCCTCGAGGGCGACGCCGAGTGGACCCAGTCCGTCCTCGACCTGATGAAGGCCGTCGACGAGTCCATCCCGGAGCCCGAGCGTGACGTCGACAAGCCGTTCCTGATGCCGATCGAGGACGTCTTCACGATCACCGGTCGTGGCACCGTCGTCACCGGTCGTATCGAGCGTGGTGTCCTCAAGGTCAACGAGACCGTCGACATCATCGGCATCAAGACCGAGAAGACCACCACCACGGTCACCGGCATCGAGATGTTCCGCAAGCTGCTCGACGAGGGCCAGGCCGGTGAGAACGTCGGTCTGCTCCTCCGTGGCATCAAGCGCGAGGACGTCGAGCGCGGCCAGGTCATCATCAAGCCGGGTTCGGTCACGCCGCACACCGAGTTCGAGGCGACCGCGTACATCCTGTCCAAGGACGAGGGTGGCCGTCACACGCCGTTCTTCAACAACTACCGCCCGCAGTTCTACTTCCGTACCACGGACGTGACCGGCGTCGTGACCCTCCCCGAGGGCACCGAGATGGTCATGCCGGGCGACAACACCGACATGAAGGTGGAGCTGATCCAGCCCATCGCCATGGAGGAAGGCCTGAAGTTCGCCATCCGTGAGGGTGGTCGCACGGTGGGCGCCGGCCAGGTCACCAAGATCAACAAGTGATCTCGGCCCGCAAGGGCTGACCCGGTAGGTATGTGAAGGGGCTCGTACGACTTCGGTCGTACGGGCCCCTTCGCCATTGCCCCGTGGCTCCGGGTCGCCTCCGAGCCGCTCCAGGGCGCTCCGGTCACTCCGAAACTATTCGGCGGGTACGACCCCTGGCTCCCGGGAGCCACTCACCCCACCATTTGTCATGCCGCTGACCAAATTCGTGTGGAGGGGTGAGCCATGTCTGTCAGCCGCAGGGCTGTGCTGGGCGCGGGTGCCGCCGCCGTACCGGTGCTGTCGTCGGGTCCCGCCCTGGCGGGCGGCGACGGCGACGGCGTCGGCGAACCGAGGGTGACGGACCCCGGGGCGTACATCTCCTTCACGGGCGGCGCGTTCTCGCTGGTCGGCGTCCCGGTCGTGGTGAGCGCCGAGGATCACCCCGGAGTCGTACGGGTGGCGGGCGACCTCCGTGCCGACATCGAGCGGGTGACCGGCGTCCGGCCGGGCTCGACGATCGCCCGGCACGTGGTGCTCGTCGGCACGATCGGCCGCAGCCCGCTGATCGACGGCCTGGTGGCGTCCGGCAGGCTGGACGTGACGGGCGTGCGGGGCAGGTGGGAGACCTCGCTCCAGACGGTCGTGGACCGGCCCCTGCCCGGCGTGGAGCGGGCGTTCGTCATCGCGGGCAGCGACCCGCGCGGCACGATCTTCGGGGCGTACGACGTCTGCTACGGCATCGGGGTATCGCCCTGGTACTGGTGGGACGACGTGCCGCCGGTCCACCGCGACCGGGTGTGGGTACTGCCGGGCCGCCACACCCAGGGCACGCCGGCGGTGAAGTACCGCGGCTTCTTCGTCAACGACGAGAACCCGGCGCTCGGGACCTGGGCCCCGGACCGCTTCGGGCCCGGCAAGGCCCCGGGCTATCCCGGCGGCTTCAACGCGGACTTCTACGCCCGTGTCTTGAGGTGCTGCTCCGGCTGAAGGGCAACTACCTCTGGCCGGCGGTGTGGGGGCGGGCGTTCGCGGAGGACGACCCGGAGAACCACCGCAGGGCCTCCGCCTACGGCGTTGTCATGGGCACGTCTCACGAGGCCCCGATGATGCGGGGGATCGAGGAGTGGAATCGCCACGCGGCCGACGGGACCGACCCCTACGGGGGCACGGGCGAGTGGTCGTACCTGCGCAACCCGACGGCGATCAGGGCGTACTGGCGGGCCGGCATCCAGCGGATGGTGGACCAGGGCTTCGAGGGCGTGGTCACCCTCGGCATGCGCGGCAACGGCGACACCGGCCTCCCCGACGGCGACGGCATCGAGCTGATGCGGGAGATCATCGCGGCGCAGCGGCAGATCATCGAGGAGGTGACGGGCCGGCCGGCCGCCGAGACCCCCCAGGTGTGGACGCTCTACAAGGAGGTCCAGCGCTACTGGGACCGGGGGCTGCGGGCGCCCGACGACGTCACCGTGGTCCTGACGGACGACAACTGGGGCAACATCCGCAAGCACCCGTCCCCCGCGGAGCCCCGGAGCGGCGGATACGGCCTGTACTACCACTTCGACTACGTCGGCGCCGGTCGCAACTACAAGTGGGTCGACACGGCCAACCTGGCCAACGTCTGGGACCAGCTCCACCAGGCCCACGCCTACGGCAACCACGGCCTGTGGGTGGCCAACGTGGGCGACCTGAAGGGCAACGAACTGCCGACCCAGTTCTTCCTCGACCACGCCTGGAATCCGGAACGCTGGGACATCGACCGACTCGGTGACTGGGAACGGGGATACGCACGCCAGAACTTCGGCGAGGCGGCGGCCCGGGAGGTCGCCGAAGTACTCGCCGCCTACGGCCGGTTGCAGGCACGCCGCAAGCCGGAGCTGCTGAACCGCCGGATCACGCTCGCGGACGACGGCCAGGTGGTGTACGACGATCAGCAGACGCCCTTCTCCTTCGAGCACCGTGAGTTGGAGCGGGTGACGGAGGAGTGGCGGGAGCTGGGGAGAAGGGCGACACGGATCGAGCGCCGGCTGCCGGCGGCGGTACGGGACGCATGGTTCGAACTGGTCGGATACGAGGTGACGGCGACCGCCAACCTCTACGCGCTGCGGCAGGCCGAGTTCACGAACCTGCGTTACGCGCGCGAGGGCAGAGCGGCGGCCAACGACCGCGCGGCGGAGGCGGAACAGGGCCTGTTGCGCGACTTCGCCCTGGCCGAGCGCTTCAACTCCACTGTGGCGGGCGGCAAATGGCGGGGCTTCCAGACCCAGCCGCACATCGACTACGGGGACGTGGACCGGTACGGCCCCAACGCGCCCTGGCAGCAGCCGGAGAAGGACAACGTGGCCCTGCCGGACGTCCTGTTCCCGGCGGTGCGGCGCATCGAGGTGCCGGAGGCGGCGGGGCTCGGGGTGTCGGTGGACGGCGACGGGGGCGGGGACGGCGACGGGGGCGGGGACGCGCCGGGTCTGCCGTCGTTCAGCCCGTACCAGACCCGGCCGCAGCAGTACGTCGAGGTGTTCAACCGGGGCCGTACCCCCTTCGACTACCGGGTTCAGGCGTCGGTGCCGTGGCTGGTGGTGGATCGTCCGCGGGGCCGGGTGACGCGGCAGGTCCGGGTGGATGTGCGGGTGGACTGGTCACGGGCACCGGCCGGCCGGTCCTCGGGATCGCTGACGGTGAGCGGGGCGGGGGAGTCGGTGACGGTGGCGTGCGTCGCGGAGAAGCCGTCGGCACGGGGGCTGCGCGGCTTCGTCGAGGCGGGCGGCTATGTGGCGATCGACGCGGAGCACCACGACCGTGCGGTCGGCGGCTGGCGCCGGCTGGAGGGGATCGGCCGGACCGGCGCGGGCATGACGGCGTGGCCGGTGACGGGCGGCTGGGGAGAGGCGTGGCCCCGGCTGGAGTACGAGGTGACCCTGCTGTCGGCGGGTGAGGTGACGGTGTGGGCGTACCTGTCGCCGCGCAACCCGGCGCTGCCGGGCACGGTCGGCCTGCGTTACACGGTGTCGTTCGACGACGCGGAACCGGTACCGGTGGACATCACGTCCGGCGCGGACGACGGCCTGCTGAACGCGGTGTGGGCGCGGAACACCTCCGACAACGTGAACCGGACGGCGACCCGCCACCCGGTGGCCCCCGGGGTCCACCGCCTGAAGTTCTGGGCGGTGGACCCCACGGTGGTGGTGCAGCGATTGCTGATCGACACGGGCGGGCTGCCCGCGACCTATCTGGGCCCGCTGGAGAGCCGGCGGCTGTAGCCGCTCCGCGGGACTCAGCCGAAGGCGGCCTTTCCCGTCCGGTCCCTGATCACCACGGTGTAGCTGCCGAAGTGACGGCGGTCGAGCGGCGCGTCATGACCTCGGGCGGCTCAACAGCTTCACCGCCCGGTCGAATGCCGAGTCCCGGCCCTTCGCGAACTCTTCGTCAGTGAAGACGGGTTCACTGATCCGCGGTGGAATACCGGTCCCGTCGAAGGTCCGGCCGTTCCGGGTCAGGTACTCCTCGTTCGGCAGCCAGACGGTCATGCCGTTGGGGAGGTTGCGGGTCATGACGTCCGAGAAGACGCCCTGGGTCGGCCGGCCGATGCGGACCGTGCGGCCCGGCCGGTCGATCAGGGCCTGGGTGAAGGTCTCGCCGGCGCTGACGGTGGAGCCGCCGGTGAGGAGGGCGATCGGGCCGGTGTAGCGGGGCTTGGGGGAGGGGTGCACGAGGATCGGCTCGGGGCGGGTGTGGCGGGCCGGGTCGGCCGGGTCGTTGCGGGCACGCTTGGCGTAGGCGGTGTACGACCTGTCCGTGAGGCGTTCGGCGATGTGGATGCCGAGGGCGTCGGAGCCGCCGCCGTTGATACGGAGGTCGATGACCAGGCCGTGGAGCGAGCGCGTGCGGGCGGGGGTGAGGACGGTGTCGAGCGCCCGGTCGAGTTCGGCGAGTTGGGCGGTGTACGACGCGTTGTCCCGGTCGTATCCGTCGAAGCTCGCGATCCGGAGGTAGCCCAGGTCCCGCTGTTTCAGGTCGGCGTAGGTGAGGAGGCCGCCCGCGAAGTCCTGCCGGTCGGTCGCTGTCCTGAGGTCGCGGTCGACGACGAACTTCTTGACCTTGTCGTTGAGTTCCCCGGTGGGGATGACGGTGCCGGGCCGGGGCACCCCGTAGTGGCGGTCGCCGTCCAGGACCAGGACGTGCGCGTCGTGCAGCGGGGTGATCATGCGGCTGAAGATGTCGAAGAGCTGGGCGCGGGTGGTGTCCTTGTGGACCAGCGGCCGGTAGTGGGCGCGCACGGCATGCCAGTCGATGCCCTTGGCGGCGAAGAAGGGGTAGTTCTCCTCGAACGACTGCCAGAAGACGTCGAAGACGGTGCGGGGGTCGGTCGCGGGCGGGCGGGTGCAGGCGGCCGGCAGGGAGCCGATCCGGCGCAGCTGCCGGTGCCCCACCGCGACGTCGGCGTCGAACCGGGCGTGCTCCCCGTCGGGGGCGGGCCGCACGGTGAGCACGGCGCCCTCGACGTCGTACGTCCCCGGTTTCGCGGCCGCCTCGGCGTAGTACCCCTTCAGGCAGCCGACGGCGGTCGTCTGGTACTCCTGCGCCCCTCGGCCGTCGATGGCGAGGACGGTCCCGTACCCGTCCATGCGCCACAGACCCGTGGCGGTGGCGGTACTGCTGTTCGGTGCCGCCCCCACGGCCGGTACGGCGAGGGCGAGGAGAAGAGCTGCGGTCCCGACGGCGTTTCGCACGATGGCGTCCTTCCACCCACACGCGACTGGCGTTTGCGCTCCTCACGGTGCCGGACGCCGAGGAGCTTCGACCATCCGGCGGACGGGAGGGTCGGGGGTGGGGACAGCCTCAGGCCCGCGGCGCTCAGGCCTGCGGCGCTCTGGCCCGCGGCGCTCTGGCCCGCGGCGCTCAGGCCCGCGGTGCGAAGAGCAGGTTCCGGGTGTGCGGCGGCCGGGGTTCCTTCCAGTCCACCAGCGAACCGTCGTGCTCGGCGATCCAGTGGACGTCGTAGCCGAGGGGGTCGAACTGGGCGATGAGGTCGTCGAGGTCGGCGTCGACCAGGGCCTCCATCACCAGCGTGGGCCGGTCGCGCCGCAGCACCTGCCGGGCCCCGCGCAGCACCGACATCTCGTGGCCCTCCACGTCGATCTTCACGAGGTCCAGCTTGGTGTCGGCGAACACCTCGTCGAGGGTGAGCAGTCGGATGCGCTTGAGCTGGGCGTCGGGTGCGGCGCCCTCCAGGGTCGAACCGGTGGACAGCAGGTTCCCGGAGAACCGGACGCTGATGTCGGCCCAGCCGGGCTCGCTGGAGACACCGGCCTGGTGGAGCGTGACGTTGTGGACGCCGTTCGAGCGGACGTTCACGGACAGCCGCGAGTGGATCTGGTCGACCGGCTCGAAGGAATGCACCTTCGCCTTCGGATTGGCGTGCGCGGCGATCATCGAGAAGTAGCCGACATGGGCGCCGACGTCCGCGATCGTCGCGCTCCGCGCCGCCAGCCGGGCCCAGGTGGCGAGGGTGCCGGGCTCGTAGCCGAACGTCCCGTTCCACAGGGTGTCCATGGCGACCGCATCGTCGTTCACGCAGAACATCACGAACGGCGGACAGTACGGGGAGTCGATCTCGACGTAGCCGCGGTACGGGAACTTCTTGCGGTGCACGCGGATGATGTCGCCGGTGGCCACGGGCCGGACCGATGGTGCGTGGGCCAGCATGCGTGCATTGGCTGCTTCGACCTCGGAAATACGCATTGGGCGATGGTAAAGCCAGGGCCAGGAATTGTCACAGGGTCCGAAAATATTCCGTAAGCGCTGGTCACAGGCGGATGCGAACAGCTATTTCATCCGCCAACCATTCCGAATAACTTGGAATTCACCTTTCCTTTCTCCTGAGGTGGGTCAGTCTTCGCTCGAGCGGGTCAGGGCCTCGGTGATCAGCCGGGTGGCGAAGTCCTGGTCGTCGGTGAGCCGGTTGATGTGCTCCGCGAGCAGCACGGCCGTGGCCTCCAGGGCGTTCATCTCGTCCTTGGTCCAGTCCCCGTACTGCCTGCGCCACAGACTGGGGCTCAGGCCGGTGCCGGCCGCCACCAGCAGGCCGGTCATCGTGGGAATGACCTCGGGGCGGACGCTCTTGCGCATCATGCGCGTCGACGCCACGAAGCTGGGCACCACGTACTCGATCACGTCCCTGTCGTGGTCCTCGTACGCCATCCGCAGCCACTGCATGAACATGTAGATGAGGGTGCACGCGCCCTCCACCAGGTCGTCGATGCCCCTGGGGCCCATCGACGCGGTGAACTGGTCGATCAGCTCCTGCTGTTCGGGGTCGATCCCGGCCTTGCCCGCGTAGATGGACCTGAGCCGGGAGTCGATCATCATGAGCGCCGCGCCCACGTCACCGGCGGGAGCGAACTCGGGATCGCAGGGCGATGGCACAGGATTCCTCCTCAGGTGACCGTGGGCGACACGGCGTGTCCGTACGGTAACCCGCCGACGAGACGGCGGTCTAACAAATCCGGATGAGCACCCCGCGGGCCGGCGCGTCGTCGCGGCACGGTCGTAAGACGGAGGGGTGCGGAATGACGGTGGACGGCGCGGTGGGACGGCTCAAGAGCGAGGCGGACGAGCCGGGTTGGGAGGTGGATCCCGACGACGAGTGGGGTGTGGCGGTCATCGCGACCGTCGGGCGGCAGTTGAAGCTGCGGCGCGAGGCGGTGGGGATGCGGGCCGCCGAGTTCGGGGAGGCGGTCGGGTACGGGGAGGACATGGTCTACAAGATCGAGGGCGGGAAGCGGATTCCCCGGCCGGAGTATCTGGACCGGGCCGACGAGGTGCTGGGAGCGGGCGGGCTGCTCGCGGCGATGAAGGAGGACGTGCGGCGGGTCCGGTACCCCAAGAAGGTGCGTGACCTGGCGCAGCTGGAGGCGAAGGCGGTCGAGCTCCAGCTCTACGACCCGCTGAACATCCACGGGCTGTTGCAGACCCCCGAATACGCGCGTGGGCTGCTCCTGATGCGTCGCCCGGCGTACAGCGGGGACGAGGTGGAGCGGTTCATCGCCGCGCGTGTGGCCCGTAAGGCCGTCTTCGAGCGGGACCCGGCGCCCGAACTCAGCTTCGTTCTGGAGGAGTGGACGCTACGGCGTCCGCTCGGCGGGCGGGCGGTACTCCGTCACCAGCTGGAACACCTCCTTGAGGCAGGCCAGTTGCGGAACGTCGAGCTGCAGGTGATGCCGATGGACCGAGAGGAACACGCGGGACTGGCCGGCGGGATCGAGGTGCTGAAGTCCGAGGACGGTTCGGCGGTGGGACGTTCGCCGGCGGTGGCCAACGGCCGACCGGTATCCGATCCGAAGCAGCTCCGTATCCTGGAACTGCGGTATGGCATCATCCGGGCGCAGGCGCTCACGCCGCGTGAGTCGACGGCCTTCATCGAACAACTGCTGGGGGAGACATGATCCGCAAGACCACGGCCGAGGACGCCTCCGGTCTGACGTGGTTCAAGAGCAGCTACAGCAGCAGCAGCGAAGGCGACTCCTGCGTCGAGGTCGCCACCACTCCCGACACCATCCACGTCCGCGACTCCAAGAACCCGCCCGCCCGCGGCCCCCGCCTCGCCTTCCCGCCCGCCACCTGGACCGCGTTCCTCTCCTGCGCGGCCGTGGCCGGCGGCGAGTGAGGTACGTCCGCGAACTCCTGGCGCCGCTCGGGGGAGTGGTGGCCGTGGGCGCGACGAACGCCACCGGCACCTGGTCGCTCGCGGACGTGTCGGTCGGTGCGTTCCTGGCGGAGAGACGGCAGCAGTGGGATCGTCTCTTCGCCGCCGTCTGCGCGCTCTGCGCCTTCGATGAGCACCAGGCCAGGGCGGCCGCCGACGAGATGGCCTACTTCCGGGACTACGAGCTGTCTCCGCCGATCCTCGTCCTCTGGTCCGCCGGAGTGACCGGAGCCGACAGTCTCCACGACCCGTCGCCGTCGACCGTACGACGCATGTGCCGCATGGCGGCGGACCTCCAACTGACCGAGTTCCTGGACATGTCGGTGGCCGTGGCTCTCGACGCCGGCACGGACGCGGCGAAGGGCACACCCCGCCTCACGGAGATCCTCACCGCCGCCTGCGACCTGGTGGCGGACCCGACCGGAACCACCACCCCGGCCCACGTGCACCGCATGTGGCGAGTCGCCCGCCTCCCCTCGCCGCTCCGCCCCGACTCACCCACCCCCGACCACGTCAAGGCCGGCTTCCGGTCGTACGACGAGGCGCTGGAGGAGGCGCTCACGAGCCGGCCGGAGCGGAGCTACCGCTATGTCGGCCCCGCAGAACTTGCCGCCGCGGTGACGCGGCCCACCGGCACCGGGGCCCGTATCGCATCCGCCGCCGACTTCGACTCGTGGGCCGGACGGCAGTCACCGACGGAGCTGGCCGAACCGTTCACCTACGTCGTCGGCCTGGACGGCCGGCTGCAGCTGGCTCCCCGCCGTAGCGAGCACGTGGCCTGTGCGGGGGGAGAGGCGGTACTGGGCGCCGGGGAGATCACCTTCGCACGCGAGGCGGGGCACTGGCTGGTCGGCGAGGTCAGCAACCAGTCGACGGGCTACTGCCCCGACGTCACGTCCTGGCCCGCGGTCGCCCGCGCACTCGACCGCATCCCGCTCGGCCACCCCGCCCGCTTCACGCACGAGGTGGTGTTCCGCCGTTGCCCGCGCTGCGCGGAGCACAACATCGTCCGCGAGGCCGACTTCGCCTGCGTGTTCTGCGGCGGCGAACTGCCGCAGACCTGGAACGTGGACCCCGGGGATTGACCGGCCGGGCGACCGGTCCCGGCTGAGCGCGTACTACTCCGCCTTCGGCCCGCCGCCACCCTGCTGCTGCTCCTCCGGCCGTACCGCGTCCTTCGCCTTCTTCGCGAGGTCGTCGTCCAACTTCTTGAACTCGCGGACGACGGTGTCGGACATGTCGGCGAGCGAGTCGATCTGCTTGGTGATGTCCTCGCGGCCGTCGTGCCAGTTGGACTCGAAGTCGTCGAGGGCGTCGTAGACCGTTCCGCTGCCGACATCGTCCTTGTAGGACTCGAACATCTTCTTGGTGTGGTTGAGACGTTCCTTGATGGAGCGCAGCTTGCCGCCGTAGTCCTCAAGCTCGCTCAGCGGTATCGCGAGGTCGCTCTTGCCTTTGCCCACGTGACCGTCCCCCGTCCGCGCATCTCGTAGTCTGGCCGCACCGTATATCAGATCACCGGAACGGGGACGGCGTACACCATGGCCCGCTACATAGAGACGCTGACCATCGAGCGCGGCGGATTCCGGATCAAGGTGCCCGAGTCGTGGTGGGAGTTCGACGTGCGGCCGGAGTCGCGGGACGACTCGATCCGGCGGATGGTGAACGAACGGGTGGCCCAGCACCCGGAGCTGGCACAGTACCGGGACACGTACGTCGGCTTCCTGCGCAAGTCCGCGGCCGACGCGTGGAAGTCGGGCGCGATGTACTGCGGTTGCATGGCGGAGAGCTTCGGCGGGGACACGCCGATCACGGGCTCGGTCACGGTGTCGCTGGTCGGCGGCCGCACCCGCGAGGGCGCGCCGCTCTCCAACGACCCGGCCGCCATCGCCGCCCAGCTCGCGCCGAAGGAGGCGCACCGGGAGGGCGACTCCTGGCGCAAGGTGACGACCGTCGACATCCCCGGCGTCGGCCCCGCCGCGCGCACCTACGGCATCGAGGACATCCCGATCCCCGAGGACAGCCTCAACCGCACGATCCGCGCGGTCCTGATGCAGACGTTCATCCCGGTCCCCGGCCAGGAGGGCAAGGTCGCCCTGGTCGCCGGCAGCAGCCAGGTCCTGGACCTGGCCGACTCCTTCTTCGACATCTTCGACGCGATCACGTCGACGTTCCGCTTCGCGGACTGAGCGGGCCGCTGGAGGAGGCGTCCCCTTCCCGGAGTACCGGTCGTACGGCCCGCGCCTGCGGCGGGCTCCCGCTACCGGGCGCGTCGTCCGCGTCTCTCATGAGCCCGGCCGTCGGACTTCTCCTCGAACGGCCGTTCCTTGTAAGTTCGCGCGTGCACAGGTTTGTTGACGGGGCGCACGCGACGGGGGTTGCGGGACATGGCGGGATACCGACCGGCGGACTGGCATCCACTCGACCTCGACAAGGACCCGACCCCGGGCGACCCGCAACGCGTGCGTACTCTCGCCGCACAGCTGCACTCCTTCGCCGACGACGTCTCCGACGCCCTGCGCCTGGTCAAGGGCATGGCCGGCGAGGACACCCTCCTGCAGTGGGCCGGCAAGTCGGCGGAGGTGTTCAAGGAGCAGTTCAAGGACGTTCCGAAGAACCTGAAGAAGCTGAAGAAGTCGTACGAGATGTGCGGCGACGCCCTCGCGGACTACTGGCCGAAGCTGGAGCGCGCCCAGGCCCTGGCCGACAAGGCCCTCGCCAAGGCGAAGGAAGCACAATCCGACCTCAGCTCCGCCAAGTCCCATCTGTCGTCTGCCGATTCATGGGTCACCCGCGCCGGCAAGGAAGCCGACAAGTACAAGGACGACCCCACCGGCAGCAAGTCCAACGGTGACAAGCCGGACGAGGCGAAGGTGCGGGCCGCCACCCGGGACGTGCAGAGCGCCAAGTCCGCGCACACCAAGGCGCAGTCGGACGTCACCACCGCGCAGAACGCCCTCGATGCCGCGAAGAAGATGGCCGAGGACGCCCGCAAGATGCGGGACGACGCGGCGGGCGAGGCGAAACGGAAGATCGACGAGGCCTCCGACGCCGGGATCCCGAACCGGCACTGGTGGCAGGACGTCGGCCACTGGTTCGAGGACAACTGGGACACCATCGTCACCGTCTGCAAGGTCGTCGTCGCGGTCGTCGGGATCATCGCGATGATCATCGGCGGGCCCATCCTCGGCGCGATCGTCCTCGTCGCCGCGCTCGTCGTGCTCGCGGACACGCTCTACAAATACTCCAAAGGCCAGGCGTCCCTGTGGGACGTGGCCTTCGCCGCGCTGGACTGCATACCCGGCGGCAAGGGCATCACCAGCCTCGGCAAGATGGCCAAGGGGCTGAAGGAGCTGAAGAACCTCAAGGGCGGGTTGAAGGGGATGGAGCTGGGGGTGAAGGGGCTCGGCAAGAGCACCCGTGCCCTCGGCCGGCAGATGAAGAAGCTCTTCACCTGCGGCGATCCCATCGACATGGCCACCGGCCAGATGGTCATGTCCGCCACCGACGTCCAGCTGGACGGCGTACTTCCGCTGGTGCTCGAACGCCACTACCGCACGGGAGGCCGGAGCGGACGACTGTTCGGAGCGAGCTGGACCTCCACCCTCGACCAGCGGCTGCTGCTCGATGCCACCGGGGTGCGGTTCGCGACCGCGGACGGGATGGTGCTCCAGTATCCGAGGCCGGAGGTGGGCATGGATCTGCCTCCTGTGGAGGGTCCGTACTGGCCGCTGAGCTGGGACGGCACCCCGGGTGGTGAGCTGGCCGTGCACCAGCCCGAAAGCGGGCTGACCCTGTTCTTCCGGCCGGTTCCCGGCGGCGCCGAGGATGAACTGCCCTTGGTCGCCGTCCGTGATCGTAACGACAACAGCGTGACCGTCTCCTACGACGCGGACGGCATGCCCACGGAGGTCCGCCATCACGGTGGCTATCGGATCGGCGTGACCACGCTGCGTCGACGGATCACCGCCCTGGCCCTGCTCAACGCCTCTGAACAGCCCGTTCTCCTGCGTTATGGCTACGACGCCGACGGCAATCTCGCGGAGATACGTGACTCCTCGGACCGGCCGCAGCGATTTCACTACGACGACCGGAGCCGGATCACCGGCTGGGAGGACCGCGCCGGAGCCTGGTACCGGTACACGTACGACGACCAGGACCGTTGCGTGGCCACGCGGGGCGTCGACGGCGTCCTCGACTATTCCTTCGCGTACGAGGACGAGACACGGGAGACCATCGCCGTCAACTCGCTCGGGCATACCACCCGATACCGGTTCAACGATGCCTACCAGTTGCTGGCCGAGACCGACCCGCTCGGTCACACGGTCCTCCAGGAGTGGGACCGGCGTGACCGGTTGCTGTCGCGCACCGACGCGCTGGGCCGGACGATCCGTCTCGACTGGGACCCGGCGGGCCATCTCGCCGAAGTGCGCCTGCCGGACGGGGCGACCTCCACCTGGCGGTACAACGACCTGAACCTGATGGTCGAGATGGTGGGATACGACGGCTCCGTCATCCGGCAGGACTGGGACGAGCGGGGCAACTGCACCGCCCTGACCGCCCAGGACGGAGCCGTCACGCGCTTCACACGCGACCCGAGCGGAGCCCTGGCTTCGGTGACGGACGCGCTGGGCGCGGTGACGTCCTTCGTCAACAACCCCGCGGGCCAGCCAGTCGCAGTGACGAACCCGCTCGGCGCGGTGACCCGGGCCGCCTACGACCCCTTCGGGCGGCGGGTCGGCATCTGGGACCCGATGGGTGCCGCAACCCGCTTCACCTGGACCGTCGAGGGCCGTCTGGAGGCCAGAACCGACCCGGACGGGGCAAGCGAGTCCTGGACGTACGACGGTGAGGGCAACATGCTCACCCGCACCGATGCGGTCGGCCGGACCACTCGGTGCGCGTATGGGCCACTGGGCGTGCTCTCCGCGCGCATCGCGGCCGACGGGGCCCGCCACACGTTCGTGCACGACACCGAACTGCGCCTGCTCCAGGTCGTCGGACCGTACGGACTGACCTGGGACTACACCTACGACGCCGCCGGCCGGCTCGTCAGGGAGTCGGATTTCGACGGCCGTACCCTTGACTACGCCTATGATTCCGCGGGCCAACTCATCAGTCGTACCAACGCGTTGGGCCAGTCGACCGTGTTCGCCTACGACATCGCCGGCAATCAGTGCCGGAAGACGGTGGACGGCAGAACGACCCGCTACGCCCACGACGCCGCCGGGCGCGTCCTGGAGGCCGTAGGCCCGGACGTGACCCTGACGTACGTCTACGATCCGATCGGCCGGATCATCGGCGAGACCGCGGACGGACGTGCGCTCACGACCGCGTACGACGCCCTGGGCCGCCCCGTCCGGCGCGCGACCCCGGGCGGTGCCGTCACCACGTACGCCTATGACGCGGCGGGAAACCGGACGGAGCTGACGGCGTCGGGCCGCACGCTGTTCTCGGAGTACGACGCACTCGGGCGGGAGACCGCCCGCAGCATGGGCACCGCGGGACTCGCGCTCCACCAGAGCTGGGACGCCCACCATCGCCTCACCGCGCAGAGCCATACCGCTCCCGGCACCCGGCGCCGGACCATCGACCGCGGCTACACGTACGGGGCGGACGGCCTCCCGACCTCGGTGTCCGACCTGCACACCGGACACCGTCGCTTCGACCTGGACGCGGGGGGCCGCGTCACGGCGGTGCTCGCGACGGACTGGACCGAGACCTACGCCTACGACCCGGCGGGCAATCAGGCCCGGGCCACCTGGCCCGACCGGCAGCCCGCCGCCGAGGCCCGCGGCGACCGGGAACGGTCCGGCACCCGCGTCACCCGCGCCGGCTCCGTCCACTACGAGTACGACGCCGCGGGACGGGTCGTCCTACGGCGTCGTACCAGGTTGTCGCGCAAGCCCGACATCTGGCGGTACGCATGGGACGGCGAGGACCGGCTCACGAGCGTCACCACGCCGGACGGCACCGTGTGGCGCTATGTGTACGACTCCCTGGGGCGGCGCGTCGCCAAGCAGCGGCTGGCCGCCGTCGACGGACCGGACACCCCGGCCGCAGTGCTGGAAGAGATCCGTTTCACCTGGGACGGACCGCACCTCGTGGAACAGACGTCGTACGGCGCCGACAGCGACCGGGGAGTGACCCTCACCTGGGACCGCGACGGTCTGGTCCCTGTCGCACAGACGGAACGCACCGTCCTTGCCCAGGCCCCGCAGGAGCTCATCGACGAACGCTTCTTCGCCGTCGTCGGCGATCTCGTCGGAACTCCGACGGAACTCGTCGGCGAGGACGGGGAGATCGCCGGGAGAGCGACCGCCACCTTGTGGGGCCTGGCGACATGGGAGCCGTCCGGCGCGGACACGCCCCTTCGCTTCCCCGGTCAGTACTTCGATCCCGAGTCCGGGCTGCACTACAACAACCTGCGGCACTACGATCCGGCCACGGCCGCGTACCTCAGTCCGGACCCCCTGGGGCTGGAGGCCGGGCCCAACGCCCACGCCTACGTACCCAATCCCCTGCTGTGGGTCGACTATCTGGGCCTGATCTGCCACTCCAAGATCCTCCGGGGGAACATGGAGGCAGAGGGCGTCGTCTTCCAGTCCGGGCAGGCCGCGGCTCACATCGTGCCGTCCACGCTGAACCGGGTGGTCGGGCGCACCGCGGACAGCCGCGCGATCCTGTCGAGGTACGGAGTCGACATCGACGAGGCGGCGAACGGCATCCCCCTGGGGCACGCGCGCCCGCACAACTTCACGCACACCGACGCCTTCCTGCTGCGCCTGAACCAGCACCTGACGGACGTGGAGGCGCAGGGACTCGCTGCCGGGCTCAGCAAGGCGAAGATGGGTGACCTGATCCGTTCGGAACTGCGGACCGTCGGTCAACAGGTCAAGCACGAACTCTCACCCGGCCAGATGGTGAACGGCGCCCCGGCGCCGACCGCACGCTGGACAAGGCTCCCCTAGAAGGCGGCATGACTACCGAAGGCATCGAAGAGCACCGCTCCGTGTACCGCCTCCTGCCGAGCATGGCCGATTTCCAGCTCCTGCACTTCGGAGAAGAGGTCGTGGACCTCCTGCGCTGGCAGCGCGGCGGCTCCGAAGGACCGCACCCCGTGCAGTTCACGGCGGAGTGGGTGGGTGATCCGGGGTGGCCGAAGAACGAGTTCCCCAACGGAGGCCCCAGCCTGCCGGTCCTGAGCCGCCGTATCGCCGATCTGCTGTGGAGCGACCTGGAGGGGGCCGGAAAGCTGCTGCCGGTACCGATCAAGGACGCGGACGACGACTACCTGCTGTACCTCGTCGAGCGGGTGGCCGACTGCCTGGACAGCGAGAGGTCCTCGCCTCCCGACGTGATCGGCCGGATCAGGGAGTCGGTCTTCCGGGCGGACGACATCCCCACCGACGTCCCCGCCTTCCGCGCCACCGCCTTTCCCACGGCCGTCTGCTGGAACGGCTGGGCCGCGCGCCTGCTGAGCGGGCTGCTCGGGGACCAGCTGGAGTGCCGGCTGGTGTGGTCGGAGGACCCCGGGTCGGTACCGCACCCTGATCCCTGGGGCTTCTGAGCGAGCTTCGAGACCATGGTCGACGTGGGCGCCGAATCGAGTCAGCCGGCTGATCTTGACGGGCTCACCGGGCAGGCCGTCGAGGAAGAGGGCCGGTCGTGACGGGAGTCGGCGGGTGCCCGGATCGACCTCGTGTTTGACCTACGTCACCCTGGGGGTATTCTCTCCCGCTCGATTGGCCAGCCCCGTGTCCCGTATGGCAGACTGTCGGAGTTGCTCGGTCGAGTGTTGATGCTGCGCGCCTCCCGCCGGGAGGACCGGAAGCGAGTCCCACAGTACTCGTCGTCCTAACTGCCACTACGGCAGCACTGGGGCGGACGTACGGGAATCTTTCGGGAAGTGGAGTGCGGCACCGATCAGGCGCCCGGTGGGCCTTCCGCCCCCGGCTTGCGGTTCCGGAAGGGCCGTGTGCATTCCCCGCAGGGATGTTCGAACAAGGGGCATCTGTGTCAGCGGGAGCGCGACACGCCCGACCGCGTGGGTCGGAGAGAACGAAGGCAGCAGAGGGAATCCGCCGGGTTCCGGAGCGTAAGAAGAGACAGGACTACT
Organism: Streptomyces sp. NPDC007157; assembly: GCF_040634235.1. Classification (NCBI taxonomy): domain Bacteria; kingdom Bacillati; phylum Actinomycetota; class Actinomycetes; order Kitasatosporales; family Streptomycetaceae; genus Streptomyces; species Streptomyces sp. NPDC007157. The sequence goes on from NZ_JBEYFE010000013.1 coordinate 40,842, forward strand.
GAGTAGCCATGGCGGGACAGAAGATCCGCATCCGGCTCAAGGCCTACGACCACGAGGTCATCGACTCTTCGGCGAAGAAGATCGTCGAGACGGTGACCCGCACTGGTGCGTCGGTCGCGGGCCCGGTGCCGCTGCCCACTGAGAAGAACGTGTACTGCGTCATCAAGTCGCCGCACAAGTACAAGGACTCGCGCGAGCACTTCGAGATGCGCACGCACAAGCGCCTGATCGACATCCTCGACCCGACCCCCAAGACCGTTGACTCTCTGATGCGACTCGACCTCCCGGCCGGTGTCGACATCGAGATCAAGCTCTGAGGGCCGGTGATCTGAGAATGGCTAAGCAGATCAAGGGCATCCTGGGCGAGAAGCTCGGCATGACGCAGGTGTGGGACGAGAACAACCGTGTTGTTCCGGTCACCGTCGTCAAGGCCGGCCCCAACGTCGTCACCCAGGTCCGTACCAACGACGTCGACGGCTACGAGTCGGTCCAGATCGCCTTCGGCGAGATCGACCCGCGCAAGGTGAACAAGCCCCTCAAGGGCCACTTCGCGAAGGCCGACGTCACCCCCCGTCGTCACCTCGTCGAGATCCGGACGGCCGACGCCACCGAGTACACCCTCGGTCAGGAAGTCACCGCCGAGGTCTTCGAGGCCGGCGTGAAGGTCGACGTCACCGGCAAGAGCAAGGGCAAGGGCTTCGCCGGTGTCATGAAGCGTCACAACTTCAAGGGCCTCGGCGCCGGTCACGGCACCCAGCGCAAGCACCGCTCTCCCGGTTCCATCGGTGGCTGCGCCACCCCGGGCCGCGTGTTCAAGGGCCTCCGCATGGCGGGTCGCATGGGCAACGAGCGTGTCACCACCCAGAACCTGACCGTCCACGCCGTTGACGCGGAGAAGGGTCTGCTGCTCATCAAGGGCGCGGTTCCCGGTCCGAACGGCGGCCTCGTCCTGGTCCGCACCGCGGCCAAGGGGGCCTGAGGTAACCGATGAGCACTGTTGACATCCTTTCGCCTGCCGGCGAGAAGACCGGTAGCGTCGAGCTCCCCGCGGAGATCTTCGGCGTGGAGAAGGTCAGCATCCCGCTGATCCACCAGGTCGTCGTCGCGCAGAACGCGGCCGCCCGCCAGGGCACGCACAAGACGAAGACCCGTGGCGAGGTCCGTGGTGGCGGCAAGAAGCCGTACCGCCAGAAGGGCACCGGCCGCGCCCGTCAGGGCTCGACCCGCGCCCCGCAGTTCGCCGGCGGTGGCGTCGTCCACGGCCCGCAGCCGCGTGACTACTCGCAGCGCACCCCGAAGAAGATGAAGGCTGCCGCTCTGCGTCACGCCCTCACCGACCGGGCGCGCCACAACCGCATCCACGTCGTCTCCGGCGTGGTCGAGGGCGAGAACCCCAGCACCAAGGCCGCTCGCACGCTGTTCGGCAAGATCTCGGAGCGCAAGAACCTGCTCCTGGTCGTCGACCGCGCCGACGAGGCCGCGTGGCTGTCCGCCCGCAACCTGCCCCAGGTCCACATCCTGGAGCCGGGCCAGCTGAACACGTACGACGTGATCGTCTCGGACGACGTGGTCTTCACCCAGGCCGCTCTCGAGTCCTTCGTCGCCGGCCCGAAGGCCAACGACACCGAAGGGACCGAGGTCTGATGGCTACCCGTCACCCGAGCATCGCCTCGAAGGCCGCCAAGGCCGCCAAGGCCGCGCGCGTCGCCAAGGCGCGCCGCCACGAGGCCGAGGGCAAGAACACCGTCGAGACGCCGCTCAGCAAGTCGTTCACGGACCACCGTGACGTGCTGCTGAAGCCGGTCGTCTCGGAGAAGAGCTACGCGCTCCTGGACGAGAACAAGTACACGTTCGTCGTCGCCCCGGGCGCCAACAAGACCCAGATCAAGCAGGCCGTCCAGGCGGTCTTCTCGGTCAAGGTCACCGGGGTCAACACCCTCAACCGCCAGGGCAAGCGCAAGCGCACCAAGACCGGTTTCGGTCAGCGCGCGGGCTCCAAGCGCGCGATCGTGACCCTCGCCGAGGGCGACCGTATCGACATCTTCGGCGGTCCGACCGCGTAAGCGGGTCGGATCGTCCGATATCGGACGAGGACTGAGAAATGGGAATCCGCAAGTACAAGCCGACTACGCCGGGCCGTCGTGGCGCCAGCGTCGCCGACTTCGTCGAGGTCACGCGGTCCACGCCGGAGAAGTCGCTGGTCCGCCCGCTGCACAGCAAGGGCGGCCGTAACAACGCCGGTCGTGTGACCGTTCGCCACCAGGGTGGCGGACACAAGCGCGCCTTCCGAGTGATCGACTTCCGTCGTCACGACAAGGACGGCGTGCCGGCGAAGGTCGCGCACATCGAGTACGACCCCAACCGCACCGCGCGCATCGCGCTGCTGCACTACGCGGACGGCGAGAAGCGCTACATCCTCGCCCCGCGCAACCTGCAGCAGGGCGACACCGTGGAGAACGGTCCCGGGGCCGACATCAAGCCGGGCAACAACCTGGCCCTCCGCAACATCCCGGTCGGTACCACGATCCACGCGATCGAGCTCCGTCCCGGTGGTGGCGCCAAGTTCGCCCGCTCCGCGGGTGCCTCGGTGCAGCTGCTCGCCCGTGAGGGCGCCATGGCGACCCTCCGTATGCCGTCCGGCGAGATCCGCATGGTGGACGCGCGCTGCCGCGCCACCGTCGGTGAGGTCGGCAACGCCGAGCAGTCGAACATCAACTGGGGCAAGGCCGGCCGCAAGCGGTGGCTGGGCGTCCGCCCGACCGTCCGTGGTGTCGTCATGAACCCGGTCGACCACCCGCACGGTGGTGGTGAGGGCCGGACGTCCGGTGGTCGCCACCCCGTGTCCCCGTGGGGCAAGAAGGAAGGTCGTACTCGTTCGCCCAAGAAGGCGTCGAACAAGTACATCGTCCGCCGCCGCAAGACGAACAAGAAGCGTTAAGGACTGGTTGAGATGCCTCGTAGCTTGAAGAAGGGGCCCTTCGTCGACGACCACCTGAGCAAGAAGGTGGACGCCCAGAACGAAGCCGGCACCAAGAACGTCATCAAGACCTGGTCCCGCCGCTCGATGATCGTCCCGGCCATGCTGGGTCACACCCTCGCGGTGCACAACGGCAAGATCCACATCCCGGTGTTCGTCACCGAGTCGATGGTCGGCCACAAGCTCGGCGAGTTCTCGCCGACCCGCACCTTCCGGGGCCACGTCAAGGACGACCGGAAGTCGAAGCGCCGCTAGTAGCGGATCGCATTCAGACACGTAAGTAACTGAGAGGGACAACCATGGAAGCCAGGGCCCAGGCGCGGTACATCCGCGTTACGCCCATGAAGGCCCGCCGCGTGGTGGACCTTATCCGTGGCATGGATGCCACGGAGGCTCAGGCTGTTCTGCGATTCGCTCCGCAGGCAGCCTCCGTGCCGGTCGGCAAGGTGCTCGACAGCGCCATCGCCAACGCCGCGCACAACTACGACCACACCGACGCCGACAGCCTCTTCATCTCCGAGGCGTACGTCGACGAGGGTCCGACCCTGAAGCGGTTCCGTCCGCGTGCTCAGGGCCGTGCCTACCGGATCCGCAAGCGGACCAGCCACATCACCGTGGTCGTCAGCAGCAAGGAAGGAACCCGGTAATGGGCCAGAAGGTTAACCCGCATGGGTTCCGGCTCGGCATCACCACGGACTTCAAGTCCCGGTGGTACGCCGACAAGCTGTACAAGGACTACGTCAAGGAAGACGTCGCCATCCGTCGGATGATGACGTCCGGCATGGAGCGCGCCGGTATCTCGAAGGTTGAGATCGAGCGCACCCGTGACCGTGTCCGCGTGGACATCCACACCGCGCGTCCGGGCATCGTCATCGGCCGCCGCGGCGCCGAGGCCGACCGCATCCGCGGTGACCTGGAGAAGCTGACCGGCAAGCAGGTCCAGCTGAACATCCTCGAGGTCAAGAACCCGGAGACGGACGCTCAGCTGGTGGCCCAGGCCGTCGCCGAGCAGCTGTCCTCCCGCGTCTCCTTCCGTCGGGCCATGCGCAAGAGCATGCAGTCCGCCATGAAGGCCGGCGCCAAGGGCATCAAGATCCAGTGCGGTGGCCGCCTCGGCGGCGCCGAGATGTCCCGCTCGGAGTTCTACCGCGAGGGCCGTGTGCCCCTGCACACGCTCCGCGCGAACGTGGACTACGGCTTCTTCGAGGCCAAGACGACCTTCGGCCGCATCGGTGTGAAGGTCTGGATCTACAAGGGCGACGTCAAGAACATCGCCGAGGTCCGCGCCGAGAACGCCGCTGCCCGCGCCGGCAACCGCCCGGCCCGTGGCGGTGGCGCTGGTGACCGCCCGGCCCGTGGTGGCCGTGGTGGCGAGCGGCGCGGTCGCAAGCCGCAGCAGGCTCCCGCTGCCGAGGCCCCCCAGGCCGAGGCCGCTGCCGCTCCGGCTGCTGAGAGCACCGGAACGGAGGCCTGACCGACATGCTGATCCCCCGTAGGGTCAAGCACCGCAAGCAGCACCACCCGAAGCGTCGTGGTGAGGCCAAGGGCGGTACCACGGTCGCGTTCGGCGAGTACGGCATTCAGGCCCTCACGCCGGCGTACGTGACCAACCGCCAGATCGAGGCGGCCCGTATCGCGATGACCCGCCACATCAAGCGTGGCGGCAAGGTCTGGATCAACATCTACCCGGACCGCCCGCTGACGAAGAAGCCTGCCGAGACCCGCATGGGTTCCGGTAAGGGTTCTCCGGAGTGGTGGATCGCGAACGTGCACCCGGGCCGGGTCATGTTCGAGCTGTCCTACCCCAACGAGAAGATCGCCCGTGAGGCCCTGACTCGCGCAGCCCACAAGCTGCCGATGAAGTGCCGGATCGTCAAGCGCGAGGCAGGTGAAGCGTGATGTCGGCCGGTACCAAGGCGTCCGAGCTGCGCGAGCTGGGCAACGAGGAGCTTCTGAACAAGCTCCGCGAGGCCAAGGAAGAGCTGTTCAACCTCCGCTTCCAGGCGGCGACGGGTCAGCTCGAGAACCACGGTCGGCTCAAGGCCGTCCGTAAGGACATCGCGCGGATCTACACCCTGATGCGTGAGCGCGAGCTGGGCATCGAGACGGTGGAGAGCGCCTGATGAGCGAGAGCAACGTGACTGAGAACACTGAGGCGCGCGGTAGCTTCCGCAAGACCCGTGAGGGTCTCGTCGTCAGCGACAAGATGGACAAGACCGTCGTCGTCGCCGTCGAGGACCGCGTCAAGCACGCGCTGTACGGCAAGGTCATCCGCCGTACGAACAAGCTCAAGGCGCACGACGAGCAGAACGCCGCGGGCGTCGGCGACCGTGTCCTCCTCATGGAGACCCGGCCGCTGTCCGCGACGAAGCGCTGGCGCGTCGTCGAGATCCTCGAGAAGGCCAAGTAAGTCTCCTGCGGGGCACCCCTCGCAGGACAGTTCCGCCAGGCTCCGGGGGCCGTTCCTCTGAACGGCCCCCGGGGAACCGGCAGACACACAGGAGATAGACGTGATCCAGCAGGAGTCGCGACTGCGCGTCGCCGACAACACGGGGGCGAAGGAAATCCTTTGCATCCGTGTGCTCGGTGGCTCCGGTCGCCGCTACGCGGGCATCGGTGACGTCATCGTCGCCACCGTCAAGGACGCGATCCCCGGCGGCAACGTGAAGAAGGGTGACGTCATCAAGGCGGTCATCGTTCGCACGGTCAAGGAGCGTCGCCGTCCGGACGGCTCGTACATCCGGTTCGACGAGAACGCCGCCGTCATTCTGAAGAACGACGGCGACCCTCGTGGTACCCGTATCTTCGGCCCGGTCGGCCGTGAGCTGCGCGAGAAGAAGTTCATGAAGATCATCTCGCTGGCTCCGGAGGTGCTGTAAGCATGAAGATCAAGAAGGGCGACCTGGTCCAGGTCATCACCGGTAAGGACAAGGGCAAGCAGGGCAAGGTCATCGCGGCCTACCCCCGCGAGGACCGCGTCCTGGTCGAGGGTGTCAACCGGGTCAAGAAGCACACCAAGGCCGGTCCGACCGCTCGCGGTTCGCAGGCCGGCGGCATCGTCACGACCGAGGCGCCCGTCCACGTCTCCAACGTCCAGCTGGTCGTTGAGAAGGATGGCAACAAGGTCGTCACGCGTGTCGGTTACCGCTTCGACGACGAAGGCAACAAGATCCGCGTTGCCAAGCGGACGGGTGAGGACATCTGATGGCTACCACCACTGCTCCGCGTCTGAAGCTGAAGTACCGCGAGGAGATCGCGGGCAAGCTGCGTGACGAGTTCAAGTACGAGAACGTCATGCAGATCCCCGGCCTCGTCAAGATCGTGGTCAACATGGGTGTCGGCGACGCCGCCCGTGACTCGAAGCTGATCGAGGGCGCGATCCGCGACCTGACCACCATCACCGGTCAGAAGCCGGCCGTCACCAAGGCCCGCAAGTCCATCGCGCAGTTCAAGCTGCGTGAGGGTCAGCCGATCGGTGCCCACGTCACGCTCCGTGGCGACCGCATGTGGGAGTTCCTGGACCGCACCCTGTCGCTCGCGCTGCCGCGCATCCGCGACTTCCGTGGTCTGTCCCCCAAGCAGTTCGACGGCCGTGGCAACTACACCTTCGGTCTCACGGAGCAGGTCATGTTCCACGAGATCGACCAGGACAAGATCGACCGCACCCGGGGTATGGACATCACCGTGGTGACCACGGCGACCAACGACGCTGAGGGCCGCGCGCTCCTTCGTCACCTCGGCTTCCCCTTCAAGGAGGCGTGAGCGAGATGGCGAAGAAGGCTCTGATTGCCAAGGCTGCTCGCAAGCCGAAGTTCGGTGTGCGTGGCTACACCCGCTGCCAGCGCTGTGGCCGCCCGCACTCCGTGTACCGCAAGTTCGGCCTGTGCCGCGTGTGCCTTCGTGAGATGGCTCACCGTGGCGAGCTGCCGGGCGTGACCAAGAGCTCCTGGTAATCCCCCTTTTAGGGATTCCGGAGGCTCTCGGTAAGCAATGGGCGTGTCAGGTGCCCACCCCTTCATGGCTTAGGCTTGGAGGGTTGGGCGCCTGACGGTCGCCCGTACGACTTACTACGCCGTAGGTCCACCGCGCCGCACCCGCCCCGTCTCGGATCGGGGAGAGGGATGGCGCACCAGGAAACCCCGGCGAGAGAGGCCACAGGCCAATTCATGACCATGACTGATCCGATCGCAGACATGCTGACGCGTCTGCGGAACGCGAACTCGGCGTACCACGACTCCGTGACGATGCCGGCGTCCAAGATCAAGTCTCACATCGCGGAGATCCTCCAGCAGGAGGGCTTCATCACGGGCTGGAAGGTCGAGGACGCCGAGGTCGGCAAGAACCTCGTCCTGGACCTGAAGTTCGGTCCCAACCGTGAGCGCTCCATCGCGGGCATCAAGCGGATCTCCAAGCCCGGTCTCCGGGTGTACGCGAAGTCCACCTCCCTGCCCAAGGTGCTGGGTGGCCTCGGCGTGGCGATCATCTCCACGTCCCACGGGCTCCTCACCGACAAGCAGGCCGGCAAGAAGGGCGTAGGCGGGGAAGTCCTCGCCTACGTCTGGTAGCAGAAGGGAACGGAGGAAACAGCTATGTCGCGTATCGGCAAGCTCCCCATCGCGGTTCCCGCCGGCGTGGACGTCACCATCGACGGTCGCACGGTGAAGGTCAAGGGCCCCAAGGGCGAGCTGACCCACACCATCGTGGCTCCGATCGACATCGCCAAGGGCGAGGACGGCACTCTCGCGGTGACCCGCCCCAACGACGAGCGTCAGAGCAAGGCCTTGCACGGCCTGTCCCGCACGCTGGTGGCGAACATGATCACCGGCGTGACCCAGGGTTACGTGAAGAAGCTCGAAATCAGTGGTGTCGGTTACCGCGTGACCGCCAAGGGTGCGAACCTCGAGTTCGCGCTCGGTTACAGCCACCCGATCCTGGTCGAGGCCCCCGAGGGCATCTCCTTCAAGGTGGAGAACCCGACCCGCTTCCAGGTCGAGGGCATCGACAAGCAGAAGGTCGGCGAGGTTGCGGCCAACATCCGCAAGCTGCGCAAGCCCGACCCGTACAAGGCCAAGGGTGTCAAGTACGAGGGCGAAGTCATCCGCCGCAAGGTCGGAAAGGCGGGTAAGTAAGCCATGGCATACGGACAGAAGATCCTCAAGGGCGACGCCTACAAGCGCGCCGCGATCAAGCGCCGCCACATCCGGATCCGTAAGAACATTTCCGGTACGGCGGAGCGTCCCCGTCTGGTAGTTACCCGCTCGAACCGCCACATCGTGGCCCAGGTGATCGACGACATCAAGGGTCACACCCTGGCGTCGGCGTCCACGCTGGACACCTCGGTCCGCGGTGGCGAGGGTGACAAGTCCGCGCAGGCCAAGCAGGTCGGCGCTCTGGTCGCCGAGCGTGCGAAGGCCGCCGGTGTCGAGGCCGTGGTGTTCGACCGTGGTGGCAACCAGTACGCCGGGCGCATCGCCGCCCTGGCGGACGCCGCCCGCGAAGCCGGGCTCAAGTTCTGAGCCGCTTGTAGCTAGCGGAAAGAGAGAGGTAATCCAATGGCTGGACCCCAGCGCCGCGGTGGCGGTGCCGGTGGCGGCGAGCGGCGGGACCGGAAGGGCCGTGACGGCGGCGCTGCTGCCGCCGAGAAGACCGCGTACGTTGAGCGCGTTGTCGCGATCAACCGCGTCGCCAAGGTTGTGAAGGGTGGTCGTCGCTTCAGCTTCACCGCGCTGGTCGTGGTGGGCGACGGTGACGGCACCGTGGGTGTCGGTTACGGCAAGGCCAAGGAGGTGCCGGCCGCCATCGCCAAGGGTGTTGAGGAGGCCAAGAAGCACTTCTTCAAGGTCCCCCGTATCCAGGGCACCATCCCGCACCCGATCCAGGGTGAGAAGGCCGCGGGCGTCGTCCTGCTCAAGCCGGCTTCCCCCGGTACCGGCGTTATCGCCGGTGGCCCGGTGCGTGCCGTGCTCGAGTGCGCCGGCGTTCACGACATCCTGTCGAAGTCCCTGGGCTCCGACAACGCGATCAACATCGTGCACGCGACCGTGGCGGCCCTCAAGGGCCTGCAGCGTCCCGAGGAGATCGCGGCCCGCCGCGGTCTGCCCCTCGAGGACGTCGCCCCCGCGGCTCTCCTTCGTGCACGTGCCGGGGCGGGTGCGTAATGGCTCGCCTCAAGGTCACGCAGACGAAGTCGTACATCGGCAGCAAGCAGAACCACCGTGACACCCTGCGGTCTCTTGGTCTCAAGGGGATCAACACCGTGGTCGTCAAGGAGGACCGCCCCGAGTTCCGCGGAATGGTGCACACCGTCCGCCACCTCGTGACGGTCGAGGAGGTCGACTGATCATGGCGGAGAACAACCCGCTCAAGATCCACAACCTCCGTCCCGCCCCGGGCGCCAAGACCGCCAAGACCCGTGTGGGTCGTGGTGAGGCGTCGAAGGGTAAGACGGCCGGTCGTGGTACCAAGGGCACGAAGGCCCGTTACCAGGTTCCGGAGCGCTTCGAGGGTGGCCAGATGCCCCTCCACATGCGTCTTCCGAAGCTGAAGGGCTTCAAGAACCCGTTCAAGACCGAGTTCCAGGTCGTGAACCTCGACAAGCTGGCCGCGCTGTACCCGGAGGGTGGCGAGGTCACCGTCGAGGGGCTCGTCGCCAAGGGTGCCGTTCGCAAGAACAGCCTCGTCAAGGTGCTCGGCCAGGGTGAGGTCTCCGTGGCGCTCCAGGTGACGGTCGACGCCGTCTCCGGCTCCGCCAAGGAGAAGATCACCGCCGCCGGCGGCACCGTCACCGAGCTCGTCTGAGTATTTCGGACGTCTCGATGACGTAAGCGATTCCCGACCGGGGATACCTCACAATGGGGTATCCCCGGTTGGTCGTTCCTAGGGGGGCAGTGCGGCCGGTAAGGTGGCCAGCACTGTTCTTTTTCCCATTCGTCGAACCTCAAGACCGTCACCCTTGACGCTGTTGCGCGGGGGTCGCAGGAGGCACCGTGCTCACCGCGTTCGCCCGGGCGTTCAGGACGCCCGACCTGCGCAAGAAGCTGCTCTTCACGCTCGGCATCATCGTGGTGTACCGGGTCGGTACCCACATTCCGATCCCCGGCGTCAACTACCAGGCCGTCCAGCAGTGCGTCAAAGAAGCCTCTGGTAACCAGGGGCTCTTCGGCATGATCAACATGTTCAGCGGTGGGGCGCTGCTGCAGATCACGATCTTCGCACTCGGCATCATGCCGTACATCACCGCCAGCATCATTCTTCAGCTGCTGACCGTGGTGATCCCGCGTCTGGAGGCCCTGAAGAAGGAGGGCCAGGCGGGCACGACGAAGATCACGCAGTACACCCGGTACCTGACGGTGGCGCTGGCCATCCTGCAGGGCACCGGCCTGGTCGCCACCGCTCGCAGCGGCGCCCTCTTCAACGGCTGCACGGTCGCCTCCAGCATCGTGCCGGACCAGGCGATCTTCACCACCATCACGATGGTGATCTGCATGACCGCCGGTACGGCCGTCGTCATGTGGCTCGGTGAGCTGATCACCGACCGCGGCATCGGCAACGGCATGTCGATCCTGATGTTCATCTCCATCGCCGCGACCTTCCCGTCCGCGCTGTGGGCCATCAAGAAGCAGGGCAACCTGGCCGGCGGCTGGATCGAGTTTGGCTCGGTCATCGCGGTCGGTCTGGTCATGGTCGGGCTCGTCGTCTTCGTCGAGCAGGCCCAGCGTCGCGTCCCGGTGCAGTACGCGAAGCGCATGATCGGCCGACGTTCGTATGGTGGCACGTCGACGTACATCCCGCTCAAGGTCAATCAGGCGGGTGTGATTCCCGTCATCTTCGCCTCGTCGTTGCTCTACATCCCGGCCCTCGTGGCGCAGTTCGCGGGAGGCAACTCGGGCTGGAAGACTTGGATCGAGCAGAACCTGACCAAGCAGGGTGACAGCCCGGTCTACATCACCATGTACTTCCTGCTCATTGTTTTCTTCGCGTTCTTCTACGTGGCGATCTCCTTCAACCCCGAGGAAGTCGCCGACAACATGAAGAAGTATGGTGGCTTCATCCCGGGCATCCGGGCTGGCCGACCGACCGCTGAGTACCTGTCGTACGTGCTCAACCGGATCACCTGGCCGGGTTCGCTGTATCTGGGGCTGATCGCCCTCGTACCGACGATGGCGTTGGTTGGCTTTGGGGCAAGCCAGAACTTCCCGTTCGGTGGCACCAGCATCCTGATCATCGTGGGTGTCGGTCTCGAGACGGTGAAGCAGATCGAGAGCCAGCTTCAGCAGCGCAATTACGAAGGGTTCCTCCGCTGATGCGAATCGTCCTCGTCGGGCCGCCGGGTGCCGGTAAGGGAACGCAAGCCGTTCGCCTCGCCGAGAAGCTGAAGATCCCGCACATCTCCACGGGCGACCTGTTCCGGGCCAACATCAGCCAGCAGACGGATCTCGGGAAGCTCGCGAAGTCCTACATGGACGCCGGCAACCTCGTCCCGGACGAGGTCACCATCGCCATGGCCAAGGACCGCATGGAGCAGCCGGACGCGACCGGCGGTTTCCTGCTGGACGGGTTCCCGCGCAACGTCTCGCAGGCCGAGGCGCTCGACGAGCTGCTGAAGAGCGAGGGCATCAAGCTCGACGCCGTGCTCGACCTCGAGGTCCCGGAGGACGAGGTCGTCAAGCGGATCGCGGGCCGCCGCATCTGCCGCAAGGACAACGGCCACGTCTTCCACGTGACGTACAGCCCGCCGAAGGTCGAGGGTGTCTGCGACATCTGCGGCGGCGAGCTCTACCAGCGCGACGACGACTCCGAGGACACCGTCCGTACGCGGCTGGAGGTCTACCACACGCAGACCGAGCCCATCATCGACTACTACAAGTCGCAGGGCCTGGTCCGTACGATCTCCTCGCTGGGCCCGGTGGACGAGATCACCCGGCGGGCGCTGGACGCGCTGGGGTGGGACGAGGGCGACAAGAAGTAGGTCCACGGCGGTTCCGGCCGCGGTGCCCCCTCGGGTGCCGCGGCCGTAGTGTTGTACAGGTATCCGGTTGACGTTGACGTGAGTGACGGAGAGCGCAGGCCCCCCATGGTGCAGATCAAGACCCCCGAGCAGATCGCCAGGATGCGGGCGGCGGGCCTGGTCGTAGCCGCCATCCACGCGGCCACCCGCGAGGCGGCGGTCCCCGGTGCCAGCACCAAGGACCTGGACGAGGTGGCCCGCAAGGTCCTCGCCGAGCACGGCGCCAAGTCGAACTTCCTCGGGTACGGCGGCTTCCCGGCCACCATCTGCACGTCCGTCAACGACGTGGTCGTCCATGGCATCCCCGCGGACGACGTCGTCCTCAAGGACGGCGACATCATCTCCATCGACTGCGGTGCGATCGTCGACGGCTGGCACGGTGACGCGGCCTACACGGCCTTCGTGGGCTCCGGTCACGCACCGGAGCTGATCGAGCTCTCCCGGGTGACCGAGGAGTCGATGTGGGCCGGCATCGCGGCGATGAAGCAGGGCAACCGGCTGGTGGACGTCTCCAAGGCCATCGAGACGTACATCCGGCGGCAACCGAAGCCGGGCGGCGGCAAGTACGGGATCATCGAGGACTACGGCGGCCACGGCATCGGCACCGAGATGCACATGGACCCGCACCTGCTGAACTACGTCGACCGACGGCGGGGGAAGGGACCGAAGCTGGTCCCCGGGTTCTGCCTGGCCATCGAGCCGATGGTGTCGCTGGGGACGCCGCGGACCGAGGTGCTGGAGGACGACTGGACGGTCATCACGACCGACGGGACCTGGTCCTCGCACTGGGAGCACAGCGTCGCGCTGACCGAAGAGGGCCCCCTGGTGCTGACGTCTCCCGACGGGGGCAGGGCGAAGCTGGCGGAGCACGGAGTCACGGCGGCGCCCGACCCCCTGGGCTGAAGATCGTAAAGAGATCACCAAGCCCCCCGAAGATCGATCTTCTGTTCGACTTTTGAAGATAAGCTCGGCGTTGACCGGCAGGGGGGCGGTCAAAATTTTCGGGTGCCCCTCTGTCATGCATATGACAAAGGGGAAACGATGAGCTCCACTCTGAAGCGAACGGTTGGCGTCCTTGTCGGCGCGGCCGCTCTGGCCATCACAACCGGTACTGCGCCCGCGTTTGCGTCGGCGGCCGGGTGTCACGGGGGTGCCTGTGTCAGGGTCGACGGCTCCGGCCTCAAGGTCAACTGGATCCAGGCCTACTCGGGCGATGAGACCTTCCACGGCAAGTTCAAGATCTACGCCGAGAAGGAAGGGTACGTGAAGTACTCGCCGCTGACGACGTACTACAACAACGGCGACCACTTCACCTACTACCGGGTCCAGATCGGCGCGAACTGGAAGGACGGCACCGACATCTGCGTGCAGGCTCTCCTGGACGGCACGCACGATGACGGCACCGCCTGCGAGACCGTCGAGAAGTAAGCAGTAAGCGAGAGGTCGACTGCTCGCCCCGTTCGTCGCGCATAACATGCCGGCGGGCGGGGCATTGTCATGGGCAGGTGTGGAGCGCGAGCTCGTTCGTGTTTTTCTGCGTGCTGACGTAGACTGACTCGTCGGCTCTCGTGCACCCGCATGTCCGCATGCCTCTCGAGAGTCGATCAAGGTAGTCGATTCGAAGGGCGAAGCGTGGCCAAGAAGCAAGGTGCCATCGAGATCGAGGGCACTGTCGTCGAGTCTCTTCCGAACGCGATGTTCAAGGTCGAGCTCCAGAACGGCCACCAGGTGCTGGCACACATCAGCGGCAAGATGCGTATGCACTACATCCGCATCCTCCCTGACGACCGGGTCGTGGTGGAGCTGTCTCCGTACGACCTGACGCGTGGCCGGATCGTCTACCGATACAAGTAGATCTTGCCCAGGTCCCGTGTGAGCGGGACGGCCGGCAACTGACCCGGAGAACCTCAATCCCATGAAGGTCAAGCCGAGCGTCAAGAAGATCTGCGACAAGTGCAGGGTGATCCGCCGTCACGGTCGGGTCATGGTCATTTGCGAGAACCCGCGCCACAAGCAGCGCCAGGGCTGACGCACGACCGATCCCTCTGCATCCATCGCAGAGATTCGCGCGACGCAAGCTGAATTTGTTCATACGCAGGGCCCGAGCCGAACACGGCTCGACACCCCCGGTTCGGAGGCCGGGGACCCAGGTCGTACCAACTCTTTGAAACAGAAGAGGCCGGCGGCTGGGATCCGGTCCTGCGGAAGACCTCCGAAGATCACCAGGAGCCATTGAAGTGGCACGCGTTTCCGGTGTTGACATCCCGCGCGAAAAGCGTGTGGAAGTCGCCCTCACCTACGTGTTCGGCATCGGCCGTACGCTCTCCCAGCTGACGCTGGCCGAGACCGGCATCGACCCGAACACCCGCGTCCGTGACCTGACTGAAGAGCAGCTGGTCGCGATTCGTGAGTACGTCGACAGCAACATCAAGACCGAGGGTGACCTCCGTCGCGAGATCCAGGCCGACATCCGCCGCAAGGTCGAGATCGGCTGCTACCAGGGTCTGCGGCACCGCCGCGGTCTGCCCGTCCGCGGTCAGCGCACCAGCACCAACGCCCGCACCCGCAAGGGCCCGCGTCGCGCCATCGCCGGCAAGAAGAAGCCGGGCAAGAAGTAGTCCTCAGCGGACAACGCTTCATCAGCGGTCTTCGCTGTAGGACCGACCACCTCCCCGTAGGAGTTACTAGATGCCCCCCAAGGGTCGTCAGGGCGCTGCCAAGAAGGTGCGCCGCAAGGAAAAGAAGAACGTCGCTCACGGCCACGCGCACATCAAGAGCACGTTCAACAACACGATCGTCTCCATCACGGACCCGTCCGGCAACGTGATCTCCTGGGCCTCCGCCGGCCACGTCGGCTTCAAGGGCTCCCGGAAGTCCACGCCGTTCGCCGCGCAGATGGCCGCCGAGTCGGCTGCCCGCCGCGCCCAGGAGCACGGCATGCGCAAGGTCGACGTGTTCGTGAAGGGCCCGGGTTCCGGTCGTGAGACCGCGATCCGTTCCCTGCAGGCCACGGGCCTCGAGGTCGGCTCCATCCAGGACGTCACCCCGACCCCGCACAACGGCTGCCGTCCGCCGAAGCGCCGCCGCGTCTGACGCGACGCCTTCGGGCCTGAGGTTTCCGGGCGGTACGGCTCCGTAAAAGGGCCGTATCGCCCGTACCCTTGCAGTACCAGTAGGGCGTCAAATAGCGGGCGCCCGCAACTGAAGGATCCACAACATGCTGATCGCTCAGCGTCCCTCGTTGACCGAAGAGGTCGTCGACGAGTTCCGCTCCCGGTTCGTGATCGAGCCGCTGGAGCCGGGCTTCGGCTACACCCTCGGCAACTCCCTGCGCCGTACCCTCCTGTCGTCGATCCCCGGCGCTGCTGTCACCAGCATCCGCATCGACGGTGTCCTGCACGAGTTCACCACCGTGCCGGGCGTCAAGGAGGACGTCACCGACCTGATCCTCAACATCAAGCAGCTGGTCGTCTCCTCGGAGCACGACGAGCCGGTCGTGATGTACCTGCGCAAGCAGGGCCCGGGTCTGGTCACCGCCGCCGACATCGCGCCCCCGGCCGGTGTCGAGGTGCACAACCCCGACCTGGTCCTCGCCACGCTCAACGGCAAGGGCAAGCTGGAGATGGAGCTGACGGTCGAGCGCGGCCGCGGTTACGTCTCCGCCGTGCAGAACAAGCAGGTGGGCCAGGAGATCGGCCGTATCCCGGTCGACTCCATCTACTCGCCGGTGCTCAAGGTCACGTACAAGGTCGAGGCGACCCGTGTCGAGCAGCGCACCGACTTCGACAAGCTGATCGTCGACGTCGAGACGAAGCAGGCCATGCGGCCGCGTGACGCCATGGCGTCGGCCGGCAAGACCCTGGTGGAGCTGTTCGGTCTCGCCCGCGAGCTGAACATCGACGCCGAGGGCATCGACATGGGCCCGTCCCCGACGGACGCCGCCCTGGCCGCCGACCTGGCGCTGCCGATCGAGGAGCTGGAGCTCACGGTCCGCTCCTACAACTGCCTCAAGCGTGAGGGCATCCACTCCGTGGGTGAGCTCGTGGCGCGCTCCGAGGCCGACCTCCTGGACATCCGCAACTTCGGTGCGAAGTCCATCGACGAGGTCAAGGCGAAGCTGGCCGGCATGGGCCTGGCCCTCAAGGACAGCCCGCCCGGATTCGACCCGACCGCCGCCGCCGACGCCTTCGGTGCCGACGACGACGCGGACGCGGGCTTCGTGGAGACCGAGCAGTACTAAGAGCTCGGGCCGCGCGGTCCGTACTCGGGTGCGGGTGCGCTGTGCTTGATCGCGCAGTTCCCCGCGCCCCCTCCGGGACGCCCCTTCGGGGACGCCCCGGATCTCCGACAGACGACCGTCTGCTCGGATACTGACTCCGGTACCTGATACGGCCGGGGCAGACCCACAGGAGAAGAACCATGCCGAAGCCCACCAAGGGTGCCCGTCTGGGCGGCAGCGCCGCGCACGAGAAGCTGCTCCTCGCGAACCTCGCGAAGGCGCTGTTCGAGCACGGCCGTATCACCACCACCGAGGCGAAGGCCCGCCGTCTGCGGCCGTACGCCGAGCGTCTGGTCACCAAGGCGAAGAAGGGCGACCTTCACAACCGCCGTCAGGTGCTCCAGGTCATCACGGACAAGAGCATCGTGCACACGCTCTTCACCGAGATCGGCCCGCGGTACGAGAACCGTCCGGGTGGCTACACCCGTATCACCAAGATCGGTAACCGTCGTGGCGACAACGCGCCCATGGCTGTCATCGAGCTGGTCGAGGCGCTGACGGTCGCGCAGCAGGCGACGGGTGAGGCCGAGGCCGCCACGAAGCGTGCGGTCAAGGAGGCCGAGACGGCCAAGGTCGAGGAGACCGAGGTCGTCGAGGACGCCAAGGCTGACGAGGCCGAGGAGTCGAAGGAGGCGTAAGCCGTCCTTTGGCTGCCGGTCCGTTGTGGCTGGTCGCGCAGTTCCCCGCGCCCCTGAAGGGGCGCGTGAGCGGGTCCGTTCCTTTCCGGGACGGGCCCGCTTTTCTTGCCCTGAGAGGATTCTCCTGTGAGTGACGAAGTTCAGCCCGGCCATGTCCGCGTCCGTCTCGACCTGTCCTACGACGGGAGTGGGTTTCACGGGTGGGCCAAGCAGGCCGGGGGGAAGCGGACCGTGCAGGGGGAGATCGAGGAGGCGCTGCGGGTCGTCACCCGGTCCCAGGAGACGACGTACGACCTGACCGTGGCCGGACGGACGGATGCCGGAGTGCACGCGCGGGGACAGGTGGCGCACGTCGATCTGCCGGCCGGGGTGTGGGAGGAGCAGCGCGAGAAGCTGCTGAAGCGGCTCGCCGGGCGGCTGCCGAAGGACGTGCGGGTGTGGGCGCTGGGTGAGGCGCCGACAGGGTTCAACGCGCGGTTCGCGGCGCTGTGGCGACGGTATGTGTACCGGGTCGGGGACCGGCCGGGGGGCGTGGACCCGCTGCTGCGCAACCACGTCCTGTGGCACGACTGGGAGTTGGACGTCGAGGCGATGGACGCCGCCGCCAAGTCCCTTGTGGGGGAGCATGACTTCGCCGCCTACGCGAAGAAGCGGGAGGGGGCGACGACCATTCGCGAGATCCTCGACTTCGGGGTGAGCCGACGGGCGGACGGCGTCGTCGAGATCGAGGTGCGGGCCGATGCCTTCTGCCACAACCAGGTGCGGTCCATGGTCGGGGCGTTGCTGTTCGTGGGGGACGGGCACCGGGGCGTGGAGTGGCCGCGGCGCGTTCTCGACGCCGGCGTGCGGGACAGCGCCGTGCATGTCGTGCGGCCGCACGGGCTGACGCTGGAGGAGGTCGCGTACCCGGCGGACGACCGGCTTGCCGAGCGGCAGCGGGAGGCCCGCCGGGTACGCGGCGAGGTGCACTTGGTCAGCCGGCCAGCACCTGCTTCACCGTCGGCTGGATGAAGGGCACCAGTGTCTTCGCGTAACCCGCCGTGATGTGGCTGGAGTCGAAGTAGACGATCTGGCCGGAGATCACCGTCGGGCAGAGGTTGTCCGCGCAGAACGCGGGCAGGGTGTCGATGATCACCGCCCCGTGGCGCGTGGCCACCTTCTCCTCCATGGTCCGGAAGTCGGGGAACTCGATGGCCGCGTCCTGGCCTGGATTGCAGGCGGAGATGTCGTCGGTGTGGGTGGCGAGGCAGTCCGGGACGTTCTTGCCTGGCTGGGGGGTGTCCGTCATGTAGATGAGGTGGGCGCCGGAGTTCTGCAGAGCCTGGAAGGTCTTCTCGGCACCGGCTTCGGTGGCCTCCTGGCGGACCCGGCTGGTGACGACAATGACATCCGGCTTGAGGGCCTTGAGCTGCTCGAACACCGATTCACGCCAGCTGTCGCACTCGGAGTACTCACGGTTCAGCTCGGGGTTCTTGATGGCATAGACCTCGGGGGAGCAGCCGCCCTTCGCCATGGTCACGACCTTGGCGTCGAGTTTCTTTCCGATCTCGTTGAACGCGTCGCCCCACTGCCAGGCATGGGAGTCGCCGAGAACGACGATCGACTTCTTCCCGGCCGGGTCCCCGATGACGCAGTTGTCACGCATGACGAACTTCTCGATGTCGGTGTTGTCGATGCAGCCGTAGTGGGTTCGGTCGTCGGGAGACTTCGGCAGGGCTGCCTGGGCGGCCGCGGTGAGTTTCTTCTGGAGCACGGAACTCTTCACCGACGCCGCGCCGCTGTAACCGATGGTGCTGCTGTCGACGGCCACGGCCGAGCCCGAGATGTTCAGCGGGAGGACGGTCATGGCGATGGCCGCGGCTCCTGCCGTGCCCGCGACCGCCGTGCCGCCCGCGAAGATTCCCTTCCAGGGGCGAGCCACCAGCTGGGCGTTGTTCCGGAATCGGAACTCGATCACGTGGTACATGGCGTAGGCCAGGATCAGCGAGAGCGAGGCGACGCGGAAGCGGTCCGAGTAGGAGAGGTCGTGGCCGGTGATGTCCGGCCAGAGGATGAGGATCGGCCAGTGCCAGAGGTACCAGCCGTAGCTGACGTTCGCGACGGAGTTGAGCACCGGGTTGTGCAGGAACCACTCCGCGCCGAAGCGGGGAGCCGCGCACCCGCCGGCGATGATCATGGCGGCGCCCAGTACCGGGCCGGCCACCGCGTACCCCGGCAGGGGTGTCTCCGCCGAGATGAGGAGCGCGGTGCCGATCGCGGTGGCGAGTCCCAGCCAGGAGATCACCGCGGCGACCCCGCGATTCATCCGGGAGAGCAGCGGCGCGCCGAGGGCGAGCATGATGCCGGAGGTGAGTTCCCAGATGCGGGTCTGGGTGCCGAAGTAGGCGAGCGGCTGGTTCGACTTGGTCTGCGTCACGGACAGGTAGAGCGACCCGGCCATCACCGCCGTGAGGAACACGCCCACCAGGACGCGGTTGCGGAACACCTTCCGGCTGAGCCAGACGGTGACGAACAGGGTGACCGGGGCCGCCAGATAGAACTGCTCCTCGATGCCCAGCGACCAGAAGTGCTGGTACGGGGACTGGGTCCCGTCGTTGGCGAAGTAGTCGGTGCCCGTCTCGACCAGCCGCCAGTTCATGACGCTCAGCGAGGCGGCGAGGCCGTCCTCCATGGTCTGGCGGAACCTGAGCGGGCTGGCGTAAAGCCATGCCAGGGCTGCAGTGGCGAGGATGACGACCGACATGCCCGGGGCGAGGCGCCGGAAGCGGCGGGCCCAGAACTTGGTCAGGGAGACCTTGCCCGACTTGTCGATCTCGGCGAGCAACTGGCCGCCGATGAGGAAGCCGCTGAGGACGAAGCTGACGTCCACGCCGCCGTGGATGTCGACTATGCCGCAGTGCATCGCGACGACCATCATGATGGCGACGGCGCGCAGGCCCTGGATGTCCGGCCGGTATTTGCGGAGTCGTTCTTCGCTCGCGGCCGTTGAACGATGGGTGGTCACGTCTCTCCAGTAACTGTCCGGTCGGGCCGGTGAATTCAGTGGGCCGTCGGGCAGGCGGCAGCCGTACCGCTGACGCGCACCCCCTGGGCGGGAATGCGGATGCCGCAGGACAGCCGCAACTGGGCGGGCAGTTCGTTCTCGGCGCCGACGTGGGAGTGGCAGCCCACCACGGCCTCGCGCAGAATCGATTCGCTGCCGATGGAGGCGTCGTGGTCCACCACGGACTCGTGGATCCGGGCGCCCTCGGCCACGGTGACGCGCTCGCCGACGATGGAGCGGTCGACGACCACGCGCGGGCCGATGACCGCGTACGGGCCGACGGTCGAGCCGCCGGTGACGCGGGCGGTCGGGTCGACGGTGGCCGTGGGGTGGATCAGGGCCTCGGCGGGCGGGCCCACCAGCGGCGAGGTCGCCCGGCCGGTGACCAGGTCGGCGGAGCCGTGCACGAAGGCCAGCGGGGTGCCGAGGTCACGCCAGTAGTCGGCGGTGGTGTGGCCGAAGACGCGGCCGCCCCGGGCGACGAGCTCCGGGAAGGTCTCCTGCTCGACCGAGACCTCGCGGTCGGCGGGGATGGCGTCGAGGACCGATCGGCGGAAGACGTAGCAACCGGCGTTGATCTGGTCGGTGACGCACTCCTCGGCCGTCTTCGGCTTCTCCAGGAAGGAGAGCACCCGGCCGTTCCGGTCGGTGGGGACGAGGCCGAAGGCGCGCGGGTCGGCGACCCGGGTGAGGTGCAGGGTGACGTCCGCTTCCCGGGCCTCGTGCCGGTCCAGGACGGCGCGCAGGTCGACGCCGGAGAGGATGTCGCCGTTGAGGACGAGGACCGGGGCGTCGGACGGGCCGCGCAGCAGGCGGCCGGCGTTGCGGATGGCGCCGCCGGTGCCGAGCGGGACCCCCTCGACGGCGTAGGAGATTTTCAGATCCCGGGAGAATCCCCGGAACTCGTCCTCGAAGAGGTCGGCGAGATACGAGGTGGCGAACACCAGGTGCTCGACCCCGGCCTCCATCAGCTTGGCCACCTGGTGGCGGATGAAGGAGGAGCCCGCGACGCCGAGAAGCGGCTTCGGGGTGTGGTTGGTCAGTGGGCGCAGGCGGGTTCCCTTGCCGCCCACCAGAATGATGGCTTCTTGCATGATTGCCTCGCTCGGTCAGCTAGCGGTGTCAGTCCCGGGGCCCGCGTAGTCGGAGGTGAAACAGGACTTGATCGCCTTCTCGGAGAGGGGGCGACCGGCGAAGTCGAGCCGGGAGGCAACCTTGTCGTCGGGCTTGTCGTTGGGGTTGTCGTCGAAGTAGATCGACCACCAGTAGACGCCGCTCATCTTCCGTTCCTGGACCACCCGGCAGACGGCGGTGTACCAGTTGGCCTGCACCCGGAGGTTGACGGCGCGCTTGGCGTAAAAGTTGCCGGGGGAGTGGTACGCGCCGTTCATGGCGCCGATGCCGGCCTCGGCGATGGTGATCTTCGGCAGGGTGCCGGTGGCCTTCTTGTCCAGCCAGTCGTCCCAGCCGTTGACGAGGGTGTCCACCGAGGCGTCGTCGTCGACCTTGACGGGGAAGTACGCGTCGATGCCGAGGTGGCTGACGGGCATGGAGATCGGGCCGCTGACGTAGTTGTCCCAGTTCGCGTCGTACGCGACCTCGCCGGTGAACTCCTTCTCGGCCCTGTCCACGAGCGCGCTCCAGCGGTCGTCGCCCTCCATGGAGTTCAGCTCGGTGCCGATGACGAAGGTCGCCGCCTTCTCGCCCTGGGCCGCCTCCAGGTAGGGCGTCAGGAACTTCTCGTAGGAGGCGAACCAGGCGTCACGGCTGGAGGGGGCGATGTTCCCGCGCCAGTTGCCGTCCGCGATGTCGAGCGATCTCTCGTCCATGAGCGGCCGTACGGTCGTGCGCAGTCCGGCCTCGTGGAAGATCGCCAGTACCCGGGCGAGCCGCTCGGGGGTGGGGGTCTTGGTGCCGGCGGTGATCTTCGTCGAGGACTTGGTCCCGGTGAAGAAGGGGAAGGAGACGCTGATGGAGTTGGCGTGCAGGCCGACCAGGTAGTTCGCGTGGAGCCGGGCCTGCTTCTCCACGTATTCGAGGGAGTGCTCGGGGTTGTCCTCCCAGTAGAGCTGGACGCCCCACTGCGGCATGCCCTTCTTCCACTCCTTGTCGACCTTCGCGGTTTCGGTGTGCTCCGGAGCCGCCGCGGTGCCGGCGTCGGTGCCGGACCCGGTGCCGCCCGGGTGGGTGGGCTCGCTGCCGTCGAGCACCAGGTGGGGCGTGAGGGAGCCGGACGACCACTGCAGGGGGTGGTCGCCGACCACGAAGGGTGCCGCGACCACGAGGGAGATGACGGTGACGGGGAGCACGGCGAGCATGGGCAGGCGTGCGCGCTTCATGGGTGTGAGGTCTCTTCCGGGTCAGGCGGGCTTGGCGATGACGACGAACTTGTTCTCCTCACGGCGGAGGAACTTCCAGAGGCCCTTGATGCCCCCGATTCCTTCGATGAGGGAGAAGTACGGCAGCAGCAGGAGGACCGCCATGGGCTCCCACCACCTGCGCCGGCCGCTGACCGAGGCGATCGCGTTGAGCCGCAGCCCTTCCCAGTACGCCCAGATCACGTACGCGAAGCTGATCGACCACAGAATGACCACGGACTGGGTCACGGGCGAGGTGTTCATGTCGCCGATGAACCAGGCGACGAAGATGATCGTGCCGACGTGCTGAAGAGGTCCGAGGATCCAGCTCGTCACGCAGATGGTCAGGAACCAGCGGTAGCGCAGCGGGACCCTGCGGTTGAAGCAGAGGGCGACCAGGCCCCAGGCCCAGCGCTCGCGCTGCTTGATGAAGTCCTTGGCGTTGGCCGGTGAGGCGCCGTAGCAGCGGCCGTTGAACCAGTCGCTGCGCCCCGGGTAGAGACGGCAGAAGGTCAGGGCGAGCCGGGCGTCCTCGACGATCTCCCTGGGGCCGAAGTCCCAGCCGATCTCGGCCTCGATGGAGGCACGGATGACGAGCAGCTCACCGTGCACACCGGCCGCCGGGGTGCCGAGGCCGGTGAAGGCCCTGAAGCGCGCGATGTCGTCGGCGGGGCGGATGGCGTCGGCGAACCAGGTCAGCAGGCTCACCGCGTTCTCGCGCGGGTAGGTCAGGATGCCCTGCGCCATGTGCTTGACCTCTTCGGGGGCCGCACGGCGCTGGCGGTTGATGAACTGGGCGAGGGACGCCGAGGTGTCGGGGCCGACACCGGTGTCGTCGTCCATGTGCAGCACCCAGACGTGGTCGAGGGCCTCGCGCTCGGCGATGCGCAGCTCGTGGGCGTAGTTGTTGGCACGGGCCTTGAAGCGGGTGCCGTTCTCGGTCTCGTACGCCTTGGGCACGGTGACCACGCGGATCAGCGGGCTGACCGCGGCCAGCTCGTCGATCCGCGGGCCGGCTTCGCAGCCCTCCTCGGTGAGCACGTCCACGCGCATGTACGGGAACCACTCCGGGAGGTGCTCCACGTAGGAGAGGACGGAGCGCTCCAGGGCCGGGTAGGTGTCGTGGCGTCCGATGGTGGGGACGAGGACGATCAGGAAGTCCTGGTCCACCGGAGCCGGCGGGGTCATCAGATGGGCCTTGCGGAGCCGCCGCCGGATGAGGAAGAACCCTTGTACTGACACGAGTACACCGGGAACCGGAAGCGCCCAGCAGATGGTGATGAGCCACGCCAGCGGCGAGTGGCTGGGTGTGTACGACCACAGGCTGAACAGGGTCAGGAGGACCAGCGGGATCAGGAACGGCAGGATGCCCGGTTTCCAGGCGGCGGTGCGCTTCGCCAGTTTCGCGGTGTGCCGCGACTGCGGCGTACCACCGTCGACCGTTGTCGATGCCATGACGGCTGTGGAACTCCCCGTGAGATCGGTGGTGCGCGGGGGCATCGACGGACCTGGGCCGCGGCATGGCGGAGCACGCCACGACCGCTGTGCTGTTCCGGGATCGATCCCCCCGCGCCTTCTATAGGCGCCTCGGTCAGCCGCCTCTCAGATGCCCCCCCGGGCGCCCGAACCACTGACCGAACAGAACAGCGATCCTTGCATGTATGTGCGGTACATGGGAACGCGTGTGTGGGAATTGTGTTCAGAAGTTAACCTCAGTGACCTTTGCGGAGCGTTTCCCAGTCCACATCCGAAACGCGGACGGGGCGTCCACCGGTGATCACCTTCGGTGAGCCGTAGGTCCGCTTCACATCGGCCGTGGTGTTCTTCCCCCGGGGCGCGGCGAGATTGTCGTACGACAGCGCCTGGCCCCACACCGTCCACATGACCCACGGCGTCCGGGTGAGGGTCTCGGGCTGCGCCGCGTTCAGCGGGACGTAGAAGGACTCGGCGACGACGCGCGGCCTGCGGTACTCCTCCAGGCCCCGGTACCAGACCTCGGTCCAGGCCCCGCCGGCCGGAGTGGCCGGGGTGTCGCTGTAGGCGTCCACGCCGACGACGTCGACATAGCGGCCGCCCGGGTAGTAGGCGTCGGGCCGCCGGCCGTAGGTGCTGTCCCAGGAGCTCGGCGACCAGACGAAGATCAGGTTGTGCAGGCCGCGCCGGTGCACCAGGTGGTCGTGGGCCAGCCGCCACAGCTGCCGGAAGGCGGCGGGATCCTGCCCCGCCCACCAGAAGCCGTGGCCCGGCCGGGTGTTCATCTCGTGGTACGGGCGCAGCAGCACCGGCACCCCCTGGTCGGCGAGATAGCCGAGGTGGTCCGCGAGAAAGTCGAGGTCGTGCAGCAGGGCCCGGTACTCGGCGCTGCCCGGCGTGACCACCCGGTGGAACCAGCCGCTGTCCCGCGCGCCGGGGGAGTTGCGCAGCAGGGTCTGCTCGAACCCCTTGACCGTGCTGCCCGGGTAGGGCTGGTGGAAGGAGAAGCCGACCAGGCCCGCGGGGCCGCCGCCGTTGTGCGGCAGGGAGACCTCGGTGCCGGAGGCGCACTCCTGGTCCGTGCCGGAGGGCCGGTAGGAGCCGTCGGCCGCCCGGGGCAGGCCCGACCACACGCCGACCGCGAGGTCCACGGCGTCCTCGGTGTACCCCCAGAAGCGCCGGCAGGCCGGCCAGGCCCGGGAGTAGGAGCGTGCCGTGCCCACCGCCCAGCCCGGCTGTCCGTAACCGGGCCCGAGGTCCAGCTCCACGAAACCGGGCAGCCGTCCGGTGATGTCCCGGGCCTTGCGGTAGTAGTAGCCCGGCTGCTTGGTGCCCCGGTAGTCGCCGTAGCCCGCGTTGTAGCGCTCGTTCTGCAGCTCCACGTGCTGCCCGATGACGGTACGGGTCGTACGGCCGCGGCGGGCGTCGTTCTCCAGGCCGGCCAGCAGCGCGTAGACCCGGCGGGCCGCGGGTGTCGCCTCGGGGTCGCGGTCCCGCAGGTCGGTGGGGGCGAGCCGCGGGACCCGCGCGCCGTCCGCGCCGTCCTGCCAGGCCCGCCACAGTGCCAGCGGCCCCAGCAGTCCGGCGGCGGCACCCGCACCGATGAGCCCGACCCGTCCCCGCATGCGCATGACCCTCGCCCGCCCCCGTCCCTCCCCGACCGAACCCGAGGCCATTGTGCCGCCGGTCAGGGCCTGGGCGGGCTCGACGGCGAGTCGGGCGACGCGGTCGCCTTGGTCACCGGTCGGGCCCGGGAGCTCTCACGCGCCCCGCGGACGCGTCACTGGTTCGCGGCCGCGGAGGCCTGCGCCTCGCCCCGCCTGCGGATCTGCCGGAAGGTGAACTCGGCCAGGTCGTCACCGGTCTGGAAGACCTTGGTGTCCTTGGTGGTGACGTCCTTGCCGTTGAGGAAGCCGGCGGTGGTGAAGTAGGCGTACCGGCCGTAGGAGTTGGTCGTCGTACGGCAGACGCCGGAGACGCAGAAGGCCTTCGCCCCGGAGCCGGCCAGCGCGGTGACGAAGCCCTTCTTGTCGGCCTCGGTCTTGGCCTTGGCCGCCTGCGCCTCGGTGTCGAAGACGGCCACGCCGACCGTGACCGCGGCGCCGTCCTTGAAGTAGGTGACGCGCAGCAGCCGGGTGCAGTGGTTCTTGGTGAGGACGTTCGGGAGGGTGCCCTTGGCGGCCGTGGCGCACTTCTTGGTGTCGGCCGTGGCGCCCTTCTTGTACACCGTCTCGCCCATGGTCAGCTGGGTGCCCGGGAAGAGGGTCTCGGCGCTGAGTGGCGCCGTGTCCTTCTTCACGCTGGATATGAATTCCTCGGGATCCAGCGGCGGCGGCGCACTGGTCGGCGCGAAGGACGGCGCCGAGGCCGCCGACCCGCTCGGCAGCGAGACGCTCGCGGGCAGGTTGCTGGGCGTGCCGGAGGCCTTGTTGTCGCCGTTCGCGGACACCACGGCCATGGCGACGGCGGTGCCGATCGCCAGCGTGGCGACCACGCCACCGCCGATGAACAGCACTCTGCGCCGCTTGTTGCGCGTCTCCGAGGCCTCGGCGAGCGCGGCCCAGTCCGGAGTCTGGTCGGCGCCGCCGCTCCAGGGCTGCTGTGACTGCGGTTTCCAGGGATCCCACTGGGACTGGGGTCCCCCCTGCCCATAGCTCATGGGGCGCATCTTAGACGGGGGTCGAGGGGTACCGGTGCGACAGTACGAAGGGTGATAGTGGACCTTTGGGGCACGGTGGAGCATCCCGTCGCCGTCGCGCGCCTCCGAAGTCTGCGCGAGCTCGTTTTGACCCGTCCGGGGGCACCCCGGTACGCTGACTCTTCGTTGTGTATTGGCTTGCTCATTCTCACGGGACGGGCCCTTACACCGGTCCACCGGGCCGATGACCAGCAACCCCACGTACGCGGTATGCGTCGCCGCAGTGGCTCAGGCTGTCGTGATCGTTTCGGTGACCTGTTCAGGACCATTCACTCGAAGCGAAGGCTACGAACCGTGCGTACGTACAGCCCCAAGCCCGGCGATGTGACGCGCCAGTGGCACGTCATCGACGCTCAGGACATCGTCCTGGGTCGTCTCGCCACCACCGCCGCGTCCCTTCTGCGGGGCAAGCACAAGCCGATCTACGCCCCTCACGTCGACACCGGTGACTTCGTCGTCATCATCAACGCCGACAAGGTGCACCTGTCCGGCAACAAGCGGACCCAGAAGATGGCGTACCGCCACTCCGGGTACCCGGGTGGTCTGCGCTCCGTCCGCTACGACGAGCTGCTGGACAAGAACCCCGAGAAGGCCATCGAGAAGGCCGTCAAGGGCATGCTCCCCAAGAACACCCTGGGCCGTCAGATGCTCTCCAAGCTGAAGGTCTACCGAGGCGAGAACCACCCGCACGCTGCGCAGCAGCCGGTTCCGTTCGAGATCACCCAGGTCGCGCAGTAAGTCCGGCCACCCCCTAAGACTGAAGAGAATCTGAGGAGCATCGTGGCCGAGACCACTGCCGAGCAGCCGCTCGAAGAGATCGACATCGACAGCTACACCACGGAGACGGACGTCCCCGTCGAGGGCGAGTACACCTCCGAGTCCCTCGCCTCCCGCTTCGGCGACCCGCAGCCGGCCGCCGGCCTGGGCCGTCGCAAGAACGCCATCGCCCGCGTCCGGATCGTCCCGGGCACCGGCAAGTGGAAGATCAACGGTCGCACCCTTGAGGACTACTTCCCCAACAAGGTGCACCAGCAGGAAGTCAACGAGCCCTTCAAGGTGCTGGAGCTCGAGGGCCGCTACGACGTCGTCGCCCGCATCTCCGGTGGCGGTGTCTCCGGTCAGGCCGGTGCGCTCCGTCTCGGTGTCGCCCGCGCGCTGAACGAGGCCGACGTCGACAACAACCGCGGCCCGCTCAAGAAGGCCGGCTTCCTCAAGCGCGACGACCGTGCGGTCGAGCGCAAGAAGGCCGGTCTGAAGAAGGCCCGCAAGGCTCCGCAGTACAGCAAGCGTTAATCGCCCGCTGCCTGCACGTACGCACGTACGGGCCTGGCCCGCGCAACCGGGTTCTGGCTCGGCGCGTACTCCGAACGCCCCGGCGGCACGCCACATGTGCCGCCGGGGCGTTCGTTTATCCCGGTCAAGGGCGTATAACGACACAAGACGCTCAAAGGCTGGTGTGATCGCATGACTAAGCGCCTGCCATCATTTCCTGGCAGCAAGGACGCTTCTTCAGGAGGACAAGTGGGACGACTCTTCGGCACGGACGGCGTGCGCGGCGTCGCCAACGCGGACCTGACCGCCGAGATGGCGCTCGGGCTGTCGGTCGCGGCGGCGCACGTGCTGGCCGAGGTGGGCACGTTCGAGGGCCACCGGCCGAAGGCGGTCGTCGGACGGGATCCACGCGCGTCCGGGGAGTTCCTGGAGGCGGCCGTGGTCGCGGGCCTGGCCAGCGCCGGCGTGGACGTGCTGAAGGTCGGTGTCCTCCCCACGCCCGCCGTGGCCCACCTGACCGGCGCACTCGGCGCCGACCTCGGTGTCATGCTCTCCGCCAGCCACAACGCGATGCCCGACAACGGCATCAAGTTCTTCGCCCGCGGCGGCCACAAGCTCGCCGACGAGCTGGAGGACCGGATCGAGGCCGTCTACGAGTCCCACCGGCACGGCGAGCCCTGGGAGCGGCCCACCGGCTCGGGCGTCGGCCGGGTCCGGTCCTACGACGAGGGCTCCGAGCAGTACGTCGCCCACCTGCTGTCGGTCCTCCCGAACCGGCTCGACGGGCTGAAGGTCGTCCTGGACGAGGCACACGGCGCGGCCGCGGGGGTCTCGCCGGAGGCGTTCCGCCGGGCCGGCGCGGAGATCGTCACGATCGGCGCGGAGCCGGACGGGCTCAACATCAACGACGGCTGCGGCTCCACGCACCTCGGCAAGCTGAAGGCCGCGGTCGTCGAGCACGGGGCCGCGTTCGGTATCGCCCACGACGGCGACGCGGACCGGTGCCTCGCCGTCGACCACACCGGCGAGGAGGTCGACGGCGACCAGATCCTGGCGGTGCTGGCGCTGGCCATGCGGGAACGGGGCGCGCTGCGCGCCGACACCGTCGTCGCCACCGTCATGTCCAACCTCGGCTTCAAGCTGGCGCTGGAGCGGGAGGGGCTGCGCCTCATCCAGACCGCGGTCGGCGACCGGTACGTCCTGGAGGAGATGAAGGAGCACGGGTACGCCCTCGGCGGCGAGCAGTCCGGGCACGTCATCATCCTCGACCACGCGACGACCGGTGACGGCACACTGACCGGGCTGCTGCTGGCGGCGCGGGTCGCGCAGACCGGGCGGTCGCTGCGGGAGCTGGCGGGCGTGATGGAGCGGCTGCCGCAGGTGCTGATCAACGTGCCGGACGTCGACAAGTCCCGGGTGAGGACCTCCGGGGACCTGGCGGCGGCGGTCGCGGAGGCGGAGCGGGAGCTGGGGGAGACGGGGCGCGTGCTGCTTCGCCCTTCGGGCACCGAGCCGCTGGTACGGGTGATGGTGGAGGCCGCGGACATCGAGCAGGCGCGGTCGGTGGCGGGGCGGTTGGCCGACGCCGTGAAGTCCGCGCTGGGGTAGGTTCTCCGCCGGGTTCGAGGTGGCGGGGCCGGTGCGCGGCGGCCTGCTGGTTCGTCGTGTCCGGTCGCGCGGTTCCTCGCGCCCCTGGGTCTGTCGACGCCGCTGCTTCCTGATCCCGGCAGGACCCACGGGGCGTGCGGTGCCGACCGTTCTTCCGAGCGGCCGGACCACGTCGTCCGTGCGGTCCGCCGGGGTGGTGATCAGGCGCGGATCCGGCACGAGGCGCTTGCGACAGGCGGGGTGTCAGAGCTTGCGGAGCCTCAGTCGCTGCACCTTGTGGTCAGGGCCCTTGCGGACGACCAGGGTGGCGCGGCCGCGGGTCGGGGCGATGTTCTCGACCAGGTTGGGCTTGTTGATGGTGCGCCACAGACCGCGGGCGTAGTCGACCGCGTCCTCCTCGGAGACCTGGGTGTACTTCCGGAAGTACGAGTCCGGGTTCTGGAAGGCGGTCGCGCGCAGCTTGCGGAAGCGGTTGAGGTACCAGGTCTCGATGTCCTCGGCGCTCGCGTCGACGTACACGCTGAAGTCGAAGTAGTCGGCGAGCCCGACCCGGGTGCGGCCGTCCTTGCCGGGGAGGGCGGGCTGGAGGACGTTGAGTCCTTCGACGATCAGGATGTCCGGGCGCCGGACGGTGAGCCTGCGGTCCGGGACGATGTCGTAGATGAGGTGCGAGTAGACGGGGGCGGTGACCTCGTCCTTGCCTGCCTTGATGTCGGCGACGAAGCGGGTCAGGGCCCGGCGGTCGTACGACTCGGGGAAGCCCTTGCGTGCCATCAGACCGCGGGCTTCCAGCTCTTCGGTGGGGAGCAGGAAGCCGTCCGTCGTCACCAGCTCGACGCGCGGGTGCTCGGGCCAGCGGGAGAGCAGGGCCTGCAGGAGCCGGGCGACGGTCGACTTCCCGACGGCCACCGAGCCCGCCACGCCTATGACGAACGGGGTGCCGGACTGCGAGCCCTGCTCGCCGAGAAAGGTGTTCAGGGCGCCTCTGAGCCCGTCGGTGGCACCGACGTACAGGTTGAGCAGCCGGGACAGCGGGAGATAGATGTCCCGCACCTCGTCGAGGTCGATGACGTCGCCGAGGCCACGCAGCTTCTCGACCTCCTCGGCGGTGAGCGGCAACGGCGTCTTGTCGCGCAGCGCGCTCCACTCGGAACGCGTGAGGTCGACATAGGGAGTCGCCTCCGGCCTGTGCCGGTGGGCGCTCCGGGGCATCGGGGAGACCGGAGAGATCACATTCCATTGTTAACGGAGTTTGAACTGGGTGGGGGGTGGGGTGGGTCACGTGGGGTGCACGGGACCGGTACCTGGATGCGGAGGGGGCGGTGTCGGTGGCGTGCGGTTGGACGGATGTGAACCCCGGTGTAATTTCCGATTTCGGGCACGCTGAGCCGTGTTCGGGTGGGGGACGGCGCTTAGGCTGCCGCTCATGTGCGGAATCGTGGGATACGTGGGGGCGCAGTCGGCGCTCGATGTGGTGGTCGCCGGGCTGAAGCGGCTGGAGTACCGCGGGTACGACTCCGCGGGCGTCGCCGTACTCGCCGACGGCGGGCTGGCCTCGGCGAAGAAGGCCGGGAAGCTGGTCAACCTGGAGAAGGAGCTGACGGAGCGGCCGCTGCCGGCCGGTGCCACCGGGATCGGGCACACCCGCTGGGCCACGCACGGCGGGCCGACGGACGCCAACGCGCATCCGCATCTCGACAACGGGGGCCGGGTCGCCGTCGTCCACAACGGGATCATCGAGAACTTCGCCGCGCTGCGCGCCGAGTTGGCCGAGCGCGGGCACGACCTGGCCTCCGAGACGGACACCGAGGTGGTCGCGCACCTGCTGGCGGAGGAGTTCTCCGTGACCGCCGATCTCGCGGAGGCGATGCGGCTGGTGTGCCGGCGTCTGGAGGGCGCGTTCACGCTGGTCGCGGTGCACGCCGACGACCCGGACGTGGTCGTGGGCGCGCGCCGGAACTCCCCGCTGGTGGTGGGCGTCGGAGAGGGCGAGGCCTTTCTCGCCTCGGACGTCGCCGCGTTCATCGCCCACACGCGGGCGGCGATCGAGCTGGGCCAGGACCAGGTGGTGGAGCTGCGCCGGGACGGCGTGACGGTGACGGGCTTCGACGGCGCCCCCGCCGATGTCCGCTCGTACCACGTCGACTGGGACGCGTCGGCAGCGGAAAAGGGGGGTTATGACTACTTCATGCTCAAGGAGATCGCCGAGCAGCCCAAGGCGGTCGCCGACACACTCCTGGGCCGCATCGACGCGAACGGCTCCCTGACCCTGGACGAGGTCCGGATCGGCGCCGCCGAACTGCGCGAGGTGGACAAGGTCGTCATCGTCGCCTGCGGTACGGCCTTCCACGCCGGCCTGATCGCCAAGTACGCCATCGAGCACTGGACCCGCATCCCCTGCGAGGTGGAGCTGGCCAGCGAGTTCCGGTACCGGGACCCGATCCTGGACTCACGGAGCCTGGTGATCGCCATCTCCCAGTCCGGCGAGACCATGGACACCCTGATGGCCCTGCGGCACGCGCGGGAACAGGGCTCCAAGGTCCTGGCGATCTGCAACACCAACGGCTCCACGATCCCGCGCGAGTCGGACGCGGTGCTGTACACCCACGCCGGTCCGGAGGTGGCGGTCGCCTCGACCAAGGCGTTCCTCACCCAGCTGGTGGCCTGCTACCTGGTCGCCCTCTACCTCGGCCAGGTACGGGGCACCAAGTGGGGCGACGAGGTCAGCGCCGTGATCCGGGACCTCTCGCACATCTCCGGCGAGGTCGAACGGGTCCTGGAGACCATGGAGCCGGTCCGGGCGCTCGCACGCTCCCTCGCCGACAAGAAGACGGTGCTCTTCCTGGGCCGGCACGTCGGCTACCCGGTCGCCCTCGAAGGCGCCCTGAAACTCAAGGAACTGGCGTACATGCACGCCGAGGGCTTCGCGGCGGGCGAGCTGAAGCACGGCCCGATCGCGCTGATCGAGGAGGACCTGCCGGTGGTGGTCGTCGTGCCGTCGCCGCGCGGCCGGTCCGTCCTGTACGACAAGATCGTCTCCAACATCCAGGAGATCCGGGCCCGGGGCGCGCGCACCATCGTGATCGCGGAGGAGGGGGACGAGGCGGTGGTCCCCTACGCCGACCACCTGATCCGCATCCCGGCCACCCCCACCCTGCTCCAGCCCCTCGTCGCCACGGTCCCCCTCCAGGTCTTCGCCTGCGAACTGGCCACGGCCCGCGGCAACGAGGTCGACCAGCCCCGCAACCTGGCGAAGTCGGTGACGGTGGAGTGAGGCGAGGCGGCCGGGCGGGCCTGCGGCGGCCGGGCGGATCGTAGAGTGCCCGGGTGAGCATCATCGGGGTAGGCATCGACGTCGCCGAGATCGACCGGTTCCGGGAGTCGTTGGAGCGGACTCCCGGGCTGGCCGGTCGGCTGTTCGTGGAGCGGGAGTTGCTGCTGCCGAGCGGGGAGCGGCGCGGTATCGCCTCGCTCGCGGCCCGGTTCGCGGCCAAGGAGGCACTGGCCAAGGCGCTGGGGGCGCCGCCCGGACTGCTCTGGACGGACGCGGAGGTGGTCGTGGAGGACAGCGGGCGGCCGCTCCTGCACGTGAAGGGGAGCGTGGCCGCGTGTGCGGCGGAACTCGGCGTGCGGTCCTGGCATGTGTCACTCAGCCATGACGCCGGGGTGGCGTCGGCGGTGGTGATCGCGGAGGGGTGACCCGGGCGGGGCGGGCGGATGCGCGCCCCGGCGGTTCCGGGGGAGACTCGGGGCATGCGGACTGCTTACAGCGTGGAGACGGTACGGGCGGCCGAGCGGGAGTTGATGGCGCGGCTGCCGGACGGGGCGCTGATGCAGCGGGCCGCCGCGGGGCTGGCCGCCGCCTGCGCCGAGTTGCTCGGACGGGTGTACGGCAGCCGGGTGGTGCTGCTGGTCGGCAGCGGTGACAACGGCGGCGACGCGCTGTACGCCGGGGCGCGGCTGGCGCGGAGAGGCGCGGGGGTGACGGCCGTACTGCTCGCGCCGGAGCGCACCCACGCGGGTGGCCTCGCGGCGCTGCGCCGGGCCGGTGGTACGGCCGTACTCGCGGGTGCCGCCGAGGAGTTGATCCTGCGGTCCGATCTCGTCGTGGACGGGATCGTGGGGATCGGCGGATCGGGCGGGCTGCGGCCCGAGGCGGCCGCGCTGGTCGCCGTGGTGGAGCGGTCGCGGGCCGCCGTCGTCGCCGTGGACCTGCCCAGCGGGGTGGAGGCGGACAGCGGTGAGGTGCGGGGAGCGGCCGTACGGGCGGACCTGACCGTCACCTTCGGGACGCACAAGCCGGGGCTGCTGATCGATCCGGCGCGGGAGTACGCCGGTTCGGTGCGGCTGGTCGACATCGGGCTCGAACTGCCCGAGGAGGCCGAGCTGGAGGCGTTGCAGGACGTGGACGTGGCACGGCTGCTGCCGATGCCGGGGGCGGCGAGCGACAAGTACCGGCGGGGGGTGGTGGGGATCGCGGCCGGCTCGGCCCGCTATCCCGGGGCCGCGGTGCTGGCCGTCGCGGGGGCCTTGCGGGGCGGGGCCGGGGCCGTACGGTACGTCGGGCCCGCCGGGGACGAGGTGCTGGCGCGCTTTCCCGAGACGCTGGTGTCGGAGGGAGGCCCGCGCAAGGCCGGGCGGGTGCAGGCGTGGGTGGCCGGGCCGGGGATCGGGGACGACGCCGAGGCCGTCGCCGAGGTGCTGGAGGCGGACGTGCCGGTGCTGGTCGACGCGGACGGGCTGCGGCTCGCCGACCGGGACGCGGTACGCGGTCGTACGGCGCCGACGCTGATGACGCCGCACGCCGGGGAGGCGGCGGCGCTGCTCGGGGTACGGCGGGAGGAGGTCGAGGCCGGCCGGCTCGCGGCGGTGCGGGAGCTGGCGGAGGCGTATCGGGCGACGGTGCTGCTGAAGGGGGCGACGACGCTGGTGGCGGCGGCGGGGGGAGGGGCGGCCGTGCGGGTGAACGCGACGGGGACGCCGTGGCTGGCCACCGCGGGGAGCGGGGATGTGCTGTCGGGGCTGGCGGGGTCGCTGCTGGCGTCCGGTCTTGACGGGCGGGACGCGGGGAGTGTGGCGGCGTATCTGCACGGGCTCGCGGGGCGGTTCGCGGCGGAGGGGGCGCCGACGGTCGCCCATGCGGTGGCGGACGAGTTGGGGGCGGCGTGGAGGGGCGTTTTCCCGCCCACCCGCCCGACTCGGTAGGCCAGGACCTCACCGTCACGGGCAGCGCCGTGGTTCGGGTGCGGGTGGGACGGGGGCTGGTCGCGCAGTTCCCCGCGCCCCTGACGGGGCGTGTGCTGTCGGCGTCGGTCGTGGAGTGGGGGCCGTGCCGCTGACGGGGCGTGCTCGCTTTTCTTTGTCGTGTGTGTCCCCCGTCTCGCCCGAGGGGTCTGCATCCGTCGGGTGACCTGGCCGCGCGGCTTCGCCGGATTCCTGGGTGTGCGGGGTTGTCTGATCGCATGATTAGTGGACGAATCGTGCGTTGTTGGGGCGGTTCTGCGCGCGGGGTCGCGGGGACCCTCGTCGCCGCCGTGGTCGTGCTCTGCCTCGGGGCCGGGAGCGTCGCCGCGGACACCGCCCCCAAACCCCCCACCGCCGTCGCCGAGTCGGAGCTGGTGCCGGGGATCGCGCCCGGACCCGGGCAGCCCTGGCAGGTCGACACCCCCGACCAGATGCTGGCGCCGAAGGTGTACACACCCAGCGTCAAGGAGGACGCCGTCGAGCCCAAGGCGGCGCCGCCGGGGGCGTACGACCTCGTCGAGTACGTACCGCTCAGCGACGCCGTCGCCAAGGTGAGCTGCTCCAAGCTGACCGGGCCGTACCAGCGGCAGATCGAGCAGTGGCTGATGCTGAAGGTGGACGGGAAGCAGTCCGTCTCCGACTGCAAGGCCGTCCAGAAGTTCCAGAAGACGTACAAGATCAAGCCGGCCATCGGGTTCGCGGGACCCGTGACCTGGTACCAGATGATGCTGCTCTCGGCGAAGAAGAACCCGAACGCCAAGAAGAACTGCCCCGTGAAGTCGTACCGGGTCGCCTGTGTCGATCTCAACCGGCAGGTCACCTGGGTGCAGAAGGGCGGCAAGGTGGTCTTCGGGCCGGTGCAGATGCGCAGCGGAAGGAAGGGGTACGCGACCCGGGCCGGGTGGCACACCGTCTACTGGCGCCACAAGAACCACTGGTCGACCCTCTACAGCTCGCCCATGCCGTACGCCCAGTTCTTCGACGGCGGCCAGGCCTTCCACGCCGTCTACGGCTCCATCTACACCACCGTCGGCTCCTGGGGCTGCGTGAACCTCAAGCTCGGCGACGCGAAGAAGCTGTGGGGCGTGCTGAAGAAGGGCGACAAGGTCTATGTGTGGGGGCACCGGACGGGCACCTGACCCGGTGCCCGGCGGGGTACCCGAAGGTGACCGGGGTCCGTACCGGGGCCTGTGCCGGAGGGCTGTCAGAGGCCTCTGAGACACTGGGGGCGCGATGAGTGAGACAGCGACTGCACCGACCGCGCCCCTGCGCGCCCGCGCCGAGATCGACCTGGCCGCCCTGCGGGCCAACGTGCGGACCCTGCGCGCCCTAGCGCCGGGCGCGGCCCTGATGGCCGTGGTGAAGTCCGACGCCTACGGCCACGGGGCCGTCCGGTGTGCCCGCGAGGCCGTGGCGGCGGGCGCGAGCTGGCTCGGTACGGCCACCTCGGAGGAGGCCCTGGCGCTGCGCGCGGACCCCGGGCTGCCCGCGGACGTACGGATCATGTGCTGGCTCTGGACCCCCGGCGGCCCGTGGCGGGAGGCCGTCGAGGCCGACCTCGACGTGTCGGTGAGCGGGATGTGGGCGCTGCGGGAGGTCGTCGCGGCCGCCCGCGCCGTCGGCCGCCCCGCGCGCGTGCAGCTCAAGGCCGACACCGGGCTCGGGCGCAACGGCTGCCAGCCCGGTGACTGGCCCGAGCTGGTCGCCGAGGCGGTGCGCGCGCAGACGGCCGGGCTGGTCCGGATCACGGGGCTCTGGTCGCACTTCGCCTGCGCCGACGAGCCCGGCCACCCCTCCATCGCCGCCCAGCTCACCCTCTTCCGCGAGATGCTCGCCCACGCCGAGGAGCAGGGCGTGCGTCCCGAGGTGCGGCACATCGCCAACTCGCCGGCCACTCTCACCCTCCCCGAGTCCCACTTCGACCTGGTCCGCACGGGCATCGCCCTCTACGGCATCTCGCCCAGCCCCGAGATGGGCAGCGCGGCCGACTTCGGGCTGCGCCCGGTGATGACCCTCTCCGCCTCCCTCGCCCTGGTGAAGCACGTCCCGGGCGGCCACGGCGTGAGCTACGGGCACCACTACGTCACGCCCGGCGAGACCACCCTCGGGCTGGTCCCCGTCGGCTACGCGGACGGCATCCCGCGCCATGCCTCCGGCAGTGGACCGGTGCTGGTCGGCGGCAAGTGGCGGACGGTCGCCGGACGCGTCGCGATGGATCAGTTCGTCGTCGACCTAGGCGGCGACGAACCCGAAGTCGGCTCCGAGGCCGTGCTGTTCGGTCCGGGCGACCGGGGCGAGCCCACCGCCGAGGACTGGGCCCAGGCCGCGGGCACGATCGCCTACGAAATCGTCACCCGCATCGGAACCCGGGTTCCCCGCGTCTATGTGAACGGGGAACCGAGTGGGCAAGAACCAGGGGACGGGGACTGACCTCCGGGGTTCGGCCACGGCAGAACCCGGTTACACCTGTCACAGCAGCAACAGACGGAACACTCACCTCATCAGCGTCACCCGTATCACCTAACGAGCGAACTGCAGTACGGCGAAGAGGAGCGGTACGTGAGCGAGAGCAGTGCGGAGGCCGTAGCGGACGCCGCGGCGGCCGTCGCTTCCGCCACGGGGGCGGACGGGAGTTGGCTCAAGGTCACCGGTATCGCCGGGGCCGCCATAGGAGTGCTCGCCGCCGGGGCGGCCGCGGGGGTCGCCGTGGAGCGGATGACCGTCGGCCGCGGGATGCGCCGCAAGGCCCGGCTGGCGCTGGACTCGGCGGGACCGTACGGCACCCTGCGCGGCACGCCCGGCAAGGCGACCTCCGACGACGGCACCGAGCTGTACTACGAGGTGGACGAGGTGGAGCCCGACCTCGGCCCGGCCGTCTCCCCGCGTCGCCGCCGGCTCTTCGGCCGCAAGGCGCCCGCCCCCGTCACCGTCGTCTTCAGCCACGGCTACTGCCTCAACCAGGACTCCTGGCACTTCCAGCGGGCGGCCCTGCGCGGCGTCGTCCGCACCGTGCACTGGGACCAGCGCAGCCACGGCCGCTCCGGGCGGGGAGTCGCCCAGCACGAGGGCGGCGTTCCGCTCACCATCGACCAGCTGGGCCGGGACCTGAAGGCCGTCCTCGACGCGGCCGTGCCCGAGGGGCCGATCGTGCTGGTCGGGCACTCGATGGGCGGCATGACGGTGATGGCGCTCGCCGCGCAGTACCCCGAGCTGATCCGCGAGCGGGTCGTCGCCACCGCCTTCGTGGGTACGTCGTCCGGACGGCTCGGCGAGGTCAACTTCGGGCTGCCGGTCGCCGGCGTCAACGTGGTGCGCCGGGTGCTGCCCGGAGTGCTGAAGGCGCTGGGCACCCAGGCCGCGCTGGTGGAGAAGGGCCGGCGGGCCACCGCCGACCTGTTCGCCGGGATCATCAAGCGGTACTCGTTCGCGTCCCGGGACATCGACCCCGCCGTCGAGCGGTTCGCCGAGCGGATGATCGAGTCCACCCCGATCGACGTGGTCGCCGAGTTCTACCCGGCCTTCACCGACCACGACAAGACCGCCGCCCTCGCCTACTTCCAGGATCTGCCGGTGCTGGTGCTGGCCGGGGTGCAGGATCTCGTCACCCCCAGCGAGCACAGCGAGGTCATCGCCGATCTGCTGCCCGACGCCGAACTGGTGCTGGTCCCGGACGCCGGGCATCTGGTCATGCTGGAACACCCGGAAGTGGTCACCGACCGCCTCGCCGACCTGCTCACCCGCGCGGGTGCCGTGCCGGCAGGGGCTACGGTAAGTGGCTATGGAAGCACCAGCAGCACGGCACAGCCAGGCTGACGGCCTGGCCGGGGCCGGGGCCGGCAACGGCACGGAGTTGATCGTTAACTCTCCCGGGCAGATGGGGGAACTGGGGCGCCGACTGGCCAAGTTGCTGCGCGCCGGTGACCTCGTGATGCTCAGCGGGGAACTTGGCGCCGGCAAGACGACGCTGACCCGCGGGCTGGGCGAGGGGCTCGGTGTGCGCGGGGCCGTCACCTCCCCGACCTTCGTGATCGCCCGCGTTCATCCGTCCCTCGGGGACGGGCCGCCGCTCGTCCACGTCGACGCGTACCGCCTGGGCGGCGGGCTCGACGAGATGGAGGACCTGGACCTCGACGTCTCGCTGCCCGAGTCGGTGATCGTCGTGGAGTGGGGCGAGGGCAAGGTCGAGGAGCTGACCGAGGACCGGCTCGCCGTACGGATCCACCGGGCCGTCGGGGACACCACGGACGAGGTACGGCACGTGACCCTGACGGGGCTCGGGGAGCGGTGGGCCGGGGTGGACCTGGGGGTGCTGTCCGCCTGAGCGGCGAGCGGCGCGGTGTCCGCCGTTGCCGGTGGGTGCGGGTCAGGGGTGCGTGAACATTCCGACGAGGTGTCGGCAAGATATTGCATTTCGTGACTCGGGCGTGGTCACATGGTATCCAGCCCGTGGTTAGGTGTACCTAACTTCGTCCGCCCCCGCAGCTCAGGAGGCGTCCATGCCCGCGTCCCAGTCCACGGAGCGGCGGCCGTTCGCGGTCGCCGGAGTTTCCATGCGCGAGCTTCTGGCGTCCTGTGCGGCGGCTGACGCGGTGTCGAGGCCGCCCAGAGTGCCGGAGCTGCCTGCGCGGCCGGCTGTGCGGGGGCGTAAGGCCGCGTAGGTGGGGACGGCCGGTTGGTAGGTCGCTGCGGGTGTGTGGGGGCTGAGCGCGCAGTTCCCCGCGCCCCTTACGGGGCGCGTTCCCTCATGCGCGCTGGAAAAATCGGCCCACAGGGTCAGCGGATCACCATCACCTTCACGCCGATCGTCGCGAAGTTCCACATCGCGTTGCCGTCGGGGCGGGTTTCGCGGATGCCGCCTGTTTTGACCGTCGGGTCGGGGGGTTCCGTCGTGGTGGTGCCGGTGGCCGCGCTGAAGCCGATCGCCGAGCCGTCCTTCGTGGTGGTGAAGCGGACCACGTGTTCGATGGGGAGACCGTCCGTGCCCGTGACCGCCTTGGAGCGGGACGTCACCCAGTAGGCGCCCACGGGCGGGTCGATCGTGCCGGGCCTCACCGTGAAGGTGCGCTCGACGCGCTCGCGCTCGTTGACGAGCCAGACCCGGTCGTCGTCCACCGAGTACACCACCCGTTCACCCGTTCCGGAGCTGTTCGGCAGGGCGGTGGGGTGGTGCTGGTCGCGGGGTGCCTTGGCCGCCGGTGCTCCCGGGGCGGGGCTCGACGTGGACCTGCTGCCGAGACCGGGCGGGACGGTGGCCGAGGCCTGGTAGGCGAGGAGACCGACCGTCCCGACGGCCGCCGCGGTGAGGCCGGCCACGATTCCCGAGCTGGTCCCTGACACGTGCGCCACCTCTGACTCGCCGTATATGTCGTACTTCGTACAGACCGTAGCAGCCAGTGACGGTTCGCCCCTGGCGGCCGTGCTCGCGGCGTCGGAGCCGTAGGCTGTTCGCGTGCTCTTGCTCGCTCTGGATACCGCCACCCCCGCCGTCACCGTCGCGTTGCACGACGGTGAGGCCGTCATCGCCTCGTCGAGCCAGGTGGACGCGCGCCGGCACGGCGAGCTGCTGCTGCCGGCCGTCGACCGCGTTCTCGCCGAGGCCGGGGTCAAGCTGGACGCCGTCACCGGGATCGTCACAGGCATCGGTCCCGGTCCCTACACCGGCCTGCGGGTCGGTCTGATGACCGCGGACACCTTCGGGCTCGCGCTGGGCGTGCCCGTGTACGGCCTGTGCACGCTCGACGCGCTCGCCTACGCGGCCGACGTCGAGAAGGGCCCGTTCGTCGTGGCGACCGACGCCCGCCGCAAAGAGGTCTACTGGGCGACGTACGCCGACTCGCGCACCCGCCTCACGGATCCGGCCGTCGACCGGCCCGCCGACATCGCCGAGCGGGTCTCCGGACTGCCCGCCGTCGGCGCCGGGGCGATGCTCTACCCGGGCACCTTCCCGGTCGTGCACGAACCCGGGCACGTCTCCGCGGCCGCCCTCGCCTCGCTCGCCGTCGAGCGGCTGGCCGCGGGCGAGGAACTGCCCGCGCCCCGGCCGCTGTATCTGCGCCGGCCGGACGCCCAGGTGCCCAAGAACTACAAGGTGGTCACCCCGAAGTGACCGCACAGTTGCGCGAGATGCGCTGGTGGGACATCGACCGGGTCCTTGAGCTGGAGAAGGGCCTGTTCCCCGAGGACGCCTGGTCGCGGGGGATGTTCTGGTCCGAGCTGGCGCACGCGAGAGGCCCTGAGGCGACCCGGCGGTACGTGGTCGCCGTGACCGACGGCCGGGTCGTCGGATACGCCGGGCTGGCCGCCCAGGGCGAACTCGGCGACATCCAGACCATCGCCGTCGCCCACGACCACTGGGGCACCGGTCTCGGCGGACTGCTCCTCACCGAGCTGCTGCGGGCCGCGACCGCCTTCGAGTGCGCCGAGGTGATGCTGGAGTGCCGGGTCGACAACACCCGCGCGCAGAAGCTCTACGAGCGGTTCGGCTTCGAGGCCATCGGGTTCAGACGCGGCTACTACCAGCCGGGCAACGTGGACGCCCTGGTGATGCGCCTGACGACGAAACCAGGCGGCGGCCCCGCCGACGGACCCACTTCCGGACAAGGAACCGAGATCAATGGCTGACGAACCCCTGGTTCTGGGGATCGAGACCTCCTGTGACGAGACCGGCGTCGGCATCGTCCGTGGCACCACCCTGCTCGCCGACGCCATCGCCTCGTCCGTCGACGAGCACGCCCGCTTCGGCGGAGTGGTGCCGGAGGTGGCGTCCCGGGCGCACCTGGAGGCGATGGTCCCGACCATCCAGCGCGCGCTGAAGGACGCGGGCGTGAGCGCGAAGGACCTGGACGGCGTCGCGGTCACGGCCGGCCCCGGCCTGGCCGGGGCGCTGCTGGTCGGCGTCTCGGCGGCGAAGGCGTACGCGTACGCACTCGGCAAGCCCCTGTACGGGGTGAACCACCTCGCCTCCCACATCTGCGTCGACCAGCTGGAACACGGTCCGCTGCCGGAGCCCACGATGGCCCTGCTGGTGTCCGGCGGGCACAGCTCCCTGCTGCTCTCCTCGGACATCACCTCCGACGTACGGCCGCTCGGCGCGACCATCGACGACGCGGCAGGCGAGGCCTTCGACAAGATCGCCCGCGTGCTGAACCTGGGCTTCCCCGGCGGCCCGGTCATCGACCGCTACGCGAAGGAGGGGGACCCGCGGGCCATCGCCTTCCCGCGCGGTCTCACCGGTCCGCGCGACCCGGCGTACGACTTCTCCTTCTCCGGCCTCAAGACGGCGGTGGCCCGCTGGATCGAGGCCAGGCGGGCGGCCGGCGAGGACGTGCCGGTCCGCGACGTGTCGGCCTCCTTCCAGGAGGCGGTCGTGGACGTCCTGACCCGCAAGGCCGTCCGGGCCTGCCGCGACGAGGGCGTCGACCACCTGATGATCGGCGGCGGGGTCGCCGCCAACTCCCGCCTGCGCGCCCTGGCCCAGGAGCGCTGCGAGGCCGCGGGCATCCGGCTCCGCGTCCCGCGCCCGAAGCTGTGCACGGACAACGGCGCGATGGTGGCCGCCCTCGGCGCCGAGATGGTCGCGCGCAACCGGGCCGCGTCGAGCTGGGACCTCTCGGCCGACAGCTCCCTGCCGGTGACCGACCCGCATGTCCCGGGCAGCCACCACCACGATCACGTGCACGAGGTCAGCAAGGAGAACCTGTACTCGTGACGGTCGCGTTGATGTGGGAGGCGCGGGCGGTCGCGGGCCGGGGCGCGGAGCTGCTGACCTGGGCGCGCGGGCAGAGCCTCCCCGCGGCCCCGCTGCGCCGGGAGACCTTCCGGGCGCCGCAGGACCGGGTCCTGGTGATCACCTGGTGGGACGGTTCGTACGACGACCCGGGCCGCCCCGAACTCCCCGACCCGCCGGGGGAACTGGTGACCCGGCCGGTGCACCGCTGGCACTTCGAGTCGGCCGGAGTGGAAATCCCCTAGGGCCTCGGCCACGTCCGGCGGATCTGGGCGTCGGTCATCGCCGCTGTGTCAGCCGTCGGGGCCTGTTCCAGTCCGAAGCCGATGAGCAGGACCTCGGCGTAGCGGCGCCAGGCGTCGGGCGCGATGTCATGGGTGCGGTCCACGACGGCGCCGACCATGTACAGGTAGGCGTACACGTCGGAGCTGGCGAAGTCCGCGCGGACCGCGCCCGCCGCCACGGCCCGTGCCACCAGGCCGTCCACATGGCCGCCGAGTTCGTCGCGCATCGCGGCGAGCGGTCCGGTGTCGAGGTCGGCGTGGGCGAGGACGACGTCCAGGGCCCGGTCGCCGGCCCGCCAGCGCGCCGTCTCCAGCAGGTACTGGCGAAGTGCCAGGCCGGGGTCGGTGTGCTCCTCGGCCGCCGCCGCGAGCCCCAGGAACGTGCTGAACCGCTCGGCGAACAGGGCGTCGACCAGCGCCTGGAGGTCGGCGAAGCGCCGGTAGACGGTGCCGACGCCGACCCCCGCCTCGTGGGCGATCTCGTTGAGGGTGACGACGGCACCCCGCTGCGCGATCATGCGGTTGGCCGTGTCCATGATCAGCCGACGGTTTCGTTCCGCGTCCGCGCGCAGCGGGCGTTGCGTTTCCCGGGTCACACCGGGACATTCTCCAGTACCGCCGGGCGGGGCAGTCGGCCGGCCAGGAGCAGGCCGCCGGTCACGGTGCCCCACAGCAGCCAGGAGTAGACCCCGGCGCGTTCGAACACCCCGGCGGTGCTCGCCGAGACACCGACCAGGGTCTCGCTGAGCAGGCCCAGCACGCCGACCGTGACGCTGAAGACGCGGTACGACGGCGGGGCGCCGAGACCGCGCAGCGACCCCGCCATGATCACGACGGTGTTCGCGCACAGGATGCCGATCGCGGCCGCGACGACATGGACGACCAGGCTGTAGCCCGGCCCGTGCGCGGAGCCGTGGAAGAGCCCGACCAGGACGAACGCCACGCCATGGGTGGCGGCGAGGGCGACGACCACGCGCCGCGCACGGCCGCTGACCAGCAGGGACAGCAGGATCACGCCGGCCGCGAAGAGGATCCCCTGGACCATGAACGAGGTGTTCATCAGCTGGTGCGAGGGGGAGCAGATCTCGCGGCCCTGGAACTTGGTGCCGCAGTCCGGCACGCCGAGGTCGCTGATGTAGTTGGTGGCGTAGCTGTAGGGCGGATCGTTCCAGGCCGCCGCGGTGACGGCTTCGGCGATCACCCATTGCAGGGCGTTCACCACCAGGACGACGGCTCCCAGCGACAGCCGACGGCTGCGTGACATCGGGACTCCTCACGGTTCGGACCACGCCGACGCGCACCACGGTAGCACTAACCGGATAGATCTATCCGCTTAGTGTGGTGGCGGTCCGTGCGGAGTCCTCGCCGTACTTCAGGAGGCCGTCTGCCGCGCCCCGGCGGTCACCTCACCTCCGTCTCGCAGCGCAGCACCCGGTCCGGCCCCGACCGCCGTACCGGACCCGTCAGTCGCAGCCGTACGGTGGCTCGGACCTCGGTGCTCGAAGTGCCCACCCGGAGCTCCAGCGCACCCGGTTCCACCACCCGGGTCCCCTCCCGGTCGGTGAACGCCGAGAGGTCGGTGTGGAAGCGGAAGGTCAGCCGGCGGGACTCGCCCGGCGCCAGGTCCAGACGCCGGTAGCCGATCAGGCGGACGTCCGGGCGGGTCACCGACGCCACCGGGTCGTGCAGGTAGAGCTGCACGACCTCCGCGCCGG
Source organism: Streptomyces sp. NPDC007157 (assembly GCF_040634235.1). Taxonomy (NCBI): domain Bacteria; kingdom Bacillati; phylum Actinomycetota; class Actinomycetes; order Kitasatosporales; family Streptomycetaceae; genus Streptomyces; species Streptomyces sp. NPDC007157. The sequence goes on from NZ_JBEYFE010000013.1 coordinate 85,163, forward strand.
CCCGGTCGCCGGTGTTGCGGACCGCCACGGTCACGTCGTGCGAACCGTCCGTCCCGATCTCGGCCGTGCCCTGCGACACCAGTTCCCACGCGAACGTCGTGTACGAGCGGCCGTGTCCGAACGGGTACAGCGGGGTCGGATCCAGATTGCTGAGCTCGCCCGCCAGGCCGAGCGGGGGCTGGAGGTAGGTCCAGGGCTGGCCGCCGGGCACCCGCGGGACGCTCACCGGCAGCCGCCCCGACGGGTTGACGCGGCCCGACAGCACGCCCGCCACCGCCGGGCCGCCCTCCTCCCCGGGGAAGAACGCCTGCACCACCGCGCCGAGCCGGCCCTGCCAGCGGCCCAGTGCGTACGGGCGCCCGGTGAGCAGGACCAGGACCACCGGGACGCCCGTCGAGAGCAGCGCGTCCAGCAGGTCGGCCTGGACGCCGGGCAGCGACAGGTCGGCGACGTCGCAGCCCTCGCCGGAGGTGCCCCGCCCGAACAGGCCCGCCCGGTCGCCGAGCACCGCCACGCACACGTCCGCCTCCGCCGCGCGCGCCACCGCCTCCTCGAAGCCCGCGGTGTCCGGGTCGGAGACGTCACAGCCCTCGGCGAACGTCACCTTCGCGTCCGGGAGTTCGGCCCGCAGCGACTCCAGGACGGTGGGGATGGCGATGCCCAGGTCGACCTCGGGGTGGTGGGTCAGGACATGGGACGGGAAGGAGTAGCAGCCGAGCATGGCCAGGGCGTCGGCCGCGCGCGGGCCGACCACTGCGATGCGGGTGCCGGGGGCCAGCGGCAGGACGCCGTCCGGGTTGTCCAGCAGGACGACCGACTCCTCCGCCAGGCGCCGGGCCAGGTCGCGGTTGGCCGTCGAGTCGAGGTCGACCGAGGCCGGGGGCTCGGGATCCCAGTCCGCGTCCAGCAGCCCGAGTTCGCACTTCTGGAGCAGCACCCGGCGGACCGCCCGGTCCACCAGGGACTCGGGGATCGTGCCCTCCCGCACCGCCGCCACCAGCGGGCGGCCGTAGCACTTGAGGGTCGGCAGTTCGACGTCGATGCCCGCCGCCAGCGCGAGACCGGCCGCCTCTGCCTCCGTGCCCGCCACCCGGTGCAGCGTCTGCAGGAAGCCGATGCCGAAGTAGTCGGCGACGACCGTTCCGGTGAAGTCCCAGTCTTCGCGGAGCAGTTCGGTCAGCAGGCGGGGGTCCGCGGACGCCGGGACACCGTCCGTCTCGTTGTACGCCGCCATCACCGAGCGGGCGCCGCCCTCGCGCAGCGCCATCTCGAACGGGGGGAGGGTGACGTCCGCGAACTCCCGCACCCCCGCCCGGACCGGGGCCAGGTTACGGGCGCCGGCCGAGGAGGCGTACCCCGCGAAGTGCTTGAGCGTGGCGATGATCCCGGCCGACTCCAGGCCCCGGACGTAGGCCGTGCCGATCGTGCCCACCAGGTACGGGTCCTCGCCGATCGTCTCCTCGACCCGCCCCCAGCGCGGGTCCCGGACCACGTCCAGGACGGGGGCCAGGCCCTGGTGCACGCCGACCGAGCGCAGGTCCGCGCCGATGCTCCGGCCCAGCTCCTCCACCAGCGGCGGGTCGAAGGCGGCGCCCCAGGCCAGCGGGACCGGATAGGCCGTCGCCCGCCAGGCCGTGAAGCCGGCCAGGCACTCCTCGTGGGCGATCGCCGGGATGCCGAACCGGCCGGCGGCGGTGATCCGGCGCTGGGCGCGGGCCAGTGCGCGCGCTCCCAGCGCCGGGTCCACGGGGGCGGTGCCGAAGGAGCGGGTCAGCTGGCCGAGGCCCAGGGTGACCAGCTCGTCCCAGTCGTAGTCGGCGGTCATCTCGCGTTGCAGCGGGGCGACTCCCTCGCCGTCCGTGGCGGCGCCCACCCACACGCCGTAGAGCTGGGCGGTCTTCTCCTCCAGGGTCATCCGGGGGAGCAGGTCGTCGACGCGGACCGGGGCGGGCAGTGCGGGGTCTCGCCAAGGAGCGGTGGTCATGAAACTCCCGTCACGAATGTTTCGTACAACACACCGAATGTTCCGGGAACCTATGGCGTGCGCAGGTCTTCGTCAAGGGGGAGTGCAGGGATACGATCGCGGTCATGACGCCTCCGAAGCCCGCAGAAACGCAGACGGCGACACTCGCCGAAATCGCCCGTGAGGCCGGCGTGTCCGCTCCGACTGTTTCGAAGGTCCTGAACGGGCGCGCGGACGTCGCTCCGGCGACCCGCACCCGGGTCGAGGAACTGCTGCGCGCCTACGGCTACCGGCGGCGGCGCGCCGAGGCCTCCCGGTCGCCACTCATCGACCTGGTCTTCCACGAACTGGAGAGCGCCTGGGCGATGGAGGTCATCCGGGGGGTGGAGAACGTGGCCCGGGACGCCGGGCTGAGCGTGGTGCTCAGCGAGAGCGCCGGGCGGCTCACCCCGGGGCGGACCTGGGCCGACCAGGTGGCGGCCCGGCGGCCGCACGGGGTGGTGCTGGTGCTGTCGGGGCTGGACGAGTCGCAGCGTGCGCTGCTGATGAGCCGGTCGATCCCGTTCGTGGTGATGGACCCGGCGGGCGACCCGGGGCCCGACGTCCCCTCGATCGGCGCGACGAACTGGCAGGGGGGACTGGCCGCCACCCGGCACCTGGTCGAGCTGGGGCACCGGCGCATCGGGGCGATCAGCGGGCCCTCCCGGATGATGTGCAGCCGGGCCCGGGTGGACGGCTACCGGGCCGCTCTGGAGACCGCCGGGCTCCCCGTCGACCAGCGCCTGGTCAAGGCCGGGGACTTCCACCACGACGCCGGCTACCGGCTCGGCCTGGAGCTGCTGCGCATGCCCGACCGGCCCACCGCCGTCTTCACCGGCAACGACCTCCAGGCGCTCGGGCTGTACGAGGCCGCGCGCGAGCTGGGGCTGCGGATCCCGGAGGACGTGAGCATCGTCGGGTTCGACGATCTGCCGGTGGCCCGCTGGGTGGGGCCCCCGCTGACGACCGTACGGCAGCCGCTCACCGAGATGGCCGAGGCGGCGGCCCGGCTGGTGCTGGAGATGGGGCGGGCGGAGGAGGCCACCACCGCGACCCGGGTGGAGCTGGCGACCAGCCTGGTGGTGCGGTCGAGCACGGCGGCGCCCGCGGCCAGGTGAGACGGGCCGGCCGGAAGTTGACGTATTGACGGGTGGTGCGGGCGTCTCCACACTCCACCGAAGCCAATCGGTTGTACGACCGAAAGTTTCGGAGGCACCCGCCATGAGATCTCTGAGAACAGGCTTGTTCCCCCGCTTCTCCCCCCGCTTATCCACGGGCTTGTCCCTGGCGGCGCTTGTCACCGGCGCCGCGCTGCTGTTCACGGCACCCGCGGCGCACGCCGCCGACACCCCGCTGCGCGACCTCGCCGCCGCCAAGAGCAAGGTCATCGGCACCGCGGTCACCGGCTCCAAGCTCACCGGGACGTACGGCGACGTCGCCGGCGCCCAGTTCAGCTCGCTGACCCCGGGCAACGCCATGAAGTGGGGGTCGGTCGAGCCCACCCAGGGCACCTTCGACTGGAGTGAGGCCGACCAGATCGTGGCCTTCGCCCAGGCCCACAACCAGCAGGTACGCGGCCACACCCTGGTCTGGCACAGCCAGAACCCCGGCTGGCTGACGAACGGCACCTGGACGTCCGCCCAGCTGAGCAGCCTGCTGCAGAACCACATCAGCACCGAGGTCGGCCGCTACAAGGGCAGGATCGCCGCCTGGGACGTCGTCAACGAACCCTTCAACGAGGACGGCACCTACCGCTCCACCCTCTGGTACAACGGCCTGGGCGCCGACTACATCGCCAACGCCCTGACCTGGGCACACGCGGCCGACCCTGCGGCGAAGCTGTACATCAACGACTACAACGTCGAGGGCGTCGACGCGAAGTCCACGGCCCTGTACAACCTGGTCAGGTCCCTGAAGGCGGCGGGCGTCCCGATCGACGGGGTGGGACTGCAGGCCCATCTGATCCTCGGCCAGGTGCCCGCCACCCTCCAGCAGAACATCCAGCGCTTCGCCGACCTCGGCGTGGACGTGGCGATCACCGAGCTGGACATCCGGATGGCGCTGCCCACCGACAGCACCGAGCTCGCCCAGCAGAAGGCCGACTTCAAGTCGGTGGTCGCCGCGTGCGTGGCCGTGAGCCGCTGCGTCAACGTCACTGTGTGGGGCTTCACCGACTCCGACTCCTGGGTGGACAGCACCTTCCCGGGGTACGGGGCGGCGACGCCGTACGACGCGAACTACGCGCCGAAACCCGCGTACTACGGCATCGCGGAGGCGCTCGGCGGGACCACGACCACACCGCCGCCGACCGGTGCCTGCTCGGCCTCCTACAGCGTGGGCAGCCAGTGGAACACCGGGTTCACCGGCCAGGTGACCATCTCCTGCTCGGGTGCCTCGCTCTCGTCCTGGAAGGTGAACTGGACGTACGGTGCCGGGCAGCAGATCACCCAGGCCTGGAACGCCGTCTGCACCCAGTCGGGCGCGGCCGTCTCCTGCGCGAACGCCTCCTACAACGGGACGGTCGCGGACGGGGGTTCGGTGACCTTCGGGTTCAACGCGTCCTGGAGCGCCAGCAATCCGGTGCCGTCCGTGACCCTGGGCTGAACCCGGCCTGAGAAGGGTGAGATTTTCCGAAGAAAACGCTCTTGCGGCACTCGCGCTAACAGTCCCCTAATAATTCGGACTTACGTTCCTGTCTCGTGACGGGACACGAGGAGCAAGGCGGCGCGGGCAGACGGGTGGGCCGGCGGTCGAGAAGGCTGAAGATCGTCGGCCTCACCCTGGCGGGCGTCATGACGCTGGGCATCGCGGGCGCGGGGTGGGTCTACTGGCACCTCAACGACAACATCAAGAGCGTCGACATCAACAGCGCGCTCGGCGACGACCGCCCGGCCAGGGCGGTTACCACCCCGACGGCCAGCGCGTCCGCGTCGGCGTCCCCGCTGCCCACCGGTTCCGTCAACATCCTGGTGCTGGGCTCGGACTCGCGCAGCGGCAAGGAGAACAAGAAGCTCGGCGGCGGCGACAGTTCGGGCGCCCGCTCCGACACGGCGATGGTCGTCCACATCGACGCGGGCCGCACCGGGGCCACGGTCGTGAGCATCCCGCGCGACACCCTGGTCACCCGCCCCTCCTGCCCGCTCTCCTCCGGCGGCTCGACGTCCGTCGCCTACAACGCGATGTTCAACAGCGCCTACTCGGTGGGCGGGGCGGTGTGCGCGGTGAAGACGGTCGAGTCGATCACCGGCGTCCGCATGGACCACTATCTGGAGATCGACTTCTCGGGCTTCGCCAAGCTGGTGGACGCGCTCGGCGGGGTGACCGTGACCACCGACCAGGACATCGACGACGACGACAGCCACCTGCACCTGAAGAAGGGCACCCACCACCTCGACGGCACCACGGCCCTGGCGCTCGCCCGCACCCGGCACGGCATAGGCGACGGCAGCGACCTCGGCCGGATAGGCCTCCAGCAGAAACTGGTCAAGGCCCTGCTGGACCAGATGGCCTCCATCAGCCTCCTGACCAACCCGGCCAAGCTCTACGAGGTCGCCGACGCGGTCACCGCCAGCCTCACCACCGACACGGGCCTGGACTCGCTCAGCGAGCTGATGCGCCTCGGGCAGAGCCTCAAGGGCCTGACCTCGGACCATCTCAAGACCGTGATGATGCCGGTGGTGACGGCCCCGTCCGACCCCAACCGGGTGATCGCGAAGGAGCCGGCCGCGAGTGAACTGTGGGACTCGCTGAAGTAGCGGGAGCCGCGCCGGAAAAAAACTTCGGAAGATTCCGGTGCGCGTGTCGATCCGGGGCCGGCGCGTTCGACGCAAGGGTGAGATGCGGGGAGAGACCCCGCACCGCACCGGAATCCCAGGAGTCACCATGCCCCGTTACCTGTCGCTCGTGAAGATCGACGAGAGCGCCGCCCCCGCCGAGGGTCCCAGCCAGGAGCTGATGCAGCGGATGGGCGAGCTGATCGAGGAGATCACCAAGGCCGGCGTGATGCTGGACACCGCGGGGCTCACGCCGACCGCCCAGGGCACCCGGGTGCACTGGGAGGGCGGGAAGATCTCCGTCACCGACGGGCCGTTCACCGAGTCCAAGGAGGTCGTCGGCGGTTACGCGATCATGCAGTGCAAGGACATGGCCGAGGCTCTGGAGTGGACCAAGCGGTTCCTCAAGGTGCACGAGGAGTTCTGGACGGTGACCTGCGAGGTCCGGGAGATCGCGGAGGGCTGACCCTCCTGGCGTACCGCCGTCCGGGGGTGTCGAATGGAGGGCTGTGAGCACACAGCCCTCCGTCGACGCCGATGCCCGGCACGCCATCGAGACCGTCTTCCGCCTGGAGTCGCCCCGCGTGATCGCCGGCGTCGCCCGGATCGTCCGGGACGTCGGCATCGCGGAGGAACTGGCCCAGGACGCCCTGGTCGCCGCCCTGGAGCAGTGGCCCCGGGACGGGGTGCCCGACAACCCGGGCGCCTGGCTCACGGCCACCGCCCGGCACCGCGCCGTCGACCTGGTCCGGCGCCGGGAGAACTACGCCCGCAAGCTCGCGGAGATCGGCCGCGGGATGGAGACGGCCGCCCCGCCGGAGGAGCCCGCCGACCCCGACGACATCGACGACGACCTGCTCCGTCTGGTCTTCACCGCCTGCCACCCGGTGCTGTCGCCGGAGGCCCGCACCGCCCTCACCCTGCGCCTCCTCGGCGGTCTGAGCACGGCCGAGATCGCCCGCGCCTTCCTCGTCCCCGAGCCGACCATCGCCCAGCGCATCGTCCGCGCCAAGCGCACCCTGGCCACCAGGAACATCGCCTTCGAGGTGCCCTACGGCCCGGACCGCGAGGCCCGGCTCGGCTCCGTGCTCGACGTCATCTACCTGATCCACAACGAGGGGTACGCGGCCACCGCGGGCGACGACTGGCTGCGCCCCTCGCTGTGCGAGGACGCGTTGCGGCTGGCCCGCGTGCTGTCCTCGCTGATGCCGAAGGAGCCGGAGGTGCACGCCCTCACCTCGCTCCTCGAATTCCAGTCCTCCCGCACGGCCGCCCGCACCGGCCCGGACGGCGAGCCGGTCCTGCTCAGGGACCAGAACCGCCGCCGCTGGAACCGCATGCTCATCGCCCGCGGCATCCGGGCGCTGGCCCGCGCCGACGCCACGGCGACGGGCGCCCCGGGGCCGTACGCCCTGCAGGCGGCCATCGCGGCCTGCCACGCGCACGCGTACACCTACAAGGAGACCGACTGGCGGTCCATCGCCACCCTGTACGGCCTGCTGGCGGTCCGGTCCCCGTCCCCGGTCGTCGAGTTGAACCGGGCGGTGGCCGTGTCGATGGCGGACGGTCCGGCGGCGGCCCTGGCGATCGTGGACCCGCTGACGGCCGAACCCGCCCTGCGCGACTACCACCTGCTGCCCAGCGTGCGGGGTGACCTGCTGGCCCGCCTCGGGCGTACGGCGGAGGCCCGCGCGGAGTTCGAACGGGCGGCGGGACTGGCGCGCAACGAGCGGGAGCGGGAGTTGCTGCTGGCCAGGGCGCGGGAGTGTGCTTCGTAACCTGGAAGCAGACAGCTGTTCATCCGCAACTCTGTTCCCATGGCAACTAGTTGGTCACTACAGTGACCCGGCCCCTGTGCAGGGGCTGTACAGACCATGGGGGGTCGACAACTTGAGAATGTTCACGCGCCGCCGTGCGGCGGCGCTCGCGACCGCGGCCGTACTGGCCGCGACGGGCACCCTGGCGCTCGCGCCGGGCGCCGTCGCCGACGACGCCGGGCCCTGGCCGGGAACCGAGGGCAGGATCCTCACCGACGGACCGCGGCTGATCGACCCGGTCACCGGCGCGGCCACCGCCGTCTCGTCCGTGGCCTCGGGCCTCTACGGCGCCTGGGCGCCGGACGGCAGCCGGTTCGTCACCGGCTCGTACCAGACGATCAGCAGCGTGCGCACCAGCGGCGCCACCAAGCTCACCCTGCCCCTGGCCAAGGGCATGCGGAACGACAACGTCGGCTACACGGACCTGACCTACGGCTGGAACGGCCGTTACGTCGTGTTCTCCGACGGCGGCCAGCTCGCCTACGGCCCCTCCGACGGCGCCTGGGCCCCCGGCCCGCTGCTGTCGAACGCCCAGGAGCCGTCGACCGCCTGCGACTCCAACCCGACCGTGGACGGCTCCGGCCGGGTCGCCTTCGAGCGCCGCAACGGCGGCTGCTCCGGGGACCCGGGCGTCTACGTCTACGACTCGGCCGCGGACACGGTCAAGCTCGTGCTCGGCCACGCCGGGCAGCCCGCCTTCTCGCCCGACGGCACCAAGCTGGTCTTCGTCCGTGACTCCCAGCTCTTCACGGCGAACGCGGACGGCACCGGCCTCAAGCAGCTCACCGACGACACGCGCTCCTACTCCAACCCGTCCTGGTCGCCCACCGGCACCCGGATCCTCTACGACGTCCACACCAACCCGAACAACAGCGACGCGCACAGCACCGAGTACCTCGACCTGACCAGCGGCGCGTTCACCCCGGTCCCGACCACCTGGGAGGGCAGCAACCCCAGCTGGCAGCCGGTCCGCAAGAACACCACCGCACGGGTCTGGGGCGCCGACGCGGGTGCCACCGACATCGCCTCCTCGCGCTGGAGCTGGAACACCGTCGGCCAGAGCGAGGCGGGCCTGCTGGACGCCAAGTCCGCCGTGCTGCTCGGCCAGGACGACTCGGCCGACGCGCCGACCGCCACCGCACTGGCCGGCAAGCGGCAGGGCCCGGTGCTGACGACCGTGAAGACCGGGCTGTCGACGGCGGTGAAGAACGAGCTGAAGCGCACCCTGAAGAAGGGCGCGAACGTCTGGATGGTCGGCGGGACCTCGGTCCTCACCACCAACGTCTCCACCCAGCTGAAGTCCCTCGGCTACGTCCCGAAGCGGGTCTCCGGCACCGACCGCTACGACACCTCGGTCAAGGCCGCGAAGACGGTCACGACCAGCCCGTCGTACGTCTTCCTGGCCAGTGGCACCGACTACCAGGCGGCGCTCCCGGCGGCCGCCGCGGCCGGCGCCGACGGCACGGGCAGCTCCGGCAGTGTGGTCCTGACCAGCGGCAAGTCGCTGACGTCGGCGGTGAAGTCGTACCTCAACAGCCTCAACCCGGCCAAGACCATGGTCATCACGGTCGGGTCCGACGCGAAGTACGCGCTGACCCACGCGTCGTTCTCCAAGTGGCCGTCGACGTACTACTACTACCCGATCACGGGGGCCAACAGCGAGGCGCTGTCGGTGGCCCTCGCCAAGTTCTGGTGGACCACCCCCGGCCAGGCCGCCGTCGCCTACGCCGGGTCCTGGCGGGACGGGGTCTCCGCGGGCTCGGCGATGAACATCTACGGGCCCGTGCTGTGGACCTCCAGGCCCGCGCTGTCCGACGAGGTCAAGAGCTATCTGCTGCGCGAGTCCGCCGGCACCCAGGCCGTGATCGCCTTCGGCGACACCGGCTCGGTGACGGCGGGCGCGCTGAACACGGCCGGCTCGTCGATCAGCGCGAGCGGCAACGACTTCGTGTACCGGCCGTACTTCAACGGGGTCGCCTCGGCCGCGCGCACGTTCGCGCAGCGCACGGACGCCGGTGAGCCCGCCTCGGCCGGGACCAAGTCCGCCCGTCCGGTCGCCGAGCCGAACCTGGGCACGATCAGGACGGCCCAGCACCAGTAGCAGGCCGCGCGGGGGCGCCGACGAGCATGGTCGGCGCCCCCGCCACCCGGGTCAGGAACACCGTCGCCGAGTTCGGCCCCTGCGGCTTGACCTTCCTGCGCAGTTCCTCCGGCTCCACGGCCGACCCGCGCTTCTTCACGGTCAGCGTGCCGACCCCGCGCTCGCGCAGCAGCGCCTTCAGCTTCTTGACGTTGAAGGGGAGCTGGTCGGTGATCTCGTACGCGCTGGCGTACGGGGTCATGTGCCGCTCGTCCGCCGTGATGTACGCGATGGTGGGGTCGATCAGTCCGCCGTCCAGGTCCGCGGCCACCTCGGCGACCAGGTGGGCCCGGATGACGGCGCCGTCGGGCTCGTACAGGTACCGCCCGACGGGCCGCACCTCGGGATTCGGCAGCATGCTGTCGGGCGAGGCCCACACGCCGGCCCCCGAGGGCAGCAGCACCGCCCGCCGGGCGCCGGGCGTCACCCGCGCGCCGAACCACACCGTCGCCTCCTTGACGTCGCCCCCGTCCGAGATCCATTCGGCCTCGGCATCCGCGGGGATCGCCTCGTGCGGGATGCCCGGCGCGACCTTCAGCACACCGCACGACGCCTGCCGGGCCGCCTCGACGGCCCACGACAACGGTGGGGAGTAGGCCTCCGGATCGAAGATGCGGCCCCGGCCGCCGCGCCGGGCCGGGTCGACGAACACGGCGTCGTAGCCGGCCGTATCCACCTCCGTGACGTCCGCCTCCCGCACCTCGATCAGGTCGTCGAGCCCGAGCGCCTCGGCGTTGGCCCGTGCCACGGCCGCGGCCGACGGGTCCCGGTCCACCGCCAGCACGCGGATCCCGGCACGGGCGAGCGCGATCGCGTCGCCGCCGATGCCGCAGCACAGGTCGGCGATGGTGCGGACGCCCAGCGCCCGGAGAGACTCCGCCCGGTACGAGGCGACGCTCGCCCGCGTCGACTGCTCGACCCCGTTCGGTGTGAAGAACATGCGGTCCGCGTCCGCCTCCCCGAACTTCGCCGCCGCCCGCTGCCGCAGCCGGGCCTGGGCGAGTGCCGCCGACACCAGGTCGGCGGGGTGCTCGCGGCGCAGCCGGGTGGCCACGGCGAGTTCGTCGGCGGGCGCGGTGCCGCGGACCTCGGCGAGGAGGGCGCGGCCCTCGGGGGAGAGGAGGGGGGCGAGGAGGTCGTTCACCGGGTCATTGTCGGCCAGTCGGTGGATGGTTCGCCTCCGGCGGCGGTGTCGGCGCCGGTTCCGGGGGAGGGACTGGAAGGATCCGACGCCATGCGAGTAGTCGTACAAAATGACAAAAAAGGGTTGAAGGCGGGCGCGGCGGGCCTGCTGGCCGTGGCCGCCCTGATGTCCGGCTGCGCGGGGCCGGACACCGGCTCCACCGCCCGTCCGCCCGCCGGCCGGCAGGCGCCGCCCCGGGCGGCACCCGCCCCCGACTCCCACGCCGCCCTGGTCGCCGCCGCCAGGCGCTGGGGCCTGGACGCGGTCCCGCTGCGGCCCCCGGCCCCGCCGCAGGTGAAGCCGAGGATCACCGCGCGCGACGGCTTCGAGGTGGACGGGCAGGAGGAGGACGATCTGCCCCCGGTCTTCACCACGATCCCCACCAAGCGGAAGGTCGTCTTCCTGACCATCGACGACGGCTCGAACAAGGACCCGCGGTTCCTCCGGATGATGAACGACCTGCGGATCCCCTACACCGCGTTCCTCAGCAACTACCTGGTCAAGGACGACTACGGCTACTTCCGCACCATGCAGTCCGAGGGCCACACCCTCAACAACCACACCCTGACCCACCCCTATCTGCCCGGCCTGTCCTACGAGGAGCAGCGGGACGAGATCTGCGGCATGCAGACGATCATGAAGAAGCAGTTCGGCAAGGCGCCGACGGTCTTCCGGCCGCCCTACGGCAACTACAACGGCGACACCCTGCGCGCCGCCAAGTCCTGCGGCATCAAGTACGCGCCGATCTGGGACGAGGAGGTGTTCGTCGACCACTGGGAGTACCGCGAGTGGGACCGCGGCCTGCACCCCGGGGACATCGTGCTCACGCACTTCCGGGGCAAGGACGACTGGGACGGCACGATGGTCGACGACATGCGCCGCTTTCTGAACAAGGTCACCCGCGAGGGCTATGCGGTGGCGCGCCTGGAGGACTACCTGTGAGCCGGCCGAGGGCGACGGCCGCGCTGCTGACCGCCGCCCTCCTCCTGGCGGGCTGCGCGCAGTCCGTCGACCCGATCGAACGGCTGGGCAAGAAGGCGGCCGACCGGGTACGGCCGCACGGCCCGGCCGGCGAACAGCCGTACCGCCACTGGGGCCTGACCGCACCCCTGCTCCCGGCGCCGCACCCGCCGCTCCACCCGCTCGCCCTCCACGCGAACCTCCCCCCGGTCGTGGACCACGTCACCACCACCGACAAGGTCGTATTCCTCACCTACGACGACGGTGCCGAGAAGGACCCGCGGTTCGTGGACATGGTCCGTGAACTGCGGCTCCCGGTGAGCATGTTCCTCACGGACAGCGTGGTCGGCCCCGGCTACGGCCACTTCGCCCGCCTCCAGGAGGTCGGCGCGAGCGTCCAGAACCACACCCTCGACCATCCGGCCATGCCCGGCCTGCCCTACGCCGGCCAGCGCGCCGAGATCTGCGGCCAGCAGGAGAAGCTGAAGTCCCGCTTCGGCATCCGCCCCCGCCTCTTCCGCCCGCCCTACGGCACGTACGACACCACCACCCTGCGCGCGGCGGCCGACTGCGGGGTGGCGGCGGTGGTCCTGTGGCGCGCGGCGATGACGGCCGACGGCGTCGCGTACCGCCACGGCGAGAAGCGGCTGCGCCCCGGCGACATCGTCCTGGTCGGCCCGGACGAGGCCACCGGCCTGACCCTGCGCGAACGCACGACCCGCCTGCTCCGCCGGGTCCAGGAGAACGGTCTGACGGTGGGGCGGCTGGAGGATTACCTGTAGGAACCGGCGGCGGCCCAGGGACGGCCACAGCGGCCCCGGTCACTATTTTTTTCCGCGCCGCGCCGCGGGCAATTGGCACTCCGCTTGACCGAGTGCTAATCGCAGTCATAGTCTCGGCTCTGGCACTCGGCAGATGAGAGTGCCAACAACGCGACGGGCAGGTCCGGCACCCGCGACGACGGATCCACCTGGTCGCCACCTCAGACAGTTAACCCCGTGAGATCTCCGAAGGGGGAGGTCGGATCGTGACGACCACCAGCTCCAAGGTTGCCATCAAGCCGCTTGAGGACCGCATTGTGGTCCAGCCGCTCGACGCCGAGCAGACCACCGCCTCTGGCCTGGTCATCCCGGACACCGCGAAGGAGAAGCCCCAGGAGGGTGCTGTCCTCGCCGTGGGCCCGGGCCGTTTCGAGAACGGCGAGCGCCTGCCGCTCGACGTCAAGGTCGGCGACGTCGTGCTCTACAGCAAGTACGGCGGCACCGAGGTGAAGTACAACGGCGACGAGTACCTCGTCCTCTCGGCTCGCGACGTGCTCGCGATCATCGAGAAGTAGTTCACCCCAAGCACATTCTGCTTTGAGCTGCGCCCCTGGCCCCCGCGACCTTATGAAGCCGGGCGTCGGGGGCGCGGTTCGTTTCACTCACGTTTTCCGAGAGGGCTGAACCGCTCCCATGGCGAAGATCCTGAAGTTCGACGAGGACGCCCGTCGCGCCCTCGAGCGCGGCGTCAACAAGCTTGCCGACACCGTCAAGGTGACGATCGGCCCCAAGGGCCGCAACGTCGTCATCGACAAGAAGTTCGGCGCCCCCACCATCACCAACGACGGTGTCACCATCGCCCGCGAGGTCGAGCTCGACGACCCGTACGAGAACCTCGGCGCCCAGCTGGTGAAGGAGGTGGCGACCAAGACCAACGACATCGCGGGTGACGGTACGACCACCGCCACCGTGCTGGCCCAGGCGCTCGTCCGCGAGGGCCTCAAGAACGTCGCCGCGGGTGCCTCCCCGGCCGCCCTGAAGAAGGGCATCGACGCCGCCGTCGCCGCTGTCTCCGAGGAGCTGCTCTCCTCCGCCCGTCCGATCGACGACAAGGCCGACATCGCCGCCGTCGCCGCGCTGTCCGCCCAGGACCAGCAGGTCGGCGAGCTCATCGCCGAGGCGATGGACAAGGTCGGCAAGGACGGTGTCATCACCGTCGAGGAGTCCAACACCTTCGGTCTGGAGCTGGACTTCACCGAGGGCATGGCCTTCGACAAGGGCTACCTGTCTCCGTACTTCGTGACGGACCAGGAGCGCATGGAGGCCGTCCTGGAGGACCCCTACATCCTCATCAACCAGGGCAAGATCTCCTCCATCGCGGACCTGCTCCCGCTGCTCGAGAAGATCATCCAGGGCAACGCCTCCCGCCCGCTGCTGATCATCGCCGAGGATGTCGAGGGCGAGGCGCTCTCCACCCTCGTCGTCAACAAGATCCGCGGCACCTTCAACGCGGTCGCGGTCAAGGCCCCCGGCTTCGGCGACCGCCGCAAGGCGATGCTGGAGGACCTGGCGATCCTCACCGGCGCCACGGTCATCTCCGAGGAGGTCGGCCTCAAGCTCGACCAGGCCGGCCTGGACGTGCTGGGCTCCGCCCGCCGTGTCACGGTCACCAAGGACGACACCACGGTCGTCGACGGCGCCGGTGACTCCGGTGCGGTCACCGGCCGCGTCGCCCAGATCAAGGCCGAGATCGAGAACACCGACTCCGACTGGGACCGCGAGAAGCTCCAGGAGCGCCTCGCGAAGCTGGCCGGCGGCGTGTGCGTGATCAAGGTCGGCGCCGCCACCGAGGTGGAGCTGAAGGAGAAGAAGCACCGTCTGGAGGACGCCATCTCCGCGACCCGCGCCGCGGTCGAGGAGGGCATCGTCTCCGGTGGTGGCTCCGCGCTCGTCCACGCCGCGAAGGTGCTGGAGGGCGGCCTGGGCAAGACCGGCGACGAGGCCACCGGTGTCGCCGTGGTCCGCCGCGCGGTCGTCGAGCCGCTGCGCTGGATCGCCGAGAACGCCGGCCTGGAGGGCTACGTCATCACCTCCAAGGTCGCCGAGCTGGAGAAGGGCCAGGGCTTCAACGCCGCCACCGGCGAGTACGGCGACCTGGTCAAGGCCGGCGTCATCGACCCGGTCAAGGTCACCCGCTCCGCCCTGGAGAACGCCGCCTCCATCGCCTCCCTCCTCCTGACGACCGAGACCCTGGTCGTCGAGAAGAAGGAAGAGGAGGAGCCGGCCGCCGCCGGTCACTCCCACGGCCACTCCCACTGAGGCACGCCGGCGAAGCCGGTGAGCAGTAGGTCGCTGTGCCCCGCCGCTCTGCGGCGGGGCACAGTGCTCTCACCGGACTGCCGGGACGCGTCCGGGTCTCAGCACCCCGTGTGTCGATGAGCGGTGATCCCGGCCTCGGGCAGCCCGTTTCGTCCTGGCGAGCCGACCGGTCAGTCGCGGCGGATCAGCTCCGGATCGATCCGGCGGCCGGCCAGCGGCAGTGAGCCCGCTGCCGCGGCCGCCACCACTCCCGCCACCGCCACGGACAGCAGGGGGATGCCGGCGACATCCCAGCGGATCGCCCCGCCACCGGTGATCAGGTAGCTGGACTCGGCGAGCTTCCCGGTGACGGCCGCCAGGGCGAGACCGAGACCGAGCGGCAGCACCACCTGGAGGCACTGCACGGCCCGCATGGTCCGGGCCCGCGCACCGATCAGGGTGATGGCGGTGACCTGCGCACGGCGTTCGACCGCGCGGTCGGTCACGGACACCAGGAACGCGGCCACGCCGATGACCAGCCCCATGACCATGCCGAGGGCCAGCAGGGTTTCGACGACCGATATCTGTTCGAGTCCCTGGACGTTCAGTCCGACCAGCTCCACCTCGGCGATCGGGGCGATCGCACCGATGCCGTCGAGGACCTTGCGGACCTGTCCGGGCTCCGAGCTGCTGGTCAGTACGAGCTCGGCGTCACGGGGCCGGGCGTGTGCGGGCAGTGCCGACGGCGGGACGAGGAGCACGGCGTTGCCCACGGCGGACGCGGAGTACCCGCTGTAGACGATCCCGTCGGCGGGGAAGCCGATGTCCAGGTGCCCGGTCCCGCTCCCCGAGAGCCGGAACCGGAAGGGCGTGCCCGGCTTCACGCCGGATCCGACGCTGGAGTTGGGGTCGACGAGCCTCATCACCTTGCCGTCCACGCAGCCCTGGGAGCGCTGGACCATGCGGTCCAGCTGCGCGCAGGTGGCGATCAGGGCGGTGGCCGACGACGCGAACGCGTCCTCGGGGCTCTTCCTCTCGAAGTCGACCCAGGAGTTCATCATGACGGCGTGAGTGCGCACACCGGCGAGGCCGCCGAGTTCCCTCTGCCGGTCCGGGCTCAGGGCGGACAGGGAGAGGGAGTAGTCCTGCACGGGCCCGGACGGTCGGCTGACCTGCTCCAGCTGGATCAGAACACCCTGGGCGAGCGAGGCGGCGTAGACGAGGAGTACGAGACCGGTGACGACCCTCATCGTGCTTCCGGGCTCGGCCTCGTTGCGCCGCATCGCCAGGTTCAGCGTGAGGGACTGGGTGGACGCCGCCACGCGGCGGGCGAGAACGTACGAGATCAACGGGAGCGTGAGCACGAGCCCGACTCCGGTCAGCACGACGCCGCCGACCACGAGCAGCGCGTTCACGCCCACACTCGACGCCGGGTGCCCGAGCACACCGCTGAGGCAGAAGCCGGAGACGATGCCCATACCGGCGATCAGGAGGAGACCGCCCCACTTGGACGGCGGTCGCGGGAGCGCGGTGCGGCGTACCGCCAGCGGGTTGGCGGCGGCTTCCCGCGCGCTCTTGCGGCCGACGAACCAGGCCAGCGCCGGGCAGCCGATCAGACAGACGGCGACGGTGGTCGCGGACAGGGCACCGTCGTCCGGATACCACCGCAGCGCGGGCAGCCCGGTCCTGGACATCACCTGGTTGAGAACCCAGTACTCACCGAGGCCGAGCACCGCGCCGAGCAGCGCGGCCATCACGGTCTCCGCCGCGTTCACGCGCTGGGTGCCCTTGACGCTGAGGCCCAGCAGGCGCAGCGCCGCCAGGCGCCGCATGCGGCTGGCGGCCGACAGACGCGCACAGACCGTGAGGAAGATCCCCAGGGGCAGCAGAACCAGGGTGGCCAGGGCGAACCGCACGTCCGTCAGCGTGGACGGTTCCACGGCGGGGGACGGGGCGTAGTCGTACCCGAAACCCTTCAGGGTCCGGCCCTCGTGGGCGATACGGCCGCGCGTGGTGCCGACGTACGCGTACAGCTCGTCCGGGTGCGCGAGCCCGGCCCCCGCGATGGTTCCCTTCTCCCGTCCCGGCAGCAGCCCCTTGACGGCGGGGGCCTCGCGCAGGAGGTCATGGACCCGCGGCGAGACGAACACCTCGCCGGGGCCGGGGAGCCGGGTCAGACCGGGCGGGGCCGACCGTGTTCCCTCGGTGCCCCTGGCGATGAACACGCGGGTGAACGGCCTGGACCCGTACGCGTCGGAGCGCTGGACGACGAGCGTGCCGTCCGCCGGCCCCTTGGCGGAGGTGACGGGCTGTCGTGCCGCGGCCCGGCCGTCGTGGGCGTGCAGGATCGCCGGAACGGTGAGGACGAGGGCCAGGCAGCAGACACCGATGGAGCCGCCGGCCGCCATCAGGAAGAAGCGTGTGCGGTTGCCTCGTCCCGCGCCGAAGAGGAGTCGCAGACCGAGCAGGAATTCCGTCACGCCGCACCTCGCGGCGTGAGTACCCCGTCCGCCATCGTGTATCGGGTGTCGGCCTGTGCGGCAACCCCGTGATCGTGCGTCACCAGAATGACGGCGGTGCCCTGTGAGCGGGCCAGCCCGAGGAACTCCTTCAGTACGGCGGAGGCGTTGGCGCTGTCCAGGGAGCCCGTCGGCTCGTCGGCGAACACGACCGCGGGCCGGTGGACCAGGGCGCGCGCCACCGCGGCGCGCTGACTCTGCCCTCCTGAGACCTGCGACGGCCGGCGTTCACGCAGCTCGCCGAGGCCGAGCCGGTCCAGGACTTCGCCCGCTCTGGCGAGAGCGGGCCGCTTGCGCTGTCCGGTCAGACGCAGTGGCAGCGCGGTGTTCTCCTCGATGGTCAGTTCCGGGAGCAGTTCGCCGTACTGGAAGACGAACCCGAACCGTTCCCGGCGCAGGGCGCTGATCTCGTCGTCGGAGAGGTCACCGAGTGAGCGGCCTTCGAAGCGCACCTGACCACGTGTGGTCGGCAGGACGCCGGCGAGGCAGTAGAGCAGCGAGGACTTTCCGGAGCCGCTCTGCCCTGTGATGGCCACGACCTCACCCGGGGCGACCGAGAGATGGGCGTCGCGGACGGCCTGGTGGTTGCCGTAGGAGAGGTCGACTCCGACGGCCGAGATGATGTCTGACGTGCTGATGGCTTCCCCCAAAGAAGCGTGCGGGCCCAGGGGGGATGTGCCCCTGGGCCCGCGGTCCTGCCGAAGCGCCGGCTACCTCTGGTAGTGCTTCGTCGACGAGCAGTTGTCAGGGTTGAGCGAGCCCTTGTCACGGCAGACGCGGATGTAGGCGTCGTCGGTGTGCAGAGCGGCGCCGTCCCAGTTCAGCTTGTCGAGCGGGACGCTGTGCTTCTGCTTGCCGTTGTAGCGGCTCCAGTCGTAGCCCTCGACGCGGACCTGCATGTAGACGTTGTGACCGTCACCGTTGTCGGTGTCGTTCAGGTTGCCCGCCCACTCGAAGGCGCCGTGGTTCTGGTTCGAGGGCCAGAAGGCGTACTGGCCACTGGTGAACGAACCGCCGCCGGTGGACAGCGTCGGAACGGTGTGCCATGAGGCGGCGGCCGCCGTCCCCGCGCTGACGGCGAACAGGCCTGCGGCTATTGCGCCGACTGCCAACTTGCGCATGTTTTCCTCCCGTTGTTGTGCAAGGTCCCGGATGGTCAGGTCCGGAGCCGCCGTGAACCTAGCAGTCACGAAGGGGAGGTGAATGGCATGATCAATTCAATTCTGTCCACTTTCGATGGTGTTTCGGAGCAGTGGACTTTACCTTTGCCTGGCGTTTGCTTGACATTGGCTTGACCATCGGCTGAGCTTTTTCTGAGGGAAGGTGACGAATCGTCAGTGACGAGGGGACACGCCGCCGTCCTCGCGGCATCCGCTCGTGCGACACGGGCAGCCGGTCGCAGCGTGTGTCGCTCACCCGACGGAAGAAGCCCCCGTTCCTGTCCGGAACGGGGGCTTCGCCCCTCGCGGGTACTTCGATCGTCTGCCTACTTCGCCAGCGCGTCCAGCGCTCCGAGCCGCTCCATCAGCCCGAGCCGGTCGTACTGCAACCAGCCCTCGGCCATCTTCCCGGCGGCGTCGAAGCGGTGGATCGTCGTCCCGGCCATGGTGACCTGCCGACCGGTGTTCGGCACCCCCATGAACTCCGTCTTCTGCACACCCGTCCAGAGCCACCTGGTGCACACCCGGTCGCCCTGGGCGATCTGGTCCTCGACGAGGAACGAGAAGTCGAAGGCCGCCCGCCACATCTCCAGCTTGCGGCGCATCGCGTCCATGCCGATGGTGTCCTGGCCCTCGACCGGTTCGTGGTCGTGGTAGTCCTCGGTGATCAGGTCGTCCAGCGGAACCAACGGGCCGGGCGCGGCGATCGTCTCGAAGAACCGCCGCGCGGTGTCGGCGTACCACCGCTCGTCGCGCACCACGTCCAGATCCGTGAACGTCGGCATCCCCTCGCAGATTGCCAGTATCTCGTTGAGGACCTGGTCGGTCTCCGGCCGGTTGGAGTTCCGCATCGCCTCCTCGTACGAGGGGAACTCCACGATCTCGACGACGTGCGACGCGTCGGAGCGGTCCTTGCCGACCACCGCGTGCGTCGCCGTCCGTTTCCCCTTGGCCTGCGTGACCCACCTGTCCATCAGCCGGTCCATCTCGGCCGGCCTGCTGGTCCTGCACTCGATGAGCTGTACGAACGTCATGCCACCGCCTCCGGCCCCCCTGGGTCCGGTACCGTCACGCCCATTTTCCCACCGGGGGCAAGCGGCACCACAGCCGTCACTGCGGCCCGTACTTGCGTCCCGTCTTCGAGGTGATGCCGCCGAGCAGCCCGCGCGGCGCCACCTTCGCCAGACCGGTCAGCACCTTGTACCGCGGGTCCGGGATCGACAGCGACTTGCCGCGCGCGAGGTCGGCGAGCGCCGCCTCGACCAGCTTGTCGGCGTCCAGCCACATCCAGTCCGGGATGTTGTCCGTACCCATCCCGGCCCGCTGGTGGAACTCGGTGCGCACGAAACCGGGCGCCAGGGCCATCAGACGGACGCCGGTCCCCGCCAGGTCGCGGGCCGCGCCCTGGGTGAACTGGACGACCCACGCCTTCGAGGCCCCGTAGGTGCCCCGGGGCACGAAGGCCGCCACCGAGGCCACGTTGACGACACCGCCGCGCCCGCGCTCCCGCATCGCCTCGGCCGCCGCCGACGTCAGCCGCAGCACCGCCTCGCAGTGCACCTTGAGCATCTTCAGCTCGTCGGCCATCGGGACGTCCAGATAACGGCCCTTGTTGCCGAAGCCCGCGTTGTTGATCAGCAGGTCGACCGGGTTCCTGCGGTCGCCGAGGCGGCCTGCGACCGACTCGATGCCGGTGTCCTCGGCGAGGTCGGCGGTGAGCACCTCCGCCTCGATGCCGTGCCGGTCGTGCAGCTCGGTCGCCTGCTCGCGCAGCCGTTTGGTGTCCCGCGCCACCAGAACGAGGTTGTGCCCGTCCGCCGCCAGCCGCCGCGCGAACGCGGCACCGATCCCCGCGGTCGATCCCGTAATCAGAGCCGTTGTCATGGCCCAAGGGTAGTTACCCGGACTGACGGCGTCCGCTGCGCGCACCAGCTCTCCCGAAGGGTGAAGCGCCGGTGAACGACCCGGGAGTGACGGCCGTTCAGTCCTGTCGCGCGGCCACGTACTTCCGGGCCAGCGCCAGCGCCTCCGGGTGCAGCGCCTCGCCCGCCGCGAGGATCCGCGGCAGCAGCTCCCGCTCGGTGGTGGTCGCGCGGAACTCCATCGCCGCCGTCACCCCGTGGGCCGGCCGGTGCACGATCTCGATCGGGTCGCCGGCCCGGATATCGCCCGGTTCGATCACTCGGAGGTAGGCACCGGACGCACCCTTCCGCGTGAACCTCTTCACCCATCCCCGCTCGCCCAGATGGCCCTGGAAGGTACGGCACGGGATGCGCCCGGAGGTGACCTCCAGTACGACCCCGGAACCGATCCGCCAGCGCTCGCCGATCAGCGCGTCCGACACGATCAGCCCGTTTGTCGTGAGGTTCTCACCGAAACAGCCGTTCGGCAGCGGGCGGCCGAGCTCCTTCTCCCAGGCGTCGAGGTCCTCGCGCGCGTAGGCGTACACCGCCTGGTCGTCGCCGCCGTGGTGGCGCAGCTCGCACACCGCGTCCCCGGCCAGTCCGCTGCCCGCGACCCCCTTGGGTCCGGGCGCCTGCACCCGCACCGGGCCGGCCACGGGGCGCTTGTCGATGCCGGTCACGCCGTCCTTCTGGTCCGTGTGGGGCGATGGCGTCGGGATTCCGAGGTTCACCGAGAGAAGCTCCATGGTCCGAAGGTACGGGACCGGCCTCAAAGCGTCGACGCGTTTCGGGGTGCGCTGTCCAAGCCCGCCTTATGCTTCAGGGGTGATAGAGGCCCGTCATCTCCGCGTCCTGCGCGCCGTCGCCACCACCGGTTCCTTCTCGGCGGCGGGGCGTGAACTGGGCTGCACCCAGCCCGCCGTCAGTCAGCAGATGAAGGCCCTGGAGACCTCGGTGGGCACTCCGCTGCTGGTGCGCAACGGCCGTGAGATGCGTCTGACCCAGGCCGGCGAGGCCCTCGTGCGGCACGCCTCCGGGATCCTCGCCGGGCTCACCGCCGCCGAGGAGGAGGTCGCCGCGATCGCCGGCCTGCGCGCCGGCCGGGTCCGGCTGGTCTCCTTTCCGAGCGGCAGCTCCACCCTGGTCCCGACGGCGCTGGCCGCCCTGCGCGCGGCCCATCCCGGCACCCGGGTCTCCCTGGAGGAGGCCGAGCCGCCGAAATCCGTGGAGCTGTTGCGCGCGGGTGACTGCGACATCGCGCTGGCCTTCCGCTACGAGGGTGCGGCGGGCGCCGAGGAGTGGGACGACCTGGTGGTGCGGCCGTTGCTGACGGACCGGCTGGTCGGCCTGCTGCCCGAACGGCACCGGCTCGCACGCGCGGAGTCGGTCGCCCTCGGGGAACTCGCCGACGAGCCCTGGATCGCGGGCTGCCCGCGCTGCCGGGGACAGCTCGTCCAGGCGTGTCAGAACGTGGGCTTCACGCCCCGCATCGACTTCGCCACCGACGACTACCCGGCCGTGGTCGGCCTGGTCGGCGCCGGTCTGGGCGTCGCGGTGCTGCCCCAGCTGGCGATCGAGTCGGTACGTCCGAGAGGCGCGCGCACGGTGGCGCTGGAACCCGCGGTGGTGCGGGAGATCGTCGCCCTCACCCTGCCCGACCTGGCACAGGTGCCGGCGGTGGCGGCGACGCTGGAACAGCTGGGCCGGGCGGCCCAGCGGGCCTAGGAAGGCGGGGCCGACGGGCGGCCCGATCGGCAGCGGTTAGAAGAAACGTTCTTTCAGGTGTGTGCGAGGGAATCGGTTCCTTCAGGTGTGCGGGAGGGGGTCGCCGCTGGTCGTCGAGGCCGACACCAGCCTGTTGCGCGCCCTCCCCATGAGCTCTTCGCGCTCGTCCTCGGTCAGGCCGCCCCAGACTCCGTAAGGCTCGCGGACCGCCAACGCGTGTGCCGCGCACTCCGCACGGACCGGGCACCTCATGCAGACCTCCTTGGCCGAGTTCTCACGGGCACTCCGAGCCGCCCCGCGCTCGCCCTCGGGATGGAAGAAGAGCGAGCTGTCGACCCCACGGCAGGCAGCCAGGAGCTGCCAGTCCCACAGGTCCGCGTTCGGTCCGGGAAGGCGGGAGAAATCTGCCATTACGTGACCCCTTGTAGCCGTTCTGGGCGGATACGGTGCCAACGACCGTACATCTCCGGTCTAGAGAGATGAAAATATGACTCATTGCGAATCTAGCCCCAGACACCGTGAAACGGGAAGAAAAAGGTCTAAATGGGGCATTGGATGTGATGAAAAGTTGAGGGTCTGACGTCCATGTCTGCACCGTGTCCGCGCCCTCACGTAGAGTGCCGAAGACGGCAGGCAGCCCCGTAACTCTTTCGAGTGACCGTCGTTGAGAGTGCGGAGGCGGTTGAAACAACAAGCGCTCGGGCAGGCGTCCGAGACGGTCGACCGCACAGGTGACGATTCCGTACCAGCCTGGAGGCTCAAGGTGACGCGCATCAGCTGCGGAGGGCGGTCATGACATCCGTCCTCGTCTGCGACGACTCCCCGCTTGCCCGAGAGGCGCTGCGCCGCGCGGTGGCGACCGTGCCCGGCGTCGAGCGCGTGACCACGGCGGCCAACGGCGAGGAAGTCCTCCGCCGCTGGGGCGCCGACCGCTCCGACCTGATTCTGATGGACGTGCGCATGCCCGGACTGGGCGGCGTCGAGACCGTGCGCCGGCTGCTGTCGGCCGACCCCGGCGCGCGCATCATCATGCTCACGGTCGCCGAGGACCTGGACGGGGTGGCCCTGGCCGTCGCCGCCGGCGCCCGCGGCTACCTGCACAAGGACGCCTCGCGTGCGGAGCTGCGCGCGACCGTCACCCAGGCGCTCGCGGACCCCACCTGGCGGCTGGCGCCCCGCCGGCTCCGCTCGGCCGAGATGGGCGCCGCGCCCACCCTCACCGCGCGCGAGATCCAGGTCCTGGAAGGCATGAGCCACGGCCGCTCCAACGCCGAGATCGGCCGGGAGTTGTTCCTCTCCGAGGACACCGTGAAGACCCATGCCCGGCGCCTGTTCAAGAAGCTCGGCGCCTCAGACCGCGCCCACGCGGTGGCCCTCGGCTTCCGCTGGGGACTGGTCCGATAGCAGGGCGGTGAGCTGCGCCGCAGCGGGATCGCGGACCGACCGGACGCCCCCGCCTACCTCACGGTGGGCGGGGTCCGCAAGGCGGAGCGCCGCACGCCCGCTGCTCGTTTCGGCGCCGATGCCGCATCCTTGAGGTGTGGAGTCTCTCGGGGACGAGTCGTTCGAGCGGAAGGGGAGGGCGCAAGGGATGAGCTCCGGCGCACCTACTCATAACGCTTCAGTGCACAACGACGGACGCGGTGCCACACCACCGACGGCAGCAGGGCACGATGGACCGATGCGCGACGACGAGGCGGTCACCGCCATAGGGACGATCGGCGCTCTCGTCCACCGCGCCGTCGACGGGGACGAGCAGGCCACGCACGACCTGCTCGCCCATGTCCACCCCCTCGCGCTGCGCTACTGCCGC
This sequence comes from Streptomyces sp. NPDC007157, assembly GCF_040634235.1. Lineage (NCBI taxonomy): Bacteria > Bacillati > Actinomycetota > Actinomycetes > Kitasatosporales > Streptomycetaceae > Streptomyces > Streptomyces sp. NPDC007157. The sequence continues at coordinate 109,218 of NZ_JBEYFE010000013.1, forward strand.
ACGCGCCTGTCCCGCCTGCCGGGCGACGCCCGGCACTTCGTGGAGGACCTGGCCCAGGAGGTCTGCGTGGCGGTCCTCCTCGCGCTGCCCCGCTACCGCGACACCGGCCGCCCCTTCGAGGCCTTCGTCTTCGCCATCGCCTCCCACAAGGTCGCCGACCTGCAGCGGGCCGCGATGCGCCATCCGGGCTCCACGGCCGTCCCCTCCGACGAGATGCCCGAACGCCCCGACGACTCCCTCGGCCCCGAGGAGCGGGCGCTGCTCAGCAGCGACGCCGAATGGGCCAAGAAACTCCTGGCCAACCTCCCCGAGAACCAGCGCGAGCTCCTGCTCCTGCGCATCGCGGTGGGTCTCACCGCCGAGGAGACGGGTCAGATGTTGGGAATGTCACCGGGCGCGGTCCGGGTCGCCCAGCACCGGGCCCTGAGCCGGCTGCGCGCCCTCGCGGAGCAGTAGCCGCACGGTTCGCCGCCCCCGATGAACAGGTGTGCGCTCATTTCCGTACGAACATACGAAGCCTGAAGCTGAGTCGTACCGTGGAATTTGGGGCCTGTGCTTCCCGTTAGCATGGACATCCGCACCGTTCAAGGCCATTTGGGGAAGGTGTCATGACTGCCAACGTCGACGGAGTGCCCGGAAAATTCGCGACACTCGGGCTTACCTACGACGACGTGCTGCTGCTGCCGGGTGCATCCGAGGTGCTCCCGAACGCGGTCGACACCTCGTCCCGCATCTCCCGCAACGTCCGGGTGAACATCCCGCTCCTGTCCGCGGCGATGGACAAGGTGACCGAGTCCCGCATGGCGATCGCGATGGCCCGCCTCGGCGGCGTCGGCGTGCTGCACCGCAACCTGTCGGTCGAGGACCAGGTCAACCAGGTCGACCTGGTCAAGCGGTCCGAGTCCGGCATGGTCACCGACCCGATCACGGTGCGCCCGGAGGCGACCCTCGCCGAGGCCGACGCCCTGTGCGCCAAGTTCCGGATCAGCGGCGTGCCCGTCACCGACCCGGCCGGCAAGCTGCTCGGCATCGTCACCAACCGTGACATGGCCTTCGAGAGCGACCGCTCCCGCCGCGTGCACGAGGTCATGACCCCGATGCCGCTGGTCACCGGCAACGTCGGCATCTCCGGCACCGAGGCCATCCAGCTGCTGCGCAAGCACAAGATCGAGAAGCTGCCGCTGGTGGACGCCGAGGGCGTCCTCAAGGGCCTGATCACGGTCAAGGACTTCGTCAAGGCCGAGAAGTACCCGAACGCCGCCAAGGACGCCGAGGGCCGCCTGCTCGTCGGCGCCGCCGTCGGGGCCAGCCCCGAGGCCCTGGAGCGGGCCCAGGCGCTCGCCGAGGCCGGCGCGGACTTCCTGGTCGTCGACACCTCGCACGGCCACAACAGCAACGCCCTCAGCTGGATGTCGAAGATCAAGTCGAGCGTGGACGTCGACGTGATCGGCGGCAACGTCGCCACCCGCGACGGCGCCCAGGCGCTCGTCGACGCCGGTGTCGACGGCATCAAGGTGGGTGTGGGCCCCGGTTCCATCTGCACCACGCGCGTGGTCGCCGGCATCGGCGTCCCGCAGGTCACCGCCATCTACGAGGCCTCCCTCGCGGCCCGCGCGGCCGGCATCCCGCTGATCGGCGACGGCGGTCTGCAGTACTCCGGCGACATCGGCAAGGCGCTCGCCGCCGGCGCCGACACCGTGATGCTCGGCAGCCTGCTGGCCGGCTGCGAGGAGTCGCCCGGCGAACTCCTCTTCATCAACGGCAAGCAGTTCAAGTCGTACCGCGGCATGGGGTCGCTCGGTGCGATGCAGTCCCGCGGCCAGGGCCGGTCGTACTCGAAGGACCGGTACTTCCAGGCCGAGGTCGCCTCCGACGACAAGCTCGTGCCCGAGGGCGTCGAGGGCCAGGTGCCCTACCGCGGCCCGCTCTCCAACGTGCTGCACCAGCTCGTCGGCGGACTGCGCCAGACCATGGGTTACGTGGGCGCCGCCACCATCGAGGAGATGGAATCCAAGGGCAAGTTCGTCCGCATCACCTCCGCGGGCCTCAAGGAGAGCCACCCGCACGACATCCAGATGACGGTCGAGGCGCCGAACTACAGCCGCAAGTAGTCTCCACGGCCTTTCCAGGGCGGTCCCGGGCGCACCGGGGCCGCCCTTGCCGTACCCGTCGGCGATACTGGAAGACGCTGAAACGAAGAAGGAAAGGCCACAGACGTGACTGAGATCGAGATCGGGCGCGGCAAGCGCGGCCGCCGGGCGTACGCCTTCGACGACATCGCCGTCGTCCCCAGCCGCCGTACGCGGGACCCGAAGGAGGTCTCGATCACCTGGCAGATCGACGCCTACCGCTTCGAGCTGCCGTTCCTGGCCGCCCCCATGGACTCGGTCGTCTCCCCGGCCACCGCCATCCGCATCGGTGAGCTCGGTGGCCTCGGCGTGCTCAACCTCGAAGGTCTCTGGACCCGGCACGAGGACCCGCAGCCGCTGCTCGACGAGATCACCGGGCTGCCCGCCGAGCAGGCCACCCGCCGGCTCCAGGAGATCTACGCGGCCCCCATCAAGGAGGAACTGATCGGCGCGCGCATCAAGGAGGTGCGCGACTCCGGCGTGGTCACGGCGGCCGCGCTCTCCCCGCAGCGCACCGCCCAGTTCTCCAAGGCGGTCGTGGACGCGGGCGTGGACATCTTCGTCATCCGCGGTACGACGGTCTCGGCGGAGCACGTCTCGTCCTCGCACGAGCCGCTCAACCTGAAGCAGTTCATCTACGAGCTCGACGTCCCGGTGATCGTCGGCGGCTGTGCCACCTACACGGCGGCCCTGCACCTGATGCGCACGGGTGCCGCGGGCGTCCTCGTCGGCTTCGGCGGCGGCGCCGCCCACACCACGCGCAACGTGCTCGGCATCCAGGTCCCGATGGCCACCGCGGTCGCGGACGTGGCGGCGGCCCGCCGTGACTACATGGACGAGTCCGGCGGCCGGTACGTCCACGTGATCGCCGACGGCGGTGTCGGCTGGTCCGGCGACATCCCCAAGGCGATCGCCTGCGGTGCGGACGCGGTGATGATGGGCTCCCCGCTCGCCCGTGGGACGGACGCGCCCGGCAAGGGCCACCACTGGGGCATGGAGGCGGTCAACGAGGAACTGCCGCGCGGCAAGAAGGTCGACCTCGGCACGGTCGGCACCATCGAGGAGATCCTCACCGGCCCGTCCCACACCCCGGACGGCTCGATGAACCTCTTCGGCGCGCTGCGGCGGGCGATGGCCACCACCGGCTACAGCGAGCTGAAGGAGTTCCAGCGCGTCGAGGTGACGGTGGCGGACTCGCAGCACAAGCGGTAGTTCCCGCAGGTCGGGCGAAGGGCCGGACACCCGGTTGGGGTGACCGGCCCTTTCGCGTGCCGCGAGCCCGTCAGGCGGCGGCCTTCCTGGTGCCCGAGAACGCCGCCCACCCGGCGATCGCGAAGAAGAGGAAGGTCAGCGGGTCGGCCTCTTCCTTCCACGCGTCCTGGACGGCGCCGAAGTGCTGGAAGAACACCTCGGAGAAGCTCATGTCGAGCTGGTCGGCGCCGATCATCGCCTCACCGACCAGCTGGCCAAGGTAGACGGAGCCGAGCGCGAGGACGGTGCTGACGACGGCGAGCAGCGGGTTGCGGCCGCCGAGCCTGCCGGCCGCGAGGCCTATGACGAAGCCGACGCCGACGGCCGCCCAGCCGATCTCGTGCTTGGTGAGGCCGATGACCATGCCGTAGAGAGCGGCGGCGGCCACGGCCGCGACGACGGCACCGGCCACGCCGAGGGCGACATTGCCCCGGGGCGGCACGGGCGGCACCGGAGGCGGGGGTACGGCGCCGGGCTGGGCGGCGTACGGCGCGGGTGCCTGCTGCTGGGCGAACGGGTTGCCGTCGGCCGGCTGCGGCTGGAGGCGCGGCGCTGACCGGGGCTGTGACGGCGACTGGGGCTGTGACGGCGACTGGGGCTGCGGCGGTGGTGGAGCTGACTGGCTCATGACAGAAAATCCCCCCTGGTGGATCACCGCGCGAACAGCGAGGTGAAAAAACGTACGCACACCTGTGCGACGAGTGGGGGGAGACTAACAGGAGCCTGTGACAGCGCTCCTGGCGATTTCTCCGCGGCCGCGGAGCAGGGCTCAGAGCCGGTGGGCCGCCCCCGTCGGTGTCGCCCCGCGGGTGTCGAGCAGCAGCTGTGCCTTCACCGACAGGCCCTGCAGGTCGTACGTCCGGTGCTGCTGGACCAGGATCGTCAGATCGGCGTCGGCGGCCGCCTCGTAGAGGGAGTCCGCGCGCGGCACCGGGCGGTCCAGGATGTTCCAGGACGCGATGTGCGGGTCGTGGTAACTCACCGAGGCGCCCATTTCCATCAGCCGGATCGCGATCTCGCGGGCGGGCGTGGCCTGCTGGTCGGCGAGGTCGGCCTTGTAGGTGACGCCGAGCAGCAGCACGCGCGCGCCGCGCGCCGACTTGCCGTGCTCGTTGAGCAGGGCGGCGGCGCGCTGGACGACGTATCCCGGCATCCGGTTGTTGACCTGCTGGGCCAGTTCCACCATGCGCAGGCCGCGGCCGGCGGCGCCGGACAGGTCCTGGGCGGCCCCGTGGCCGCCGATGCCGGGTCCGGGGCGGAAGGCCTGGAAGCCGAACGGCTTGGTCTCCGCGCAGCGGATGACGTCCCACAGGTCGACGCCCAGGTCATGGCAGAGGACGGCCATCTCGTTGACGAGGGCGATGTTGACGTGCCGGAAGTTGGTCTCCAGGAGCTGCACGGTCTCGGCTTCGCGCGGGCCACGCGCGCGTACCACCTTGTCGGTGAGCCGGCCGTAGAACGCGGCCGCCGACTCCGTGCACGCCGGCGTGAGACCGCCGATGACCTTGGGGGTGTTGGCCGGGGTGAAGTCGCGGCTGCCGGGATCCACCCGGCTGGGCGAGTAGGCGAGATGGAAGTCGCGCCCCGCGCGCAGGCCCGAGCCCTTCTCCAGCAGGGGCCGCAGGAAGTCCTCCGTCGTCCCCGGGTGGACCGGCGACTCCAGGATCACCGTGGTGTGCGGGCGCAGCCGCTCGGCCAGGGTGCGGGCCGCGGCCTCCACCCGGCTCAGGTCGAGCCCGCCGTCCGCGCCGCGCGGGGTCGGCGCGCAGATCACGGCCGTCCGTACGCGCCCCAGTTCGGCCGGGTCCTTGGCCACCCGGAAGCCCCCCGAGAGCATCCGGCGCAGCTCGGCGGGGCTGAGCGAGCCCGCCTCGGGACCGGTGGCGTACCCGATCGTCGGGATGCCGGCGGCCACGGCGGCCTGGGCGAGGGGCAGGCCGAAGGGACCGAGTCCCATGACGGCGAGGTCTGCGGGCATGGCGTGGGCCGTCCTTCCCAGTAACCGAAGCGGGACAGGTGCGCAAGCCCTGTGGACAGGACGAGCGAAGCGCAATGTCAGACTAGGAGTAAATATGAACGTTATGTGGGATTGTGTACGTGTGTCTTCCGGGGGTTCGGCGAGCGTTGTCCACAGGCTGAGGGCGCGTGGTGGCTGAAGTCGCCCATCGCGGTCAGACTTTGGGCATGGGCCCCGCCTGCCGGGCGTGGCCGATGCGACCGACGACCGACGACGAGCCATGACCCATGGCGGCAGAGCGGGAGGCAGCGGTGAGGACAGCGACACTGGGGCCCAAGCAGCGGGCGGAGTCCTTGGCGGCCATGGCCGAGCGCGAGCTGGACGTGCTGGTCGTGGGCGGCGGAGTGGTCGGCACGGGGACCGCGCTGGACGCGGCCACCCGGGGCCTGAACACCGGCATCGTCGAGGCCCGTGACTGGGCTTCCGGCACCTCCAGCAGGTCCAGCAAGCTGATCCACGGCGGCCTGCGCTATCTGGAGATGCTCGACTTCGCCCTGGTCCGCGAAGCCCTCAAGGAGCGCGGCCTGCTCCTGGAGCGGCTCGCCCCGCACCTGGTCAAGCCTGTCCCGTTCCTCTACCCGCTCCAGCACCAGGGCTGGGAGCGCCTGTACGCCGGCTCGGGCGTCGCGCTCTACGACGCGATGTCCATGGCCAGCGGGCACGGCCGGGGCCTGCCCGTCCACCGTCACCTGAGCCGCCGTCACGCCCTACGGATCGCGCCCGCCCTGCGCAAGGACGCCCTGGTCGGCGCCATCCAGTACTACGACGCCCAGATGGACGACGCCCGCTATGTGGCCACCCTGGTGCGCACGGCCGTCTCCTACGGCGCGAAGGCGGCCAACCGCGCGCGCGTGACCGGGTTTCTGCGCGAGGGCGAACGGGTCGTCGGGGCCCGGGTGCAGGACGTGGAGGGCGGCGGGGAGTACGAGATCCACGCCCAGCAGGTCGTCAACGCGACCGGTGTGTGGACCGACGACACCCAGGCGATGGTCGGTGAGCGCGGCCAGTTCCACGTCCGTGCCTCCAAGGGCATCCACCTGGTCGTCCCCAAGGACCGCATCCACTCCACGACCGGCCTGATCCTGCGCACCGAGAAGTCGGTCCTGTTCGTCATCCCCTGGGGCCGGCACTGGATCATCGGGACGACCGACACCGACTGGGACCTCGACAAGGCCCACCCCGCCGCCTCCAGCGCCGACATCGACTACCTGCTTAACCACGTCAACTCGGTGCTCGCGGTGCCGCTCTCCCGCGACGACGTGCAGGGCGTGTACGCGGGGCTGCGCCCGCTGCTGGCCGGCGAGTCCGACGCCACCAGCAAGCTGTCGCGCGAGCACACGGTCGCGCATCCGGTGCCGGGGCTGGTGGTCGTCGCGGGCGGCAAGTACACGACGTACCGGGTGATGGCCAAGGACGCCGTCGACGAGGCGGTGCACGGGCTCGACATGCGGGTCGCGGAGTGCGTCACCGAGGACGTCCCGCTGATCGGCGCGGAGGGCTACCGGGCGATGTGGAACGCGCGGGCCAGGATCGCCGCCCGCACCGGCATCCACGTCGTCCGGGTCGAGCACCTCCTCAACCGGTACGGCTCGTTGGCGGAGGAGGTCCTCGACCTCATCGCGGCCGACCCCGCCCTGGGCGAGCCGCTCTCGGCCGCCGACGACTATCTGCGCGCCGAGGTCGTCTACGCCGCCTCCCACGAGGGCGCCCGCCATCTCGACGACGTCCTCACCCGCCGCACCCGCATCTCCATCGAGACCTTCGACCGGGGCACCCGCAGCGCCCGCGAGGCCGCCGAACTGATGGCGCCGGTCCTCGGCTGGGACAAGGACCAGATCGAGCGGGAGGTCGAGCACTACGAGAAGCGGGTGGAGGCGGAACGGGAGTCCCAACTCCAGCCGGACGACCTGACGGCGGACGCGGCGAGGCTGGGAGCACCGGACATCGTGCCGCTGTAGGCCTCCTCCTGCGGTCCGGTGGGGGCCTGCGGTTCGGTGGGGCCTGGCGTCCGGTGGGGCCACCCGTCCGTGGGGCCTTCCGTCCGGCGGGCCACCCGTCTGGTGTGGCCTGGCGTCCGGTGGGGGTTACTGGCGGTGGATTCAGCGGTTCCGCGGGCCTCCCGTCCGGTGGGCTTCCTGTCCGGTGGGGCTGGCCGTTCCGTCGGTCTTCTCGTCGCGCCGCGGCGGTGCTCAGCCCTGACGGTGGTGCCCGGCGGTGCCGAACCCGCCTTGCCCCTGCCCGACCGTCCGACATCACCCGATCGAGCGACCAGGGGTCGGGATCTTCCCCCGAACCCCGGCCGTTCTACCTACTGCGAGGGCAGAACTCGGCCGTGAGCAGGGCGGGTTCGAGGGTCGGGTCCGCGACCGCCGTCGTGTTCACGCGGAACGTAAGGACATGCCGGCCGTCGACCGAGGCAGCACTGCGCACATAGCTGCCCGCGATCCGGCCGTTGTGCCCCCACACCGTGGTCCCGCACGACAGCTTCACCGGAAAGATCCCCAGGCCGTACGCCCCATGTGCGGCACGGGTGCTGAGCATCTCGCGCAGCCAGTGCGAGGGCAGCAGCTCGCCGCCCAGCAGCGCCGCGTAGAAGCGGTCCAGGTCGTCGAGCGTGGTCACCAGCTCACCCGCGGCGCCGGCCACGCGCGGGTCGAGCTCGGTGACATCGGAGCCGTCGGCCGCGTAGGCACGGCCGTGCGGCGCGGGCAGCGAGGCCCGGGCACCCGGAAAGGACGTGCCCGTCAGACGGAGGGGAGTGATGATGCGGCGCCGCGCCTCGGCGGCGTACGAGTGACCGGTGACCTGGCGGACGACCATGCCGAGGACGACGTAGTCGGTGCTGGAGTACGAGAAGCGGCCGAGGCCGGTCGAGGGGAGGGCGAGCGAGATGCGTACGGCCTGAAGCGGGGTCAGGGGGACGGCCCCCCGGGTGACCTCGGTGAAGTCGGCGAGCCCGCTGGTGTGGCTGAGCAGGGCGCGCAGGGTGATCCGCCGCCCGTCGGTGTCCCGTCCGCGCAGCAGTCCCGGCAGATGACGCTCCACGGGATCGGACAGGGACAGCCGGTGTTCCGCGGCCAGTTGCAGGACGACGGTGGCGATGAAGGTCTTGGTGATGCTGCCGGCGCGGAAGTGGTCGGCACGGGCGATGCCCGGGCCGGCGGCCGCGTAGCGGACGTCGCCGCCGTGGTGGTCCAGGAGCGCCGCGGCGGGCGCCCGGCCTTTGATGACGAACTGTGACAGGAATGGGTCCGTGGCCTTCGCCGAGGACGCGGAACCGGTTGCCGCGGGTGCCAGCAGCAGGGCAAGAGAGGCCGGTATGGCCACCAGTGTCCGAAGCGTGGGCATCCGGATTCCTCCCTTGTCGCGGCCCATCATCCCGGCTTGCGTGACGCCCTCGTCACCGGGGGTTCCGATCGGCCGGTCCGATGCGCGGTCAGGGGCACCCTGGGCGTTGGGCACTTGTCGGGTGAGGGACAATGAAGGCTCTGTCAGGGCGGGTTGCATGAGGGGACGCATGTCGGAGGCGGAGCGGGCGGGTACTTCTCGTCAGGAGACTCGTCAGGACAACAGTGAGCGTCTTCTCGCCGGGCGGTACCGGCTGGGACGAGTGCTTGGCCGCGGCGGCATGGGCACGGTGTGGCGCGCCGAGGACGAGACCCTCGGTCGGACGGTGGCCGTCAAGGAGCTGCGGTTCCCGTCGAACATCGACGAGGAGGAGAAGCGGCGCCTGATCACGCGCACCCTGCGTGAGGCCAAGGCGATCGCCCGGATCCGCAACAACAGTGCGGTGACGGTCTTCGACGTGGTCGAGGAGGACGACCGGCCCTGGATCGTGATGGAGCTGGTCGAGGGCAAGTCGCTGGCCGAGGTCATCCGGGAGGACGGCCTGCTCAAGCCCCGGCGCGCGGCCGAGGTCGGGCTCGCGATCCTGGACGTGCTGCGGTCGGCGCACCGCGAGGGCATCCTGCACCGGGACGTGAAGCCGTCCAACGTGCTGATCGCCGAGGGCGACGGCCGGGTCGTGCTCACCGACTTCGGTATCGCCCAGGTCGAGGGCGACCCGTCGATCACCTCCACCGGCATGCTCGTCGGCGCCCCTTCTTACATCTCCCCGGAGCGGGCCCGCGGTCACAAGCCCGGCCCGGCGGCCGACCTGTGGTCGCTCGGCGGCCTGCTGTACGCGGCGGTCGAGGGCGCCCCGCCCTACGACAAGGGGTCGGCGATCGCCACGCTGACCGCGGTGATGACCGAACAGCTGGAGGAGCCCAAGAACGCGGGGCCGCTCAGGGACGTCATCTACGGTCTGCTCACCAAGGACCCCGCCCAGCGGCTGGACGACGCCGGCGCGCGGGCGATGCTCAACGCGGTGATCAACGCGCCCGAGGAACTGCCCGTCGACGCCACACGGGTCGTGCCGCTGCCTCCGCAGCCGGACGCGCCGCAGGAGGAGAAGGGCACCACGCCCAGGCGGGGCGAGGAGGCCGGGGAGAAGCTGCGCGGGGCGCTGCGGTCCGTGCGGAAGGCCGCGGGAGCGGCGAGTGCCGCGTCCGCGACCCGGTCGAAGAGCGCCGCTGCCGAGGCGGGTGCCACCAAGGCCGGCCCGGTCGCGACCGGCTCGGGCTCGGTTACCGGCTCGGCGGACGGCGCACGTCCCGCTGCCGGTCCCCTCGCCGGTGCCGGCGGTGCCGGTGCGGGCAGCGGATCGACGGGGGCCAAGTCCGCCGCCGGCAAGGCGAGTTCCGGGTGGCCCGTGGTGCCGCCGCCGGATCTGGACCTGGCGCCCCGGACCGTGCCCCGGGCCCCCCTCACGGACGTGGTGCCGAAGCGGACCCTGGTGATCATCGCCGTGGTGGTGGCGCTCGCCGTGCTCGGTACCGTGCTCGCCCTCACGCTGGGCGGCGGTGACGGGGACGACAAGGGGAGTGGCAAGAGCGGCGGTTCCAAGGCGGTGGCCACCTCGGGCGCGAGCGCGAAAGCGAGCGCGAGTTCCGGTTCGGGGTCCGGCGGTGGGTCCTCCACCAAGGAGGACACGAGCGGCGGTACGCAGGCGGACGGCGACTCCGCGACGGCCGCGACCGCCGGGAACTCCGGGGACACCGACGGATCGGACGACAACGGTTCCTCGGCGTCGAACTCCAGTGGCAGCAAGGATGACAGCGCCAAGGCGGTCCGCACGTACGACGGCGGCCAGGGGTACTCGATCGGGCTGCCCAAGGGCTGGAAGTTCCAGACCGACAGCCCCGCCGGGGACCGGTTCACCGGGCCCGACGGACAGAAGCTGCTGATCGGCTGGACGAGCACGCCCAAGGACGACCCGGTGGCGGACTGGAAGAACCAGGAGCGTTCCATGGTGCGCTCCCAGTACCACAAGATCCGAATAGCGGCGGTGAGCTACCGCGGCTGGAACACGGCTGACTGGGAGTTCACTTACGTCGACGGCGGTACCGAGTTCCGGACCGTCGACCGCGGGTTCGTCGTCAGCCCGAACCAGGGGTACGGGCTGATGTACACCGCGAAGGCCGCCGACTGGAGCAGTGAGCTGCGTGAGGACACCTGGAAGACGCTGACGGCGAGCTTCGAGCCGAAGTGACAAATTCGCATCCCCTCAATGCGAATTGCCTCCGGCACGTATCGTGAGTGGTTGCGGACCGTACGCATCCAGGTAGGTATGCGGAACGGGTCGCGAAACGAGCGGATTTGACCACCGGGCGGCCGGGGGAGGCAACGTGGACGACTACGCGGGTCGGGTGCTCGCCGACCGCTACCGCCTGCCCCTGCCCCCCTCCGACGAGTACGAACACACCGAGACCCGCGCCTTCGACACCTACAGCGGGCAGGAAGTGTACGTCCGGCAGGTGCCGTTGCCGGAGGTCGTCGAGGCCGAGGTGCTAGACGCGGAGGGGCTGCCCGACGGTTTCACGGCCCGTGACCGCGGCGCGCGTCGGCCACCGGCCGCCCGCACCGCGACACGCCGGCCGAGCGATCCCGCGGTGCGCCGCGCCGTGGAGGCCGCGCAGGCCGCCGCCCGGATCCCCGACCATCCCCGGCTCGACCAGGTCTTCGACGTGTTCGCCGAGGGCGGCTCGCTCTGGATCGTCAGCGAGTTCGTGGCCGCGCGGTCGCTGGCCACCCTGCTCGCCGAGCGGCCGCTGACGCCGTACCGGGCGGCCGAGGTCGCCTCCGACGTGCTGATGGCGCTCCGGGTGCTGCACGCGCACGGCTGGGTGCACCGCAACATCACCGCCCGCACGGTCCTCGTCTGCGACGACGGCCGCGTGATGCTGACCGGCCTCGCGGTCGGGGCGGCGGAAGAGGCGCTCTGCGGGTACGACCCGGTGCCCGCGCCGGAGGGAGAGGGCGGCGCGGGGGCCGACGGCCGTCGGCGGGTCGGGGAGGCGGAAGGTTCCGCCACATCCGGCGGTCCGGCCGGTCCCGGCGGCTCGGGAGCCCTCGCTGTCGGGGGCATCGGGAGCATCGGTGGTGCGGCGGGTGGTACGACCGGCGCGCGGACGGCGCCCGGTGTGGCGGAAGTGGACCCCGAGGCCGCCCGGCGCGCCGCCATCCAGGCCCGGGCCGCCGGCGGGTTGCCGGGGGCCGGGCCCGACGAGGGCTCGGGCGGGGCCGGTTCGGGTGCGGTGGAGCGGCGGGCGTTGGAGACCGGCGGGGACATCCGGGCCGCGCGGGCCGGGGCGATCGCCGCGTACCGGGCGGGGGCCAGGGCCGCGGCCCGGGTCCAGGAGACCCAGCAGAACGGTCGGGCCGCGCTCCCCGGCGCCCGGCCACCGGCCGACGGCGACACCACGCCCCCCGCCCCGCAGTCGCCGCACGGGCCGGGGCAGGCCAACGGTGCCGCGCAGTCGCCGTATGCCAACGGGGCGGCCCAGTCGCCGTATGCCCCGGGACACGCCAACGGGGCGGCCCAGCGGTCGCCGTACGCCCATGGGCAGGCGCAGGTGGAGGCGACCGGCGGTGGGCAGCGGGCCGTCGGCAGTGTGCCGCCCGGACAGATCGCCGACCCTTACGGGGTGAGCGGTGCGCCCTCGCCCTGGCACGGGGCGGTGCCCCGCCCCGGCACGCCTCCCGCGGAGCGCACCGCGCTCCCGGCCGTCGGCGCCGGTACCGACGTCCCGCGGCCGGTCGTACCCGCGCAGGCTCCCCGTTGGGGCGAGCCGGGTGCCGTCGTGACCGGGCGGCGCGGGCCCGCCACCGCGCTGGCCGCCGAGCGGGCCCGGCAGGTGCGGATGACCGTGGTCGGACCGGTGACCGAGCGCTGGGCGCCGGAACAGGCCGGCCCCGTGCACGAGAACTGGCAGCTGGCGGCACCCATCGGCCCGGCCACCGACCTGTGGGCGCTGGGCGCGCTGCTGTTCCGGGCCGTACAGGGACACGCGCCGTATCCGGAGGAGTCCACGGCCGAGCTGGTGCAGCTGGTGTGCTCGGAGCCGCCCGCCTTCGCGGAGGAGTGCGGGTCGCTGAGGCCGGTCGTGGAGTCGTTGCTGCGTCAGGACCCCACCGAACGGCTGGACTTCGAGGAGCTGCGCGGCTGGCTGCGCTCGCTGGTGCGGTCCGCGCCCGAGCCGGACGCCGGTGCGCATGTGGTCGCCGCGCCGCCCGCCGCCGACCCGGCTCGGCTGCCGATCGTCCGCCGGCGCGGGCAGCTGGTGCGCTGGCGCCGGGCCGGGCTTCCGGCGACCAGCCCGCACGGCCGGCACAAACGGGCCAGGCAGGAGGCCAAGTCCCCGCGCAGGCTGGGCCGTACGCTGCTTCTGCTGGTGCTGCTCCTGCTGGCCGCGGTGGTCGCGTACGCCATGCTCTTCCTGCCCAAGAAGGACACCGCGGACAACGGCGGGGCGACGAACGGTGACCGGACGGGCGCGGCCGGCCAGGCCGGTCCCGCACCGAGTCCGAGTCCGACCCCCGCACAGACACCGTCGCAGACGGCGGCCCCGTCCACCGAGACGCAGACCACCGCGGGTTCGACGGGCGGCGCCACCGCCGCCGACGGCTTCACCCTGCGCAACGACCCGGACGGCTTCCAGGTCGCCGTCGCCAAGGGCTGGAACCGTTCGCCGCGCAACGGCAGCGGCCAGGTGATCTACTCGCACGGGAAGTTCGAGCTGATCGTCGTGGCCGGCCGGGACAGCGCGGCGACCTACGGCAGCGACCCGATGACGTACCAGCGGGACAAGGAGCGGGAGTTGCAGCCGTACCGGGACTCCAGCTGGGCCACGGCGGGCGGGCTGCGGACCATCACGGTGGGCCAGAAGGTGTCCGCCGAGGGACAGTTCACCTGGACGGACAGCTGGCAGGGCGACCTGTTCGTACGGAACATGGTCTTCCTGATCAACGGTCGGTACCACATCGTCCAGGTCCGCGGCCCGGAGTCGGAACGGGACGAGGTCACACGGCTGTACGACCAGGCGTCGTCGACGTACAAGTACACGGGCTGAGCGTCAACGCCGGTGCGAGCCGAATGGTTCCCGTTCCGGTGGGCGGATTCTGTTCACTTTCCGGGCCGAAAGCGAAAACCGTCACAGTGCTGTCTCCGTGGGACCCCACCGGTTCCATGACCGAAGGCCGGTCCTTAGTCTGGCCCTGACAAGACCATTGCGGGGCAACGTGAATCAGATGCAGGGCCTGCTCATCGCGGGCCGCTACCGGCTGGCCGACATCATCGGCAGCGGCGGCATGGGCCGGGTGTGGCGCGCCCACGACGAAGTGCTGCACCGGGCTGTCGCCATCAAGGAGTTGACGGCCGCGCTCTACGTCTCCGAGGGCGACCAGGCCGTCCTGCTGGCCCGCACCCGGGCGGAGGCCCGGGCCGCGGCGCGCATCAACCACTCCGCCGTCGTCACGGTCCACGACGTCCTCGAACACGACGGCCGTCCGTGGATCGTCATGGAGCTGGTCGAGGGCCACTCGCTGGCCGACGAGGTCAAGGAGCGCGGGCGCGTCGAGCCGCGGGAGGCCGCACGGATCGGGCTGTGGGTGCTGCGCGCGCTGCGCGCCGCGCACAGCGCCGGCGTGCTGCACCGGGACGTCAAGCCGGGCAACGTCCTGATCGGCCGGGACGGCCGGGTCCTCCTCACCGACTTCGGCATCGCGCAGATCGAGGGCGACACCACGATCACCCGTACCGGGGAAGTCGTCGGATCCGTCGACTACCTGGCGCCGGAGCGCGTGCGCGGGCACGACCCCGGGCCGTCCTCCGACCTGTGGGCGCTGGGCGCGACGCTGTACACCGCGGTGGAGGGGCGCTCGCCGTTCCGCCGCACCTCGCCGCTGACCACCATGCAGGCCGTCGTCGAGGACGAGGCCGCCGAACTGAGCAACGCGGGCCCGCTGGAACCGGTCATCACCGCGCTGCTGCGCAAGGAACCCGCCCAGCGGCCCGGCCCCGAGGAGACCGAGCAGATGCTCGCCGAGGCGGCGGAGGGCCGGCGGCCGAGCGGGGCGCAGGCGTACGTACCGACGCGGTCGCAGGTCACCGGGGGGCCACGGCCGGACCCCGTGACACCGCACGCGGGCTCGTTCGACAGCTCGCGGGACTCGGCGTCGTACGGCAGCCCGTACAGCGGCTCGCAGGGCGGGTCGTACGGCGGCTCGCAGGGCGGTTCCTACGGCGGATCGTACGAGGGACGGAGCCCCTCGGGCGGCTCCATGGACGCGGCGACGACCATCGGCCCGCCGTCCGCCTCCGGAGCCGCCCAGCCCAGGCGGCGCCGGCTGCGTACGCTCGCGCTCGTCGTCGCCATGGCCGCGCTGCTCGGCGGTGGCGCGGCGGTCGCCCTGCAGAAGTGGGACTTCGGGCAGCAGGACGGCTCCGGCAGCGTCGCCGCGCCCGCCACGTCCGGTTCCTCCTCCGGCGGCCCGACCTCGGCGCCGGACGGCGCGGTCCCCACCGACTGGAAGTCCGTGGAGGACCCGCTGGGCTTCAAGCTCTCCCTGCCCAAGGGCTGGAAGCGGAGCGTCTACGGCATCGACGGTGACCTCAAGCAGATCGACTACACGCCCGACAACGGCCGGCACTTCCTCCGCATCGCCATCGACAGCTCGCCCGACTTCTCCGACGCGCTCGCGCACCAGCTCGACCTGGAGCAGCAGTTGCAGCGGCTGGTCGACTACCACCGCGTGACCATGGAGAAGAACCTGTACCGGGACCGGGACGGGTCGGTGTGGGAGTACACCTGGACCGCGCTGAAGAAGGACGGGGCGAACGCCGCCGGGCCGCGGCGCGCGATCGAGGAGACGTACTACTCGCGGGCGGGCGTCGAGTACGCGATCTACATGTCGTCGCCGGCGACGGACTGGCCGACCGCGAGCAAACAGTTCAAGTGGGTGCTGCAGAGCTGGGATCCGGGAGCGTCCGGCTGACGCCGCGCGCTCCCGTGCGCCGCCCCGGGCGCGTTTGTTGGCCGGTCACCGTCCGGAACGCAGGCGTCCGGTGCGGCATCATGGGGCCATGGGGACCGACGGGGAAGCCGTCCGGCTGATCGCGGGGCGTTATCGCCTGGAAACGCGGCTCGGGCGGGGCGGGATGGGTGTCGTATGGCGCGCGACCGATCAGTTACTCGGTCGGCAGGTCGCCGTGAAGGAACTCACCGTCGACGACTCGCTCCCGGACGACGACGCCCGGCTGCGCCGCGACCGCACCCTGCGGGAGGCGCAGGCCGTCGCACAGCTGCACCACCCGCACATCATCGTGGTGCACGACGTGGTGGAGGAGGGTGAACGGCCCTACATCGTCATGGAGTTGATCGTCGGGGGTTCGCTCGCCGACCGGATCTCGCGGAGCGGTCCGGTGGACGTCGGGGAGGCCGCGCGGATCGGGATCGCCCTGCTGAGCGCGTTGCGGACGGCGCACACGGCCGGGGTGCTGCACCGGGACATCAAGCCGGCGAACGTGCTCGTCGAGGCGGCCACCGGGCGTGTCGTCCTCACCGACTTCGGGATCGCGCAGGTCGCGGGCGCCACCACGCTCACCGAGACCGGTTCCTTCGTGGGCTCGCCCGAGTACACCGCGCCCGAGCGGATGTCCGGCTCCCGCTCCGGTCCCGCCTCCGACCTGTGGTCGCTGGGCGCGCTGCTGTGCGCGGCGCTCAGCGGCGAGTCGCCGTTCCGGCGCGACTCGCTCGGCGGGATCCTGCACGCCGTGGTCTCCGACGAGATCCGGCCACCGGCCCAGGCGGAGCCGCTGCTGCCGGTCGTACGAGGCTTGCTGGAGCGGGATCCCGAGCGGCGGCTGGGCGCGGCGGAGGCCGAGCGGATGCTGCGCGGGTTCCTGGAGACGGGGGCAGTGGCGGTCGCGAGTACGGCGGAGAGCGCCGGCGTCTCCGCGTACACGCCGACCCAGCGGGACGTGCCCTGGCCACCGGCCCCGGTGCCGGCCGGGTCACCCCGGTACTCGCCCCGCGGAGTGCTGGTCGCCGCGCTGCTGGTCGCGGCGATGGCCGGGGCCGGCGTGTCGGCGGCCGCGCTGTTGTTCAACGGCGGCGGAGGCGGCGGCACCCCGGCCCCCGGGCCCACGGCGACCGTCTCCCCGTCACACCCGACGGCCACCACCCCGACTCCGTCGCCCTCATCCTCGTCACCCTCGTCGCCCTCGCCTCCGGCCACCGACTCCCGCACCGCGCCCTCCGGTTACCGTCTCGCGCGGGACCCGGGCGGCTTCTCCCTCGCCGTACCGGAGGACTTCACCCGCGATCCGCAGGGCCAGCGCGTCTTCTACCTGTCGCCGGGGCAGGCCTTCCGGCTCGGCATCAGGGTCTCCGAGCCGCAGACCGGCGGACCGGGGACGGCGATGCGGCGGGCTGCGGCCGACGGGCCGAGCACCAACCCCGGCTACCACGACGGCCGGGTCACCGACACCACCCACCTGGGACACCCCGCCGCGTTCTGGGAGTTCACCTGGAAGGGCTTCAGCGCGGCGGAGGGCCCCCGGCACACCTACGACCTGTGCTGGGAGGAGGGCGGCCGGATGTACGACGTGTGGGTGTCCGCGCCGGTCGGGAAGGTACGGGAGGCGCGGGAGTACTTCGACGTCGCGGTGGACACGTTCGCGGCGGGCTGAGGGCGCGGGGTGCCTCGGCGGCCGCCCCGCACGGCCCGGGACGAGTGGCAAATGCGTTGCGTGGGACGGAAGTTGTGGTCATCCTCCTCTTGGCCCGGTGTTGACCCGGGCTTGTGGCGAGCTTGGGGAGAGGTCTTGACGATGACAACCGTGGGGCGGGGCTCCGTGGTGACGTGCGCGTTCGCCGTGCTGGCGGTGGCCGCCGCGGTCCCGGCCGCGGCCGCGGCGTCGGCCGAGGACGGTGCGGCGCCGTCGGCGCCCGTCGTCTCGTCGGCCGAGTACCCGGACGACGGCGACTGGCACGACGGTGTCGGCACGTACGGCACGTTCACGATCGACTCGGCCTCCGACGACGTCGTCTCGTACCGCTACAGCTGGCTCGGCGGCGCCACACACACCCTCGCGCCGGCCGCGCCCGGCGGCCCGGTCGCGCTCCGCTGGATGCCGGAGGACGACGGGGCCACCTATCTCCAGGCGCAGGCCGTCGACGGCACCGGCAAGGTCAGCGCGCGGACCACGTACTACGTGAAGGTCTCGCAGGGCCGCACGGCCGTCACCCACTGGGACCCGCAGCACTCCTCGGGCGCCACGCCCGGCACCGGCGTCACCCTCGACGCGTCCGGCCCGTCCGGGACGAGCGTGACCTCCGCCGCCGCGCTGGACGGCACGGACGAGGGATACCTGAGCCTCGACTCGGCCGTGGACACGGCGGGCACCTTCGCCGTCGACGCCTGGGTACGGCCCGACACCCTCGACGGTTCCGTGACCGCGGTCAGCCGTGCCTCCGGCTTCGCGCTGGGCACCGCGACCGACCCGGCGACCGGCGCTCCCGTCTGGTCGTTCAGCCTCCCCACCCGGGACGGCGGCACCGCACGCGTCACCGGCGGCGCCCCCGAGCGGGGCGAATGGGCCCACCTCGCCGGCGTGTACGACACCGAGACGCGGACCGTGCGGCTGTACGTCAACGGGAGCCCGGCCGGCGCGGCGGAGGGCGTCACGGCGGCCGGTGGCGAGGGAACGCTGCGGCTCGGCGCCGACGGCACCGGCGGACACTGGCGCGGGCTGCTCACCGACGTGAACGTCTGGGACCGGGTCTTCGTGGCGAAGGAGGCCGACGAGGCGGCGGCGCGCTCGGCACAGCGGATCGGTTACTGGGATCTGGACACCGCCACCGACGGCAGCAGCCCGGCCCAGGCCGGCGGCGAGCCGCTCACCCTCGCCGGGGACGCCGCCATCAACACCGGCAGCGACGACTGCGCCACCGACCCCGACTGCGTCCCGGCCACCTACCCGCTGTGGGGCACCGGCGACCTCCTCCTCGACGGTGACGGCGACTACGCGAGCACCCCCACCGCGGTCACCCCGACCGACGCCGGCTTCTCCGTCACCGCGCACGTCCGCGTCGACACCGGCACCGCCGACCACGACATGACCGTGCTGTCCCAGCCCGGCGCCCACACCGACCTGTTCACCCTGCGCTATGTCGCCGCCTCCCAGACCTGGGAGGCCGTGGTGGCCCACGAGGACAGGGCCGGCGCGCCCACCACGACGGTCAGCGCGCCCGCCGACTGGGCCGCGTCGAGCGACGAGTACCTCGCGGTGGTGTACGACGAGAAGGCCGACCAACTCCGCCTCTACGTCGCCGCCGACTACCCCGCCGCCACGGCGGACGTCGCCGGCGAGAACACCTGGACGCCGACCGGCCCGCTCCAGGTCGGCCGCACCCGCACGCCCGACGGCGGTGCCGACTACCTGGCCGGCGCGATCGACGAGGTGCACACCTACGCGGGCGTCCTGACCCGGGTCCAGATCGCCCAACTCGCCATCGGAGGCGTCGACATCTGACGGCCACGGGCCCCTTCCAGACGCCGTCCAAGCCCCGTCCGGGCCCCTTCCACAGGAAGGGGCCCGTGCTCCGCGGTCCGCTGACCGTGGCGCTTCGACAAGGGCATGGTGCGCAAGGTACTCATGTGGCATGAGTGAAGACGGCGAACAGCCGGTCGGGGAACGTCTGATCGGTGGGCGCTATCGGCTCGCCGAGCGCATCGGCTCCGGGCCGACCGGCACCGTGTGGCGCGCCCGCGACGAGCAGGACGGGCGGCAGGTCGCCGTCAAGGAGCCGCGCCTGACCGGCGAGCCGGACGACGAGGAGCGGCAGCGCGCCGCACACCGCCTGCTGCACGAGGCCCGGGCCGCCGCCCGCGTCGACCATCCGGCCGCCGTCGCCATCCTCGACGTACTCCAGGAGGGCGAACTTCCCTGGGTCGTCATGGAGTTGGTGGAAGGTCCGTCTCTCCAGGAAGCGCTCGCCGCCCACGGCCCGCTGGCGCCCGCCGAGGCCGCCCGGATCGGGCTCGCGGTGCTCGGCGCCCTGCACGCCGCCCACTGCGTCGGCATCGTGCACCGTGACCTCAAGCCGTCCAACGTTCTCCTGGAGGCCGGGGGCGATCGGGTCGTACTGACCGACTTCGGTATCGGCGCGGGTCAGCAGGGTCAGCAGGGGCACAACGGCTCCGACGGCTCCGACGGCTCCGACGGCTCCGACGGCTTCGTCGCGCCCGAGTGTGCCGCCGGACGGGGCGCCGGTCCCGCGTCCGACCTGTGGTCCCTGGGCGCGCTGCTGCGAGCGGCCACCGCGCGGGACGCCGGTCCCCTCGGCCCGCTTCTGGAGAGGCTCCTCGCCCCCGACCCGGAGGCCCGGCCGGCCGCCCCGGAGGCCGCCGAGATCCTCGCCGGGGCCGCGGGGGCGGCCCTGCCGAAGTGGGTCACGGAACCTCCGGCACCGGCACCGGCACCGGCACCGCCGCCGCCCCCGGCCGCACCGGCCCCGGCCGCTCCCGAACCCCGCCGCCTCACCCCCCTGACAGCCCTCGGCCTCCTTCTCGCCAAAAAACCGGAACGCGGCTGACCGGCGCCGATCGTCCCCGGTCCAGCCCCTGATCAGCACATTCCCCGCCAGTGATCGCTGGCACTGTGTGTGCACTCGGTGAATGCGGGTTACCCACGGGTACCCAAAGGCTCCGCTCCCGAATACCCTGCGGCTCATGACGGACTCGCAGGCCCCGGCCCCCGCACCGGCCACCACCGGCACGAACCCGCTCGCCCCCGCCCCCGCAGGGGCCCGAACCGCCGCCGACGTGGTCACGCCCGAGCTGGTCGCCCAGCTCACCAAGGGCGTCGTCGGATCCGGTCGTACGGCCAACCACACGCCCTTCACCGGCGAGAAGCTGGCCGACCTGCCCGAGTCCACCCCCGAAGACGTGGCGAAGGCCTTCGACGCGGCCCGCGCCGCGCAGGCCGTGTGGGCGAAGGTGCCGGTACGGCAGCGCGCGGCCGTCCTGCTCCGCTTCCACGATCTGGTGCTGGCCCGCCAGGCGGAGGTCCTCGACCTCATCCAGCTGGAGACCGGCAAGGCCCGCCTGCACGCGCACGAGGAGGTGCAGGCCGTCGCCGTCGCCGCCCGCCACTACGGGCGCAAGGCCCCCTCCTACCTGAGGCCGAAGCGGCACGCGGGCGCCATGCCCACCCTCACCAAGGTCACCGAACTGCGCCACCCGCGGGGCGTGGTGGGCCAGATCGCCCCCTGGAACTACCCCCTGGAACTCTCCGTCGGCGACGCGTTGCCCGCCTTCGTCGCGGGCAACGCGGTCGTCATGAAGCCGGACACCGAGACCTGCCTGACCGCCCTGTGGGCCCGCGACATCCTCATCGAGGCCGGGCTGCCCGCCGACGTCTTCCAGGTCGTCCTCGGCGCGGGCCCGGTCGTCGGCCCCGAGGTCGTCAGGCACGCCGACTACGTCTCCTTCACCGGCTCCACCCGCACCGGCCGCGAGGTCGCCCAGGGCGCCGCCGCCCGGCTGGTCGGCGTCTCCCTCGAACTCGGCGGCAAGAACGCCATGCTGGTCCTCGCGGACGCCGACATCGAGAAGGCGGCCGCCGGCGCGGTGCGCGCCTGCTTCTCCTCGGCGGGCCAGCTCTGCATCTCCATCGAGCGGCTGTACGTCCACGAGTCGGTCGCCGACGCCTTCGTCGAGCGGTTCGCCGCCCGCACCAGGGCCATGCGCCTGGGCAGGTCCCTCGCGTACGGCGCGGACATGGGATCCCTGGTCGGGGAGCGCCAGCTGGAGACGGTCACCCGGCATGTGGAGGAGGCCGTGGAGAAGGGCGCGACCCTCCTCGCCGGCGGCACCGCCCGCCCCGACATCGGCCCCTACTTCTACGAGCCGACCATCCTCGACGGCGTCGAGGACGCGATGGCCGTCTGCACGGAGGAGACCTTCGGCCCGGTCGTCTCGATCTACCGCTTCAAGACGGAGGACGAGGCCGTCGAGCACGCCAACGGCACACCGTACGGCCTCAACTCCTCGGTCTGGACGAAGAACGGCAGCCGGGGCCGTGCCGTCGCCGCCCGCCTGCGCACCGGCACCGTGAACGTCAACGAGGGCTACGCGCCCGCCTACGGCAGCGTGCAGTCCCCGATGGGCGGCATGAAGGACTCGGGCCTCGGCCGCCGGCACGGCTCCGAGGGCATCCTCAAGTACACCGAGGCGCAGACGGTCGCCCAGCAGCGCCTGCTGCCGATGGCCCCCTCGCTCGGCATGGACGACGAGAAGTACGCCGCCTTCATGAGCACGAGCCTTCGGGTGATGAAGGCACTGAGGCTGCGATAGCCGACCCGTCTTTCGGGGGCGCGGGGAACTGCGCGAGCGACCACACTCAACCCGCACGTACGCTCAAAGAGGAGAAATCGTGCCCCAGGATGCCTACGACTACGACGTCATCGTCGTCGGCTCAGGCTTCGGCGGTTCCGTCACCGCCCTGCGCCTGACGGAAAAGGGCTACACCGTCGGCGTCCTGGAAGCCGGCCGCCGCTTCACCCGCGAAGCCCTCCCCAAGAACTCCTGGGACATCAAGAACTACCTCTGGGCCCCCGCGCTCGGCTGCTACGGCATCCAGCGCATCCATCTCCTCGGCAACGTCATGGTGCTGGCCGGCGCGGGCGTCGGCGGCGGCTCGCTCAACTACGCCAACACCCTCTACGTTCCGCCGAAGGCCTTCTTCGACGACCCCCAGTGGCGTGACATCACGGACTGGCAGCAGGAGTTGAAGCCGTACTACGACCAGGCGCAGCGCATGCTCGGCGTACGGCTCAACCCGACGATGACCCCCTCCGACGTCCACCTGAAGGCGGCGGCGGAGAAACTCGGCGTCGGCGACACCTTCCACCTCGCCCCCGTCGGCGTCTTCTTCGGCGACGGCAAGGACGCCGACGGCGAGGCGAAGGCCGTGCCCGGCGACCAGGTCGCCGACCCCTACTTCGGCGGCGCGGGCCCCGCCCGCAACGCCTGCACCGAGTGCGGCGAGTGCATGACCGGCTGCCGGCACGGCGCGAAGAACACCCTCAACGAGAACTACCTCCACCTCGCCGAGCAGGCGGGCGCGGTCGTGCACCCCATGACCACCGTCGTCTCCGTCACCGACGACTCCCGGGGCGGCTACGCGATCGCGACCCTCCCCACCGACGACAAGAAGGCGAAGGGCCGGATCTTCAAGGCGCGCCGGGTCGTCGTCGCGGCCGGCACCTACGGCACCCAGACCCTGCTGCACCGGATGAAGGCCGGCGGCCAGTTGCCGTACCTCTCCGACCGGCTGGGCGACCTCACCCGTACCAACTCCGAGGCCCTGGTCGGCGCCCAGACCGACGACCGCCGCTACCGCAGGGCACACGGCACCCCGAAGGCCGACTTCACCCGGGGCGTCGCCATCACGTCCTCGATCCACCCGGACGAGAACACGCACATCGAGCCGGTCCGTTACGGCAAGGGCTCCAACGCGATGGGCGGCATGTCCATCCTCCAGGTGCCGTACGCGGAGGGCTCCTCCCGCGTCCTCGGCTGGCTGGCGAACGCGGCCCGCCACCCCCTGCTCGTGCTCCGCTCGCTCTCCAACCGGCGCTGGTCGGAGCGGACCATCATCGGCCTGGTGATGCAGTCGCTGGACAACTCGCTGACGACGTACCTGAAACCGGACGGCGTCGGCAAGGGCCTGCTCACCGCCCGGCAGGGGCACGGCGCCCCCAACCCCAAGCAGATCAAGGCCGCCTCGGAGGCCGCCAGCGTGCTCGCCGCCGAGATCAACGGCTTCGCCGGCAGCAACGTCGGCGAGCTGATGGGCACCCCGCTCACCGCGCACTTCCTCGGCGGCTGCCCGATCGGCGACTCGCGCGAGACCGGGGTCATCGACCCGTACCACCGGCTCTACGGCCACCCGGGCATCTCGGTGGTGGACGGCGCCGCCGTCTCCGCGAACCTGGGCGTGAACCCGTCGCTCACCATCACCGCGCAGGCCGAGCGCGCGATGTCGTACTGGCCCAACAAGGGCGAGACGGACCCGCGGCCACGGCAGGGCGAGGCGTACGAGCGTCTCCGGCCGGTCGAGCCGCACCGCCCCGCGGTACCGGCGGAGGCCTTCGGCGCGCTGCGCCTGCCGCTGCTGGACATCCCGGCCGTACCCCCGAAGAAGTAACCCGGGCGCCCGAAGGTCCGGACGCCGAAGAGGGACCTGAGCCCCCCTCCGAGCCCAGGTCCCTCTTCGTCCGGTGTGCGCGGCCGCCGTACGACGGCGGTCCGCGCGACCTCGTTCACATGGCTATGCGGCCGCCCCGGCCTTGCGGCGCCGCACCACGAACACCGCACCGGCGCCGGCCACGACGGCGACCCCGCCGACCAGGCCGATGACCGGGAGCGCCGAGCTGGAGCCGGTCTCGGCGAGGTTGCCGGTCGGCAGGTCGGAGACGTTGCCCTGCGGCTTCTTCACGGAGTCCTTGCCGCCGTCGTCGCCCGGCGTGGCCGTACCCGGGTCCGGGTTGGACGAGCCGGCCTTGAGGACCGTGAAGTCGTACTGGGCCCAGCCCTCGGCGATGCAGTCCTGGCCGTCGACCTTGTCGAGGTAGGCGCCGGAGCCGAAGGAGTAGGCGTCACCCGCGGGAGCCGTGGCGTCGATGGAGACCCGCAGGTCGACCGACTTGCTCGCGCCGGACTTGAGCTTGTCGACGTAGAAGAAGTAGTCGCCGGCCCAGTCGTCGCTGCCGATCCGGTCCCAGGAGCCGCTGTCGGGGTTCTTGAACTCCAGGTCGACGTGCGGGCTGAGGTACTTCGACTCGCTGAGCTCGTAGTTCTCGATCTCGGCGTAGAAGGCGACACCCTCGACGTCGGTCTTGGACTCGTTGGTGACGACCAGCCGGAAGCCGTGGAAGCCGTCACCCGCGACGATCTTGCCGGGCAGGCCCTTGATGTCGGCGGACACCTTGGCGTCGCCGAAGTTCTCGTCGAGGTCCTCGCAGTAGGGGACGTCCGGGTCGGACGGGTCCTCGCTGGGCTCCGCCGACTCGGACGGCTCGGTCGAGGCGGACGCGCTGGCGCTGGCGCTGGCACTCGCGCTGTCGCTGGGCGAGGCGGACTCCGAAGCGGACTCGGACGCGGACGCGGAGGCGCTGTCGCTCGGCGCGGCGGAGTCCGACGGGGAGGCCGAGGCGGAATCGCTGGGGATCTCGCTCGGCGCGCTCTCGGACGCGGGCGTGGACGGCAGGTCGTCCGCGAGGGCGGCCGGCGCGGACAGCAGGGCTATGGGCGCGATGACAGCCGTGGTGGCTGCCGCGGCCATGGCGCGGCGAAGCTTCATGTGGACCCCCGTGAATCAGGTGCGGCAGACGGATGTAACCGTTGGTTCCGCTGATGTGACCGGTGAATCCGGTGAATGGTTGCCTCCACATTCACCGAATTCTTATGTGATGGTCGTCACTTTCGGGTCTCCGACGGCGTGGGCATGTCCACGGCGGATTCCAAGGCTATTCTCGCCCCCGTCGAACGGCCGAGCGAGAGAGTGTCATGTCTGACAGACGGTCCGAGCAGTCGTCGGGGGACGAGCCGTCGTCGTCCTCCTCCATACCCGACGAGGTGTGGGAGCAGTTCATCCGCGACACCGAGCGCGACATCCGCAAGTCCGCCCCGAAGGAGCCCTCCGCGCGCGCCCGTCAGGTGACCGAGCGGCTCAAGGGGCAGCAGGAGCCCGAGGGCTGGCGGACCGGGCCCGCCTGGCAGGAGAAGGACGGGCGGGCCGCCCGGCGCCGCAGGATCTGGGCGGTCGTCGGACTGCCGGTGGCGATCGCCGTGGCCGTCGTGGCCATGCGGCCCTCGCTGATTCCCGGCGATCCCTTCGGCTCGTCCTCCGGTTCCTCCTCAGGTACCGACACCGCCACCTCGCCGCTCCCCGCCGAGACCGCCGCCCCGACGGCGCCGCCGTCCGCGGTCGCCGCCGACACCCCCACCCTGGCCCGCCCGTTCGCCGGTTCCCCGGCGCTGCGCTGGGCCGACGGCGCGGACGGCATCGTGCTGCCGAAGGCCACCGCGCTCGGCTCGATCCCCAAGGACCGCGTCGAACTGGCCCTGCGGCAGACCAAGAAGCTGCTGGTCGACGCCAACCTCAACCCCCGGGTCGTGGCCGGCGCCCGCCCCGATGCCGCCCTCGCGGTGCTCGACCCCAAGCAGCCCCGCCTGCTCGACGAGCTCAACACCGCGCTGCGCGCTCCCAGCAAGGCCCACGACCCGCTGTCCCTCTTCAGCCGCTTCGACCCCGAGGACGTGATGCCGGCCGGCAAGGTCATCAAGACACGCGGCCGGATCACCTTCGCCAAGGGCAAGTTCGCGGGCGTGGCCGTGCACGCCGACTTCACCTTCGTCTACCCGGTCGTCCCCGTCGACGGCTCCGGTGAGGTCGCCCGCACCATCGTGCGCCGGGTCATCGACGCCGAACTCCCCGACCCCGCGCGCTACCGGGTGACCCCCGGCCGCCTGACCCTCCTGAGCTACGACGAGGACGCCGGCAACTCGGCCTGCGACGTCAACGACGGCTTCCTGCACCCGCAGTTCCCGTCCCGGGCGCCGGCGGGCAGCGCCACCCCGACCGGCCCGTCGATCGACCCCTACGACCGCAGCCGGAAACTCGGGGACCGACCGGAGGGGTGCGGCATGGTGAGCCGTACCTAGTCACTCTCTGCGAGTCGACTCTTCAGGGGCCGACTCCCCATAGGCCGGCTCGCCATAGGCCGACTCTCTGCGGGAAGGCTCTTCGCGGGAAGGCGAAGGGCCCCGCGGGACGGAGCCGCGGGGCCCTTCTTCCGTCAGCACCGACGTCAGGGCAGCGTCGGTGCCGGGGAGCGGCGCCGGGGGGTTGCGCCGCTGGTCTCTGTGCCCTGTGCCACCGTCCGTGCCCCGGGTCGGCGCCCCTGCGCACTCGGGGCGTACGGCAGGTTTCGACCTTCGATGGGCGGTCGGCACACGGCAATTCCGTTGCCTGAACTGGGACTTGGGGACTTCTGAAGGCTGTGGGGGCCTTCTAGGCATCGTGCTGGATGCACGGGGCCTCCGCAACCGTTTGACCCAGCCCTTATGCATTTTTGCAATTTTCCGCCGGTCGACCCCGGGCGTCCCCGGAGTCGACCGTCTCTGGTGTGACCGGGCTGCTGTCCCCTGCCGTCCGGTCACGTGACTGGAGCGAGGTCCCACGGCACACGGCACGATCCGTACGCCTCATCGCTCCAGTGAGCCACGCGTGGTTCTTTCGGGCCCGCCCCTGGCTGGCACGGACACCCCACCAACGAAGCGGTTCGCGTGCCGGTCACGCGCCGTACGGGTGAGACGGCCCCGAACTCAGATCCGCCCGACTCCGATGCGACCGCTCAGATCCGCCCGCGACACAGTTCGAGGAGGGTCATGGCCAGGGAGGTGCCCGGCCTGCCGAGCGCCGCGCTGTAGTGGCCGAGGACCTCCATCTCCCGGGACAGGTTCACCCGGCGGCCGCCGGAGGTGATCCGGGCCTCCTGGATGACGGCGGAGACCGCCATCCGTTCCTGGATCAGACCGATGATCCGGTCGTCGAGCGCGTCGATGCGCTCCCGCGCACCGGTGATCACATCGGCGGCCTCGGCGGTACGGGCACCGGTCTTCTCGGCGGGGCTGATGTGCTCGGCGGGGCTGACGGTCATGTCGGGGCTCCTCGTTCTCGCAGGGGCGGGAGCCCCGGACCGGCATGATCCGGAGAAACACCAGGCGCCCCGGACCTTGTCGGCCCGGGGCGCCTGGGGAAGTCGCTTGTCAGTTGCTCAAGCGGCACGACCATGGCAGCCGGCGGGCCGGTTGCCATAGGTAAAGGAGAAGGTCGTCTGCGTGAGCATGGGGGCGAGTATGCCACACCACCTCGTCGGGGTGTCCCGCGCCCGCCCCGTTAGAATCGGTAACCACAGACCCCCGCCCCACCGCCGGAAGGCACCCCGTGTCATCAGCGACTCCCGCTGCCGCCACCCCCGACACCGTCCTGGTCGTCGACTTCGGCGCGCAGTACGCCCAGCTCATCGCCCGCCGCGTCCGCGAGGCCCGGGTCTACAGCGAGATCGTGCCCAGCACCATGCCGGTCGCCGAGATGCTCGCCAAGAACCCGGCGGCGATCATCCTCTCCGGCGGCCCCTCGTCCGTGTACGAGGCGGGCGCCCCCCGTCTGGACCGTGCGCTCTTCGAGGCCGGCGTCCCCGTCTTCGGCATGTGCTACGGCTTCCAGCTGATGGCCCAGTCCCTCGGCGGCACGGTGGACAACACCGGCGCCCGTGAGTACGGCCGTACCGACCTGCACGTCTCCAGGACGTCGTCCACTCTCTTCGAGGGCACCCCGGGCGAGCAGCACGTGTGGATGTCGCACGGCGACGCCTGCTCCGCCGCCCCCGAGGGCTTCACCGTCACCGCGTCCACGGACGTCGTCCCGGTCGCCGCCTTCGAGAACGACGAGAAGAAGCTCTACGGCGTCCAGTACCACCCGGAGGTCATGCACTCCACGCACGGCCAGCAGGTCCTGGAGCACTTCCTGTACCGCGGTGCGGGCCTGGAGCCGAGCTGGACCACCGGCAACGTCATCGAGGAGCAGGTCGCCGCGATCCGCGAGCTGGTCGGCGACAAGCGCGCCATCTGCGGCCTGTCCGGCGGTGTCGACTCCGCGGTGGCCGCGGCCCTCGTCCAGAAGGCCATCGGCGCCCAGCTGACCTGCGTGTACGTCGACCACGGCCTGATGCGCAAGGGCGAGACCGAGCAGGTCGAGAAGGACTTCGTGGCCGCGACCGGCGTCCAGCTCAAGGTCGTGGACGCGGAGGAGCGGTTCCTGAAGGCCCTCGCCGGTGTCTCCGACCCGGAGCAGAAGCGGAAGATCATCGGCCGCGAGTTCATCCGGGTCTTCGAGCAGGCCCAGGTCGAGATCATCGCGGACGAGGGTCCCGAGGTCGCGTTCCTGGTGCAGGGCACGCTCTACCCGGACGTCGTCGAGTCCGGCGGCGGCACCGGCACCGCCAACATCAAGTCCCACCACAACGTCGGCGGTCTCCCCGAGGACCTGGAGTTCAAGCTCATCGAGCCGCTCCGCCAGCTCTTCAAGGACGAGGTCCGGATGGTCGGCCAGGAGCTCGGCCTGCCGGAGGAGATCGTCCAGCGCCAGCCCTTCCCGGGCCCCGGCCTCGGCATCCGGATCGTCGGCGAGGTGACCAAGGACCGCCTCGACCTGCTCCGCGAGGCCGACGCCATCGCCCGCGAGGAGCTGACCGCGGCCGGCCTCGACCGCGACATCTGGCAGTGCCCGGTGGTCCTGCTCGCGGACGTCCGCTCGGTCGGCGTCCAGGGCGACGGCCGCACCTACGGTCACCCGATCGTGCTGCGCCCGGTCTCCTCCGAGGACGCCATGACGGCCGACTGGTCGCGCCTGCCGTACGACGTCCTGGCGAAGATCTCCACCCGGATCACCAACGAGGTCCGTGACGTCAACCGGGTCGTCCTCGACGTCACCTCGAAGCCGCCGGGCACCATCGAGTGGGAGTAGACGAGTAGGGCCTATCTGCGCCTGACGGTGCGCAGGGGCTCCCCGGGGTGCCAGATCTCGACGACCAGGTGGGTGTCGTCCTCGACGTGGGTCCGTACGACCTCCGTCAGCTCGGTACGGAAGAGGTGGAACGGCTCCGGCGGTTCCACCTCTTGCGTGTACGCCCCCTTCACCGCCGCATCCACGACCTCGTACGCCCGTCCGGCGATCCGTACGTCCCCGCCGCCCATGTCGGTGCCGGCTCCCGGATTGGCCTGGAGCGCGAACCGCGGATCGCGCAGCAGGTCGAGCGCCTTCACCGAGTCCGGCATCATGCCGAGCCAGACCTCGCCGGCCAGAAAACGGACCTCCAGGCCCGAGGTGCGGGGTGAGCCGTCCTTGCGGAGGGTGGCCAGGACGTGGTGGCGGTGGGCGGCGAACCGTTCCTCGACGGTGCGCGCCAGGCCGGGCGCGGCGGCGACGAAGGCCGCCCAGTCGGTACCGGCGGTTCCGCTCGTGGGGGTTGTACGTGTCATACGAGCCACTGTGCTGCCGATACCCGACATCTTCTGTCGTGATTTGCTCGCGCGCGTCATCTTTACAGAACAGCCCTGTTTTCCTGCGCTGACCGACGGTAACTTCCGGCCGTAACACAAACCCAGTGCTGGAGGACCTATGCACGGGCCGACCCCGCCCCTGCCGCTGCCCACCGATCAGCTCCGGTTCGCGATGCCGCCGATGCACGACTCGCTCGACGACGAGCGTCGGCATCGCAAGGAGCGGCTCGCGGGCGCGCTGCGGATCTTCGGCCGGGCCGGACTCGAGGACGGGGTGTCCGGGCACATCACCGCCCGCGACCCCGAGTACTCGAACTGTTTCTGGGTCAACCCGTTCGGCATGCCGTTCAAGCACGTCACCGTCAGCGACCTCGTCCTGGCCAACCAGGACGGTCAGGTGATCGAGGGCCGCTACCACGTCAACCAGGCCGCCTTCACCGTCCACGCCCAGGTGCACGCGGCCCGCCCGGACGTCGTCGCCGTCGCCCACTGCCACTCCGTGCACGGCCGCGCCCTGTCCGCCCTCGGCGACCTGCTCGACCCCATCAGCCAGGAGAGCTGCGCCTTCTACGAGGACCACGCCCTGTACGACGCCTACACCGGGGTCGCCGTCGACGCCGAGGAGGGCCGCCGGATCGCCGGCGCCCTCGGCTCCCGCAAGGCACTGGTGCTGCGCAACCACGGGCTGCTGACCGTCGGCGACTCGGTGGACGCGGCCGCCTGGTGGTTCCTCTCGATGGAGAAGTCCGCGCAGGTCCAGCTGACCGCCAAAGCCGCCGGCCGCCCGCTGCTCATCGACCACAAACTCGCCGTCGCCACCCGCGAACAGCTCGGCGGCGACCTGGTGGCCTGGATCAACTACCAGCCCCTGTGGCAGGACATCAGCCGCGCCGAACCGGACCTGCTGAGCTAGCGGCCTCAGAAACTCCTGAGCACGGCCGCCTTCGTCAGCGCGAACTCCTCGTCCGTGAGCACCCCGTCCCGGTGCAGTTCGCCCAGCTCCCGCAGCCTGCGCAGCAGTATGTCGTGGTGGTCGGCCGACTGGCGCGGCACGGCCGCCGGCGGCCGGTCCCGGTCGGCGTACTCCGCACCCGCGCGGGTCGAGGGATGCGGCAGCCGGGCCGTGACCGCCGCCGCGACCAGCGCCGTCAGCAGATCGCGGCGGACACTGCCCCACAGGTCCAGGGCGTAGGGGTCGCGCTCCGCCGGCAGCTTCGAGAACACCGTCTCCCGGGTGACGAACCGCAGAAAGCCGTCCTCGTAGCCGGAGTTGGGCAGCCACTCCACCTGCACCAGGTCGCCGAGCCCGATGATCCGCGGCCCGGTCGCCCGCTTGACCCGGTCGGCGGTGTCGGCCCAGTCGATCCGCACCTGCGTACCGTCGAACGACACCGTGCCGTCCGAGGACCGCACCGACACCGGCACCGGCGGCCCCGACAGCAGGTACGCCTTCGTCGGCTCCGCCGGGATCTGGTCCAGCAGCAGCGCCTGCCGGATCTCCGCCACGACGTACTCCGCGACCCCGGACCGGTCCCCGTCCACCGTCAGCAGATACGGATCCGCGGCCTCCGGTAGCCGCCCGCCCGTCGCCTGCAGCAACGGATCCGCGCCCTCGCGCAGCCGCATCCGCAGCCGCCCGCGCTTGCGCTCCGGCTCGTACACCACCCCCGACACCGCCTCCAGCGGTACGGCGATCTCCCCGTACGTCTGCCGGAACAGCGGCACGGAGCGATGGCGTCCCGGCGTGATCCGGACCGTGCTGCCGTCGAAGGCCCAGGTCCCGTCCCGCTGGATGATCTCGGCCATGGGGGAATTCTCGCAGCCGGGTCAACCTGTCGGCCGTACCTTCACCCGTCGTGACCAACCTGCTGAACGCGAACAGCGTGGCGTAGGGCACAATTCGCTCTCGACACAAGGGAGTTGCACGGCGTTGTCCGGCCCCGGGGAGGGCCCTGCGCGCCGTGCCCCGGGCGTGGGGAAGGCGGGCGTCGGGCGTGGCGGTGCAGGAGGCGAGGCAGGGCGCCGGTTCGGGTGTCCACGGGGGCGCGTGCACGTGCGGGGACTGTCCGCACGGGGCACGCGAGGGGCACCGGCGGGCGGTCGCCGAATTCCTCCTCAAACGCGAGGAGTTCGCGGCCGGACAGGGGCTGCCCGCGGCGGTGGCCCACTCCGCCTCCGCCTCCCGCCAGTGGGTCTCCGAGGAACTCTCCCAGTCCGCCGAGGTGGTCGCCGAACGCGGCCGCGCCGAGGGCGAGGCCTGGCTCGCCCGGCTCTGGCTGCGCACCGTGGTCACGGTCTGGGCGGCCGTCGTGATCACGCTGCTCGCCCAGTCCCTCACCGCGATCGGCGCCGGCTGGACCAGCGCCCGCACCGCCGGACTGGTCGCCGCCGTGGTCGTGGCCCTCGCGCTGACCGCCGCCTCCTGGTTCCACCGCTCGCGCGGCGGCGTGCTCGCCCCCGTGATCGGCGAGGACAACCGCATGTCCACCTCCCGCACCGTGGCCGCCTCCTGGGTCCTGTTCGTCGCCTACGCCGTACTCGTGCTGGCCGGCCGCCTGGCCGTCGCCTCCTCTCCCGCCGACCGGGATTCCCTCATCTCCGGCCTCGACCTCGCCCGCGGCGCCGGTGTGGTGACCGTCCTCGCCGTGGTCAGCGGCATCGCCGTCCTGGTGCGCCGGGTGGTCGGGCTGCGCATCCTCGGCCAGCGTCTGCAGAAGGTGCGCGCACACCGCCCCCGCGCGGCCGACCTGCTCACCGACGACTCCGGCCGGGGCACCTTCGCCGACATCCAGTACGTCGTGATCGGCGCCGTCGCCCTCGTCTTCGCCGCCGTACGCCTCGCCCGCCGCCCCGACCAGCTTCCCGACCTTCCCTGGGGCCTCGCGACGGTGGTCCTGATCTCCGCCGCGACCTACCTCGCCGGCAAGTACGCCGAGGGCGGCCGCCCGGTCATCCTCTCCGTCGTCCGCGCCCGTGAGGCCGGTGACCTGGACGCGCCCATCCGCACGGGCGACGACATCGAGATCCGTGGCACCGGCTTCGTGCCGCCCGGCGCCCAGACCGCCGACCGTCTCTCCCGCATGGTCGTCCGCGTCGGCGCGGTCAACGTCCACGTGCCCCTGGTCCCCGTCACCGGCGGCTTCAGCAACCCCACGGACAGCGTCCTCACCGTCCCCGTACCCGCCGAGGTGGAACCCGGCTTGGTCGAGGTCCAGGTGGTGACGGCGGCCGGGGCGGCCACCAACCGGTGCGTGGTGGAGGTGACCGAGTAGGGGACCGGGGCGGGGATCCGTGGGCGGGCGACCGGGTGACGGTGGACTGCGGGCGGGTGACGAAGACCCGCCGAAATTCGTAAAAATATCCTGAGCAGGATTGAGCGGGTCGCGGTTGTCGTACGTATGGTCTGTTGAGGGGCCCTGGGTACAGCGGCGAGAGGCGGCTAGTGGCGATGACTCACGGCATTCGTACGGACACGCACCCCCCCTATCTCGATGGCGATCGCGGTCTGCGCGATATCGCCACCCGATACGCCCTCCTACCCTTGCGGATCTTCCTAGGCGTCACCTTCATCTACGCCGGCCTGGACAAGCTGACCGACAGCGCCTTCCTGAAGTCCGGCGGCTCCGGCTCGATCGGTGACACCATGCGCGGGGTCCGCGACTCCGCCGCGATCCCGGCCCTGGTCGACCTGGCCCTGAAGAACCCCGTCGGCTTCGGCACCGCGATCGCCATCGGCGAACTCGCCGTCGGCCTCGGCACCCTCTTCGGCCTGCTGGCCCGCCTTGCCGCCCTCGGCGGTGCGCTGATCTCGCTCAGCCTCTGGCTGACCATCAGCTGGGCCAACTCCCCGTACTACTACGGCAACGACCTCGCCTACCTGATGGCCTGGCTGCCCCTGGTCCTGGCCGGCGCCCCCTACCTCTCCTTGGACGCGATGCTGCGTGCCCGGCGCCGACAACGGTCCGGCGGCCTGCGCTAGCTCCTCGGCTCTACGTCAGCTCTCCGGTGCGCGGCGGTGCCTGCGTATCGCCCGGGTCAGGACCGCGGTCACGCCTGCCAGGAAGAGGCCGACCACCATCAGGGGGATGACCGCGAACCACTCGGTCGTCCACAGGCCCGCCGCGTCACCGGCGTAGGCGACTCCTGTCGCCGTCAGGAAGACGCCCACGATCAGCCGTCCGGGCTGGAACTCATGCCGCAGCACGGCTCACCTCCACCTGTCCCGCGCCGACCTGGAGATCCAGGTCGAGCGTGCCCGTGTTCTTCGCGCCGCCCGTCGGCCGCAGCGTCACGTCCTTGTGCTTGCCCGGTTCCACGTCCACGTCCTTCTTGTCGTCACCGGGCAACTGGATGTCGCCCACCCCCACGTCGATGCTCATCCGCACGGTCACGTCCGCCGGCACGACGATCTTCAGCTGTCCCGCCCCCACCTCGGCGGCCGTCGACACCGTCTGCCCCTCGGCGATGCGTATGTGCCTCAGGTCCAGGGTGGCCACCCCGGTCCCCAGGTCGTACTCCGTCGCCACCTGGGCCGCCGTCGCCGGGGTCCAGGACTCGCGCGTCCAGTGGGTGCTGATGTCGGACGGCAGGGCCGTCGAAGCCGCCAGCAGAGCCGCCGTGACGAGCGCCAGGAACAGCGAGCCGGCCCCCGTGCGTCCCAGGAACGAGCTGACCGCCGTGCCCAGGCCGAACACGATCAGCGCACCGGCCAGACCGGCCTGGAGGCTGGTGCCCAGCGGGTGTGTGTCCCACGTCAGGCCCGTGCCCAGGCCGCCCGCCAGCAGGGCGAACAGAAAGATCCAGCCGCCGATCCAGCGTGGTCCGCGCGGCTTCGGGGGTGTGCTCTGCCGGGCGCGTGTGTCCTGGCCGTGGACCCACGGGGTGCTCAGCCGGAAGTCCAGTCCCGGGACGTCCCGGTCGCGGGCGTCGGCGGGGCCCCACAGATAGCCGGTGCCGCCGACGTGCGTGCCGTCCTTGACGATCGGGTCGCGCCACCAGGACGGGTAGGTGATCGAGATCGGCGGTGCCTGGGCCTCGGGAGGGGCGTCGGCGACCGTCTGAGCGGCCAGTGGATCGGGGTCCGGGGCGCCTCGCCGCCGCGACCAGTACCCGGCGCCCGCCAGCAGAACGGAGAGGACGACGGCGAACGCCAGCACCCCGCCGTTCCTGATCATCGTCAGCAGGACTCCGCAGCCGACCAGGGCGAACAGCACGGCCGCCAGGGCCTGCCCGTCGACCCGGCCGGTCAGCAGCTTGCGGACCTCGTTCTCCTCGTCGTCCTCGTACGGCACGAAGAGCCAGGCGAAGCCGTAGAAGAGGAGACCGATGCCACCGGTCGCGGCCAGCACGGCCAGGGTGATGCGGAAGATCACCGGGTCCAGGTCGGTGTGACGGCCGAGCCCCGCGCACACGCCCGCGATCATCTTGTGCCGGCGGTCGCGCCGGAACCGGGGGAGCGCCTCCGTGCCGGTGCCGGTGCCGGTGGTGTCGGCCTCCGTCTCGGGCGCCCCCGTCCCGGCCGCCTCCGCCGCGGCGGGCGCGGCATCCGACGGCCCGGGGCCCGGGGCGGGCCGCGGGCCGGGGCCGGGTCCCGGACCCGTCGCGGCGTGCTCGTGATCAGTCATGAGTCAATGGTGACGGGCGAGCCGCCGCGACGGCAGTCGGGATGACCCTGGCCGAACCCTGAAATCGGCCCCGAGGCCGGGCCGGGAGGCGTTCGATGCCGCGCCCTGCGACGGACCCGGCCGCTCGCCACCCGAAGTCCGGGCACCCGGCGCGGGGAAATCCGAAGATCAGGGGAGTATCGGGGGCCGACCCTGATGCCCGGGGACTTGTGGCGTGTGAACATCGATGGCATGCCGGAAGCCGCAGCAGTGCCCCTCGACGACCCGCGGCCGCCGCGCAAGCTCTACCGCAGCAGCGACGGCCGTTGGCTCGGTGGGGTGGCGCGGGGCCTCGCCGGGCATCTCGGCCTGCCCGTCGTGTGGGTGCGGCTCGTCTTCGTCGGCCTGTTCATGGCCAACGGCCTCGGCGCGCTGCTGTATGCCGCGTTCTGGTTCTTCGTGCCCCTCGGTCTAGGCGGCGTCGGCGGCCAGAAACCGCCCTCCCTGGTCACCACCGAGACCTCGGCGGACGGCCGCCGCAGACTCGTCGCCCGCAGACCCGACAGAGGCCAGATCGTCGCGCTGCTCCTCATGGTCGTCGTGTCCATGGTGTTCGTGGGCAGTGTCAACCTCACCAGCGGCGCCAAGGCCTATCTCCTGCCCGCGGTCCTGGTCGCCGCCGGTGTGGCGCTCGTCTGGCGCCAGGCGGACAACGCCCGCCGGGCCCGCTGGGTCGAGGTCGGCAGCCGGCGCCGTACGCTCTCGCTGCTGCGCGCGGGCGTCGGCGTCCTGCTCGTCACGGCGGGCGTCTCGGGCGTCTTCGTCATGCAGGGCTCCGCCGCGCACATCGGGGCGGTGCTCCAGGCCTCGCTCGCCGTGCTCGTCGGCATCACGCTGCTCGCCGGGCCGTATCTGGTGCGGATGACCCAGGACCTCTCCGAGGAGCGGCTGATGCGTATCCGCGCCCAGGAGCGCGCCGAGGTCGCCGCTCATGTCCACGACTCCGTGCTGCACACCCTGACCCTGATCCAGCGCAACGCGGAGAACGCGAACGAGGTGCGCCGCCTCGCCCGCGCCCAGGAGCGCGACCTGCGCACCTGGCTCTACAAGCCCGAGGGCACCGGCAAGGACGAGGCCGACGAGCCCACCACCCTCGCCGAAGCGGTCCGGCGCAATGCCGCGGAGGTCGAGGACAAGCACGGCGTCCCCATCGAGGTCGTGGTGGTCGGCGACTGCCCACTCGACGAGCGGACGGGCGCGCAGATGCAGGCCGCGCGCGAGGCGATGGTCAACGCCGCCAAGTACGGTGGCGAGGGCGGCGCCGTCCAGGTCTACGCCGAAGCCGAGGGCAGGACGGTCTTCGTGTCCGTCCGCGACCGCGGTCCCGGCTTCGACCTCGACTCGATACCCGCCGACCGCATGGGTGTCAGAGAATCGATCGTCGGCCGCATGGAACGCCACGGCGGTACGGCGCGGCTGCGGTCCGTGCCGGGCGGCGGCACGGAGGTCGAGTTGGAGATGGAGAGGGCGGAGAACACGTCATGAGCGACGCGACCGAGGCGAACGGCCCGGCGGAAGGCACGGAGAAGGCCGGGCGTCGGGTGCGCGTGGTCCTCGTCGACGACCACCGGATGTTCCGTACCGGTGTGCAGGCCGAGATCGGCCAGACCGAGCAGACCGGCGTCGAGGTGGTCGGCGAGGCCGCCGACGTCGACCAGGCGGTCACGGTGATCACCGCGACCCGGCCCGAGGTGGTGCTCCTCGATGTGCATCTGCCGGGCGGCGGCGGGGTCGAAGTGCTGCGCCGGTGCGCCCCGTTGACGGCGGACGCCGAACGGCCGGTGCGCTTCCTCGCGCTGTCCGTGTCGGACGCGGCCGAGGACGTGATCGGGGTGATCCGCGGCGGCGCCCGCGGCTATGTCACCAAGACGATCACCGGCACCGACCTGGTCGACTCGATCTTCCGGGTGCAGGAGGGCGACGCCGTCTTCTCCCCGCGGCTCGCCGGGTTCGTCCTGGACGCCTTCGCCTCCACCGACGCCCCGCCGGTCGACGAGGACCTCGACCGCCTCACCCAGCGCGAGCGCGAGGTCCTGCGCCTGATCGCGCGCGGCTACGCCTACAAGGAGATCGCCAAGCAGCTGTTCATCTCCGTCAAGACGGTCGAGTCCCATGTGTCGGCGGTGCTGCGGAAGCTGCAACTGTCGAACCGCCATGAGCTGACCCGCTGGGCGACCGCGCGCCGCCTGGTCTGAGGCGGCTCCGGGAGGCCCCGGATCCGTACGGTGGCCGACGGGGTTCACACCACCCGTGTCGCCCCGGCGAACGGCATCTCGTCGATCGGGGCGATCCGTACCGGGGCCGACGGATTGGGGGCGTGGATCATCTGGCCGTTGCCGATGTAGATGCCGACGTGGCTGATGCCCGAGTAGAAGAACACCAGGTCGCCCGGCTGGAGTTCGGAGCGGGAGACGCGGCGGCCGGCGTTGATCTGGGCGTAGGTGGTACGGGGGAGGGAGACGCCGGCGGAGCGGTAGGCGGCCTGGGCGAGTCCCGAGCAG
Organism: Streptomyces sp. NPDC007157; assembly: GCF_040634235.1. Taxonomy (NCBI): domain Bacteria; kingdom Bacillati; phylum Actinomycetota; class Actinomycetes; order Kitasatosporales; family Streptomycetaceae; genus Streptomyces; species Streptomyces sp. NPDC007157. Next base: position 147,298 of record NZ_JBEYFE010000013.1, read on the forward strand.
TCGAAGGCGTCGGGGCCGGTCGCGCCCCAGACGTAGGGGCTGCCGAGCTTGGCGTAGGCGTACGCCACGGCGGCCGCGGCACGGGAGTCGGAGGCCGTGACGCCGCCCGGGGCCAGGGTGGCGCGGGCGCCGGAGGCCGAACGGGAGGCGCGCGCGGAGTCGCCGTCCGCCGTGACCGCCGCCCGCTGCTGCGGCGAGAGCCGGTCCAGCAGCCGCCGGGCCTCGGCCAGCTTGCCGGTGACGGTGGTCTTCTGCCGCTTCAGCTCGGCCTGCCGGGATCGCAGCGAGGCCAGCTCGACGTGCGCCGCGCCGCGCAACTGCTCGATCTCCCGCAGCTGTCGGCGCACCCGCGCCACCGCGCCGGCCTGCGCGGCACCGGCCCGTTCGGCGAACGCGGCGTTGTCCAGGTACCGGTCGGGATCGCTGGAGAGCGCCAGTTGCCACGCCGGGTCGATACCGCCGTCGCGGTACTGCGCGGCCGCGGCCAGACCGAGCGCGTCCCGCGCGGAGTTGAGCCTGTCCTGCTTGCGGGCGGTCTCGTCCTGCAACGCCTTGAGCCGCTGCTGGGCGGCGTCGGCCTTCTCCTTCGCTCCGTCGTACTTCTCGGTGGCCGCCTCGGCCTCCTGGTACAGCTGGTCCACCTTGGCCTTCACCTGCGCCGGTGTCAGTTGCGGCTCGGCGTGTCCGGTCCCTTCGAAGCCCGTCGCGGTGGCCGCGCCCGCCAGGGCGAGGGTGACGGCCGTGCGGGCCGTACTGCCGCTGAGCGAGCGCTGTCGGGGCTTGCGGTGCGCTGCCACCTGGACTGGTCACGTCCTTTCGTACGACCGCCGTGTGGTCCGTACGCACGCCAGGGGGAGCGCGTATACGGCCGCAGGGGTGCGGATTACGCGTCCGGCGGCGGCCCGCACAGGGGGAGCGGGCCGCCGCCGGACTTTCTCGGCGGTGGTGTCCGACTGCCGCCCCTGGCCCGGGCGGCGGTGGGGAGTCGGTCACCTGGGGGAGGACGCTAAACCGGTCTGTGTCGGCCTGGTAACGCGATGCGCGGAATTGGTGTGACCGGATCGTTACCCGACGCTATGTGACCGGGATTCCGGTCCGGACCCGTCGGCTTCACGGGGCCGGATGACCGAAGCGGCGGTTCCGGGGCGAGCGGGGCGCGCGGGGTGCTATGGGGTGCATATATGCGATGCCGTGGCGGCGGACGGTGGACGGCGGGCAGCGGCGGTCGGCGACAGGCGACGGGCGGCGGCGGGTGCGGAGGGAGGGGCCGGTGACCGGCGACCCGGGGGGCCCTGATTAGGCTCCGGGGCCATGGGCGTACTCATCCATCTCTTCGTCGGCCTGCACATCATCGGCATCGCCGCGCTCCTCGGCGGTTTCCTCACCCAGATGAAGGCGATGGGCCAGGGCACGGCCCGCTTCGTCCCCGGGATGCTGCACGGCGCGTTCACCATGCTCGCGACCGGCGTGATCCTGGTCGGCCTCAACGAGGCCGACGACCACCACGTCAACACCGTCAAGATCGGCGTGAAGCTCGCGCTGCTGATCGTGATCCTCGGGCTCGTCTACGTGAAGCGGGACGACGAGAAGGTGGAGAAGGGTGCCTTCGGCCTGGTGGGCCTGCTGACCATGGTGAACATCTTCATCGCCGTGCTGTGGACGTGACCCTCAGGAAGCCCTCCTGAGGGCGGCGCGGGCGGCCGTCACCGCGCCGGCGGTCACCGCCGGCCAGGCCGCCACCGCGACCCACGCCAGGACCCGCCCCGGCCATCTCAGCCACGGGACGCCGACGGCGGTCGCGACCGACAGCATCGCCGCGGCCGTCAACCCCATCGTGAACACCGTCGCCCAGCGGCGTACGTCGTAACGCGGCCGGGGTCGCGCCACCTCGGCGGCCAGCAGTACGACGTACCAGGCCAGGGCCAGGACGAGCAGCGCCACCGTCACCGTGCGCAGAACGCCCCGGTCGTCGTCGTTCCACAGGTACAGCCGGGCGCTGTCGGCGGCCAGCAGCCTTGCCCCGGCCAGCGCGGAGATCGCGGGCGCGCCGCCCGCGACCCAGTGGTCGCCTGCCCCCGCGATCACCTGCCGCCACTCGAAACGGGCCACGGCGAACCCGTACAGCACCAGCCCCCGCCAGATGCAGCCCCACGAAATGCGCGCGTGCGCGTGCCCGCGCCTCTTGAGCCGGTCGCAGGCGCCTTTCAGGCCGGTCGCACCACGCTGTGGATGATCGACTCGCCGCCGTAGTAGATCGACTCCTCCCGGACGTACGCGCCGGGCTTCGGGGCGTGGATCATCATGCCGTTGCCGATGTAGACGCCGACGTGGCTGACGTCGTCGTAGAAGAAGACCAGGTCGCCGGGCTGGGCGTCGGCGAGGGAGACGGTGGTGCCGGCGTTCACCTGGTCGTACGTGGTGCGCGGCAGGGAGACGCCCGCGGCCTTCCAGGCGGCCTGGGAGAGGCCGGAGCAGTCGTAGGAGCCGGGGCCGGTGGCGCCCCAGACGTACGGCTTACCGACCTGCGCACGGGCGAAGGCGATCGCCTTGGCCGCCTTCGTCCCGTAGGCGGAGTCGGACGAGGAGGAAGAAGAGGACGAAGAGGAGCCGCTGGAGGTCGACGTCGATGACGACGAAGCATCCTTCGCGGCCGCCGCCTGCTGTTTCGCGAGCTCCGCCGCCTTGCGTGCCGCTGCCGCCTGCTGCTGCTTCTCGATCTCCGCCAGCCGCGCCTTCTCCTGGGCCGTCAGCTGCGACAGCAGCTCCCGCGCGGAGGCCAGCTTCGTCTGAACGGTGGTCTTGGCGGTCTTGAGGTCGTCCTGGGTCTCGGTGAGCGTCTCCAGGCTCTTGGCGGCCTCCTGCCGCTTCGCCATGGTCGCGGACTGCTGTGTGGCGTAGTCGTCGACCGCGTCCTTCTGGCGCGAGGTCAGCCGGCTCATCAGCTGCGTCTGGTCGAAGTAGTCCTGCGGACTGTCCGCGAGCAGGAACGTCGCCGTGTCGGGTGCGCCGGTCCCGGTGCGGTACTGGGCCGCGGCGAAGGAACCCAGTTCCTCACGCGCCTTGTTGAGCCGGTCCGTGCGCTCGGCGACGTCGTCGAGCAGGGTGTCGGCCTGCTTGCGCTGCTTTCCGGTCTTCTCCTTGGCCGCGTTGTACTTCTCGGTCGCCGACTCGGCCTGCCGGTAGAGGGCGTCGACCTTCTTCTCGACCTCCTCCAGGCTGGGCTTGCCGTCCTCGGAGGGCGCGGCGTTGGCCGTCTGGGAGAGCAGCGCCACGGAGGTGAGGGCGGCGGTGGCCAGGGCGGGGGTGCGTATGCCTGCTACGCGCGTTGCGGACGGACGCGACTTGCGGTGCGACGCCAACGGGGGCGACTCCTTCCATGCTCCGCCTACCGAGTTAGCTGTCGGGTTCGGGCGGGTGGTTCGGAAGGGTTGCCCTACGGTCCGTTCCCCGGTGGGAAGTCGGGACCGATTCACCCCAAGGTTCGGTGTGGGTCCCCGGCTCCGGGTACGCGGCGGCACCCTGGACTCGGCGGAGGCCGTGCGGCCCGGCGACGTTCGCCGGTGGGGGTCGTACGGCCTGCTCGGCACGCTAGCCAACTCGTGTGCTCCGTGTGAAGTTTGATGTGCGATATGCCCGATACATTTTCGTGACCTTGGTGTTGCGGATCGGCCGGATCGGTTGATCGGGGAGGGTATGCGGTGACTTGTCCGGTGCGGGCGGGTGGTCCGTGCTCTCCGCTGACGGGCCGGCCCGTGCTCACGGCGTGTGATCGCTGACCGTGAGGGGCCGATTCTGGCGGGTGACCGGGGTGAGTTTCCGGGGTGGGGACCGGTTGTCGGTGGGGCGCCCTAGACTCGGAGAGCGATGAGCAGCCTCTTTGACGACAGCTTCCTGGCGAGCCTCCAGTCCCCGCGCGGCCACGAGGAGGAACCCCCGCCGCCGCCCGAGGACGAGCACGTACCGGAACCGGTTCCGGACGATCTGTTCGGCGGGCAGTTCGACGCGCCCCCGGACCGGGACGCCTACTACCGCGACGGCGCCGCCCGCCCGGCCCTGGACCCGGCCGCCCTCCTGGAGGGGCTGAACGAGAACCAGCGCGCGGCGGTCGTGCACGCAGGCTCCCCGCTGCTGATCGTGGCCGGCGCCGGTTCCGGCAAGACGCGCGTGCTCACCCACCGCATCGCCCACCTGCTCGGCGCGCGCCAGGTGCACCCGGGGCAGATCCTCGCGATCACCTTCACCAACAAGGCCGCGGGCGAGATGAAGGAGCGCGTCGAGCACCTCGTCGGCCCGCGCGCGAACGCGATGTGGGTGATGACCTTCCACAGCGCGTGCGTGCGGATCCTGCGCAGGGAGAGCAAGAAGCTCGGCTTCACCTCCTCCTTCTCGATCTACGACGCGGCTGACTCCAAGCGCCTGATGGCGCTGGTCTGCCGGGACCTGGACCTCGACCCCAAGCGCTTCCCGCCGAAGTCCTTCAGTGCCCAGGTCAGCAACCTCAAGAACGAGCTGGTCGACGAGGAGGACTTCGCCGCCCGGGCGAGCGACGGCTTCGAGAAGACCCTCGCCCAGGCCTACGCCATGTACCAGTCGCGGCTGCGCGAGGCGAACGCCCTCGACTTCGACGACCTGATCATGACGACGGTCAACCTGCTGCGCGCCTTCCCGGACGTCGCCGAGCACTACCGCCGCCGCTTCCGGCACGTCCTGGTGGACGAGTACCAGGACACCAACCACGCCCAGTACGCGCTCGTGCGCGAGCTGGTCGGCACCGGCGCGCACGCGGAGGACGTACCGCCGGGCGAGCAGGACCTCCCGCCCGCCGAACTGTGCGTGGTGGGCGACGCCGACCAGTCGATCTACGCCTTCCGGGGGGCGACGATCCGCAACATCCTCCAATTCGAGGAGGACTACCCGAACGCGACGACGATCCTCCTGGAGCAGAACTACCGCTCCACGCAGACGATCCTCTCCGCCGCCAACGCGGTCATCGAGCGCAACGAGTCCCGCCGCCCGAAGAACCTGTGGACCAATGCGGGCGCGGGCGCGCAGATCACCGGCTATGTCGCCGACACCGAGCACGACGAGGCACAGTTCGTCGCCGACGAGATAGACCGTCTGACGGACGCGGGGGAGGCGAAGGCCGGCGATGTCGCCGTCTTCTACCGCACGAACGCGCAGTCCCGTGTCTTCGAGGAGATCTTCATCCGCGTCGGCCTGCCCTACAAGGTCGTCGGCGGTGTCCGCTTCTACGAGCGCAAGGAGGTCCGGGACGTCCTGGCGTATCTGCGCGTGCTGGCCAACCCGGAGGACTCCGTCCCGCTGCGCCGGATCCTCAACGTCCCCAAGCGCGGTATCGGCGACCGCGCGGAGGCGATGATCGACGCCCTCGCCCAGCGCGAGAAGATCAGCTTCCCCCAGGCGCTCAAGCGCGTGGACGAGGCGTACGGCATGGCCGCGCGGTCGACCAACGCCGTCAAGCGGTTCAACACGCTGATGGAGGACCTCCGTACGGTCGTGGAGTCCGGCGCCGGACCGGCCACCGTCCTGGAGGCGATCCTGGAACGCACCGGCTATCTCGCCGAGTTGCAGGCCTCCACCGACCCGCAGGACGAGACCCGGATCGAGAACCTCCAGGAACTCGCCTCCGTGGCACTGGAGTTCGAGCAGGAGTCCGGGGAGGGCGAGGCGCCGGCCGGGCTGTCCGCCTTCCTGGAGCGGGTGGCCCTGGTCGCCGACTCCGACCAGATCCCCGACGAGGACGAGGACGGCTCCGGCGTCATCACCCTGATGACCCTGCACACCGCCAAGGGCCTCGAGTTCCCGGTGGTCTTCCTGACCGGCATGGAGGACGGCGTCTTCCCGCACATGCGCGCCCTCGGCCAGACCAAGGAGCTGGAGGAGGAGCGGCGTCTCGCGTACGTCGGCATCACGCGCGCGCGGGAGCGGCTGTATCTCACGCGGTCGGCGATGCGCAGCGCCTGGGGGCAGCCGTCGTACAACCCGCCCTCGCGCTTCCTGGAGGAGATCCCGGCCGGGTATCTGGAGTGGAAGCGGACCGGGGCGATGGCGCCGGTGTCCTCCGGGCCCGCGTCGGGCGTGGCGGCCTCGCTCTCCTCGACCCGTTCGCGCTCCTCGGCGTCCGGCGCGTCCGGCTTCGCCACCCGGCGGACCTCGGAGAAGCCGGTGGTCTCGCTGGCCGTCGGTGACCGGGTCACCCACGACCAGTTCGGCCTCGGCACGGTCGTCGGGGTGAAGGGCACGGGCGGCAACGCGGAGGCGACGGTCGACTTCGGCGACACCAAGCCGAAGCGACTGCTGCTGCGGTACGCGCCGGTGGAGAAGCTGTGACCGCGCCGGCGCTGTGAAGACGGAAGGCTGAGCCCCGCTGCCACGAGCGGGGCTCACTGATCAGGACTCACCGATCAGGGCTTGCTGACCAGGCGCAGGGCCAGGATCAGGTCGGGTCGAGTCCGTGGCTCCGCAGCCACGGCAGCGGGTCTATGGCGGAACCCCCCGCCGGCCTGACCTCGAAGTGCAGATGCGGGCCGGTCGAGTTCCCGGAGTTCCCGGAGTACGCGATCGGATCCCCGGCCTTCACGGTCGTACCCGAGGCGACGCGGTACGACGAGAGGTGGCAGTACCAGGTCTCCGTGCCGTCCTTCGCCGTCACGATCATCATGTTGCCGTAGGCGCTGTTCCACTTGGTGGAGACGACGCCGTCGGTCGCGGCCATCACCGTCGTGCCGTAGGAGACGGGGAAGTCGATGCCGGTGTGGACGGACATCCAGTTCACGCCGGCCTGGCCGAAGTAGGCGCTGAGCCCCCGCTGCGTGACCGGGAGGACGTACTTGGGGCGCAGCCGCTCCTTGCGGGCCGCCTCCGCCGCCGCCTTCTTCTTCTCGGCCTCCTGCTGGGTCTTGAGGTCGATGCGCTCCTGGGTCCGGCTGGCCCGGTCGGCGAAGTCGTCGGCGCCCGCCGAGAGCGTCCTCAGCTGGGCGTCCAGCTTGCTGTTGGCGGCGGACGGTTTCACCGACTGCGCGGCCGAGGCGGTGGTGTCCTGGCCCTCGCCGCCGGTCAGGGTGCCGACGGAGGCGGCCGCGATTCCGGCGACCCCCATCACACAGGCCGAGGGCACGGCGACGGTCAGCAGCGCGGAGCGCTTGGGGGGCGTACGACGGCGGGAGCGCGCCCCCGCGCGGCCGCCGGCGCGTGTCGCGGTCGCAGCGGCCGGGGTGACCTCTTCCTGGTCCTCCAGCAGTGGCGTTACTGCAGGTAGCTCACCGGTCGCGGCCAACTCCCCGGCGTCCGTGGAGTCCTCTGTGTACTCCTCGTACTCGTCGTAGGGAACCTGCTCGGCGGGAACCTGCTCGAACATCTGGGTCGCCGACTGCTCGAAGGGCTCGGCGGACCAGGGTTCGTGCTCGTGTTCCGGCTCCGCGGGCTGCGCCGGGGTGCCGTCGGAGTTCCACTGCGTGGCGTCGTACGTGCCGGTGTCGAAGACCTGGGTGCCCCACTCCCACTGCTGGGTGGCGCCGGCCGGGTGCGACTGGTCGGGCTGGAGCCAGGCGCTCGCGTCCCAGTGGCCGCTGCCGTCGCCGACCGTGCCCTGTGTCGCCTGCGTGGCCTGCGCTGGGATGGTCCAGCTGGTGCTGTCGTACGCGCCGGAGTCGTAGGCGGCGTGGTGCTGGGCCGCGTAGGGGTCGTAGTTCAGCGTGTGGTCGCCGGTCGTCTGCCACTGCGTGGCGTCGTACGCGCCGGTGGCCTGGGCCTCGCCGGGGAGATGGCCGAAGAGCGGGTCGCTGTGGAACGAGGTGCCGGTAGCGGCGTGGTCGCCGTACGTGGTGAAGTCGCCGTACTGGGCTTCCTGGGTGCCGTACGGCGCGTAGTGCGCCTGGTCGGCGTCGGAAGCCGGGGCCGGGGTGGTCATGGTCCCCGACGGGTGACGGTCGTTCACCAACTTCTCTTTCGCCTCGACAACAGGGGCTGCCAGAGCAGTGCGGCGACTGTACCCGGCGGTATACGGGCGCGACAATCTTCAGCAGGTTTCGTGGTTTCGGGAAACGGGCATTCGGCCGTGTTTCGGGGGACGGCGGGCGCGGGTTTGGCCTTGTGTTCGAGGAGTGTTCGAGAATACGGGGGGCTAAGTCGGCGGAGCCGGGCGGTCGTTGCCCGACCGAACCACCCCGAATACCCGACTCACCCGGTTCGTCCTCGGGTCACCGTCAGGCCACCGTCAGGCCGTCCGCGACCCGCTCCTCCGAGTGCGCCTCGTCGAGGGCCTGCCGTATGCCGGTCGCGACCGCCGGGTGGACGGGCAGGGCGAGGTGGCCGATCCCGGTCACCTGCACATTGGTCGCCATGAGGTCCGGGTGGTCGATCCGGGCGGTCTCGACCGGCTCCATCACTGAGTCGAGGTCGCTCCAGAAGCTGACGAACCGGGTACGGCAGCCGGGCGCGGGCCGGGTCAGCTCCTCGATGACCTCCGAGCCGGGGCGCATCTGCCGAACGATCGGGTGCGCGTCCGCGAGCGGCGCGACCCGGGTGCCGGAGTGCGGGGTGCCGAGCGTCACCAGGGTGCGGACGCGGTAGTCACCGCCGAGCCGCTGGACGTAGTAGCGGGCGATCAGGCCGCCGAGGCTGTGTCCGACGATGTCGACCCGGCGGCTGCCGGTGCGCTGGCAGATCTCCTCTATGTGCCGGCCCAGCAGGCCGGCGGCGGTGCGGATGTCGCAGGTCAGCGGCGAGTAGTTGAGCGACTCGACGCGCTGGCCGCCGTGCTGGGCGAGGGCGCGGCGCAGCAGGACGAAGACCGAGCGGTTGTCGATGAACCCGTGCAGCAGCACGACCGGCGGGGTCGTCCGGACCGGCAGCAGGGCGGTGCCGTCCTGCGGTGCGGGCTGTTGTGCGGGGGAGCGGCGCTCCGGGGTGAGGCCGGTCGGATAGAGCAGCAGGTGCCCGGCCAGGATCGCGGCTTCCAGTGCGGTCGACTTCAGGAGGGCCAGCGACAGGCCGGCGAGTCTGCCGGGCAGAAAGCGACGGCAGAGCGGGAGAAAGGGCTCGAGTGCCGCGGTGACCTTCATCGGCCGACCTCCTGTCGGCGCGCGGAGGACGGCTCTGTCCCCCGTGTGCCCTCATGGGAGGCCGAGCGGAGGTGGCGAGGGCACGACGACGTGCCGCGTCGCGTGCCCGTGTTGCCCCCGCGGACCACGCTGCGGCTCCCTGACGTGTCCCACTGTGTGTGATTTCCCCCTCGGTAACCTCCGCGAAACTGCCGGTTGCGGGATGCTGGAGATAACGTTCGTTCACTGGAGACGGGTGGCGGAACGCGCCAAATGTGCGGTACTTCTCGGTACGCACGCATGTCGGCGTGTTCGTTTCGTGGTCATGGAGGCAGTGATGGGTGTGGCAGCCGGTCCGATTCGCGTGGTGGTGGCCAAACCGGGGCTCGACGGCCACGACCGCGGGGCCAAGGTCATCGCGCGGGCGTTGCGCGACGCGGGCATGGAGGTCATCTACACCGGACTCCACCAGACGCCGGAACAAATCGTCGACACGGCCATCCAGGAGGACGCCGACGCGATCGGCCTCTCCATTCTCTCCGGCGCCCACAACACCCTGTTCGCCGCGGTCATCGACCTCCTCAAGCAGCGTGACGCCGAGGACATCCTCGTCTTCGGCGGCGGCATCATCCCCGAGGACGACATCGCCCCCCTCAAGGACAAGGGCGTCGCCGCGATCTTCACGCCGGGGGCGACGACGACGTCGATCGTGGAGTGGGTACGGGAGAACGTCCGGCAGCCCACGGAGGCGTAACCCGCGGTCACGTCGCATCACGTCACGGCGGCCCGGCCCGGCCCGGCCCGGCCGGACTACATCCGATCCGATCCGTCCGATCCGATCCGTCCTGACCCTGGCGACCGGGCCGGGACGGCCGGGACGCGTCCGGGCGTGAGGCGGTTCGCGCCGCCCAGGGCTCGGCGGCACAGCCCCCAAGAGCCGTCGCGGCACCGGACGCTCAGTCGCCGACCGGCCCCAGTTCCTCCAGCATCACCGCCCGCAGCCTCAAGGTCGTCGCGAGCCGTTGGAACGCCTCCGCCCAGTACCCGCCGGCACCCGGTGACGCGTCCTCCCCCTCGTCCGGAACCGCCAGCAACGCGTCCAGCCGGCCCGCTTCCGCGGGATCCAGACAGCGTTCGGCCAGGCCCATCACCCCGCTGAAGCTCCAGGGGTAACTCCCGGCGTCCCGCGCGATGTTGAGAGCATCCACCACGGCTCGGCCAAGCGGCGCCGACCACGGTACGGCGCAGACACCGAGCAGCTGGAACGCCTCCGACAGGCCGTGCGCCGCGATGAACCCGGCCACCCACCCGGCCCGCTCCGCACCGTCCAGCGTGCCCAGCAGCCTGGCCCGCTCGGCCAGGGACACCGCGCCCGGACCGCCCGCCTCCGGCGCCGCCGGAACCCCGAGCAGCGCTCTCGCCCACTCGGCGTCCCCCTGCCGTACGGCGGCCCGGCACCAGGCCGCGTGCAACTCGCCCTGCCAGCCGTCCGCGACCGGCAGCGCCACGATCTCCCCGGGCGTACGGCCGCCGAGCCGCGCCGACCAGGTGGCGAGCGGGGCAGCCTCCACCAACTGGCCCAGCCACCAGGACCGTTCGCCGCGTCCGCTCGGTGGTTTGGCCACCACCCCGTCCCGCTCCATGCCCGGGTCGCACTCCGGCGGCGCCTCCACGGCGATCGCCGGGCCGTCCCCCGAGTGGTCGACGGCCACACACGCCCCGGCCCGCACCGCCATCCGCCCCGCCAGCGCCGAGCCCGGCAGGGCGGACAGCAGCTCCGCCGCCGTCGTTCGCACGTTACGGCTCCGGTCGGAAAGCGTCAGTTCCAGGAACGGCTCGTCCCCGGCGGCCAGTCCGGTGCGCAGCGAGTCGAGGAACATCAGCCGGTCCTCCGCCCGCTCCGTCGCCCAGGTCCCGGCCAGCAACTCGCGCGCCGCGTCGGGCGTACGGGCCCGCAGTGCCGCCAGCAACGCGACCCGCTCGGCGAACAACCCCTCCTGCCACAACCGCCGTATCGCATCGGTGTCCTCGGGGCCGGGCAGGCTCGCGCCGCCGCCCGGGGCCGCGCGCAGGGCGAACCGCCAGTCCTGGTTGAGCCGGGCCAGCCACAGGGCGCGCGGCCCGGCGAAGGCCAGCGCGGCAGGCCGCAGGTCGGTACGGCCGCGGGCCGCGTCCAGCAGCGCGGGCAGCGTCTGCGGGGGCGCGGCGAACCCGCGCGTGTTGGCCGCCGCGAGCCACTGGGGCAGCAGCTCCATGAGGTCGGGCGAGGTGCCCCGGCGGCCGCCGGTCCCGGTGCCGGGACGGTCGGAGAGCAGCATCGCCAGCCTGCGCGCCGCCGCGGCCGGCAGCGCGGGGCGCGCGTCCTCGGGCGCCGGTTCGGGGCGGTGCGCGGCCTGCGCGGGCCGCAGTCCGGCCCGTCGCCGTACGGTCGCCACGGCCGCCTCGTCCAGCAGGGCCACCGGAGCCTCCCGCCCGGGCCCGCCGGTCGCGGGCGGACGCCGGTCCGTGCCCAGCAGGGCCATGGTGACGAGGTCCTCCCAAGCGGTCACGGGGTTTCCCTTCCACGAGTCGGCAGGGTTGTGCGAGTCGATCGGGCGCCTTGAGCCGGCCCGGATCTGAGAGTCGGACGGGTTTCGTCAGTCGGCCGGGTCAGCACAGCGGTACCGCCTCGTCCGTGTGCTCCGGCCAGGCCGTCAGTGGTGTGAAGCCGCGGTGGCCGCACTCGCCGAAGACCGTGACCGGAGCCCCGCCGGAGAGCGCGACCAGCCGCCACAGACCGGGTCGGGAGCGGGCGGCGAGGGAGAGGGGGAGTGCCAGTTCTTCTTCCGCATCTGCCAGTTGCCAGGAGCCGCCGTCCTGGACGGGCACCACCCGGCCCAGTGTCACCGGCACCGACTCCAGCCACGGGTCCTCCCGCAGTGCCTCCCCGTACCGGGCCGCCGCCTGGGCCGTCGTCATGCCGGGCGGCCGCAGCGGGAGGGGCGCGGGCGCGGCGAACCGCTCGCCCAGGGCCGCCCGGTGCTCGCCCGCGCCGGGATAGGCGGACAGCTCCGCCTCCAGGGCGAGACCGACCGGCAGCGCCAGCTCCGGGGCGCGGCCGGCCGCGCCGTAGTAGAGGAGCAGCGCGGTACGGCCCGAGTCGGCGCCGTGCAGCCAGATCCGGCGGGTCGTCAGCTTCGCGTCCGCCGTGTCGTACTGGGCGAGGACCAGCCAGTGGTCGCGCACCGGCGGACCGTCCGCCGTGGCGGGCAGGCCGACACGGGAGCGGACCGTGGCGGCGAGGCTCTCCGGGAGCCGGTCGCGGCGCAGCCAGCCCTGGTCGAGGAGGTGCAGCAGGGCGCATTCCTCCAGCAGCCGCACCGGCCAGCCGGGCCCGGAGCCCGGTATCGCCCCCAACTCCCGCACCCGCGCGGCCAGCCCTGGCGCCTGGGCGTCGACCATGCGGGCCGCCGTCTCCTCCCACAGCCCGTACCCCGCCTGCTCGGCCGTGGCCAGGCCGCCGCGCAGCAGGTCGGTCAGGCGCTGCTCCAGCTCCGTGGCGCCCGCCGTGACCCGCTCGGCCCGCCGCTCCGCCCGCCGCCGGGCCGCCTCGGGATCAGCGGCGGCCGGGGAACTCCCGCCGCCCGCCGTCCGTTTGTCCTCCGCGCGCTTGCGCCGGACCGCGATCCACTGCTCGGCCCAGTCCGGCGGCTCCGCCACCGTCGGTACCGTGTCGTCCTCGCCCGCCCACAGCAGGAGCAGCCCGAGGGCGTGCTTGCAGGGGAACTTCCGGCTGGGGCAACTGCACTTGTACGCGAGCCCGGCCGGGTCCGCGATGTCCACGATCGTCTGGTACGGCTTGCTGCCGCTGCCCTTGCACAGTCCCCATACGGTCCCCTCCTCGCAACTCCCCGCCTCGGACCACGGCCCCGCCGCTCCGAGTTTGCTTCCCGCCTTGCGTGACGCGGCGTCAGGAGCCAGTGCCAGCACCTGGTCCGCACTCCAGCGCACCCCCTGCTGAGTCATGCCATCGAAGGTAGGTCCCCCCACTGACAATCGACCCTGCGAGCATGTTTGTGCAGGTCAGAGCGATTGTCAGTGGCGTGGTGCACGGTGGACACCAGATCCGAACCGGCCGAGCTGGAGGGGGCCTCAGCCATGACTGTGTCCGTGGAACCGACCGACCCGACGACCACCGAGGGTGCCCTGCGACCGCACGCCGAGCACGCCTTCGCCGCCGAACTCGCCGCGCTGGCCGCGCAGGACGACCGGCCGCGCCCGGCCCGCTGGAAGATGTCGCCGTGGGCGGTGGCCACCTATCTCCTGGGCGGCACCCTGCCGGACGGCACGGTGATCACACCGAAGTACGTCGGCCCGCGCCGCATTGTCGAGGTCGCCGTCACCACCCTCGCCACCGACCGTGCCCTGCTCCTGCTCGGCGTGCCCGGCACCGCCAAGACCTGGGTCTCCGAGCACCTGGCCGCCGCCGTCAGCGGTGACTCGACCCTGCTGGTGCAGGGCACGGCCGGCACCCCGGAGGAGGCGATCCGCTACGGCTGGAACTACGCCCAGCTGCTGGCCAACGGCCCGAGCCGGCACGCACTGGTGCCGAGCCCGGTCATGCGGGCCATGGCGGAGGGGATGACGGTGAGAGTCGAGGAGCTGACCCGGATCCCGGCCGACGTACAGGACACCCTGATCACGATCCTGTCCGAGAAGACCCTGCCGATCCCGGAGCTGGGGCAGGAGGTGCAGGCGGTCCGCGGCTTCAACCTGATCGCCACCGCCAACGACCGCGACCGGGGCGTCAACGACCTCTCCAGCGCCCTGCGCCGCCGCTTCAACACCGTCGTCCTGCCGCTGCCGGAGAGCCCGGACGCCGAGGTCGACATCGTCGCGCGCCGCGTCGACCAGATCGGCCGCTCCCTCGACCTGCCCGCCGTGCCCGACGGCATCGAGGAGATCCGCCGGGTCGTCACCGTCTTCCGGGAGCTGCGCGACGGCATCACCACCGACGGCCGCACCAAGCTGAAGTCGCCGAGCGGCACGCTCTCCACGGCCGAGGCGATCTCCGTCGTCACCAGCGGCCTCGCCCTGGCCGCCCACTTCGGCGACGGCGTGCTGCGGGCCGGCGATGTGGCGGCCGGCATCCTCGGCGCGGTCGTTCGCGACCCGGCCGCCGACCGGGTCATCTGGCAGGAGTACCTGGAGACGGTCGTCCGCGAGCGGGACGGCTGGAAGGACTTCTACCGCGCCTGCCGGGAGGTGAGCGCATGAGCGACTCCGCGCGGCAGCGGACCGGGCCGCTGCTTCTCGGGGTACGGCACCATGGGCCCGGCTCCGCACGGGCGGTGCGGGCCGCCCTGGAAGCCACCCGCCCGAAGGCCGTGCTGATCGAGGGGCCGCCCGAGGCCGACGCGCTGATCACGCTGGCCGCCGACCCGCAGATGCGGCCCCCGGTCGCCCTCCTCGCCCACGCCGTGGACGAGCCCGGCCGCTCGGCCTTCTGGCCGCTGGCCGACTTCAGCCCCGAGTGGGTGGCCATCCGCTGGGCCCTGGACCACGGGGTCCCCGCCCGCTTCATCGACCTGCCGGCCACGCACACGCTGGCGTGGGGGAGGGCGGGTGCGGAAGCGGCGACGCCTGGCGACGCCGGGAGCCGTGCACCCGACGCCGAGGCCGGCGAACCCGGGACCGGGGACGGTGCACTCGACGCCGAGGCCGGCGAACCCGGGACCGAGCGTCGTGCACCCGACGCCGAGGCCGGCGAACCCGGGGCCGGAGGCGGTGAGTCCGACGCCGATGAATGGATGCGGGTCGACCCGCTCGCCGCACTCGCCGAGGCCGCTGGTTACGACGACCCCGAGCGCTGGTGGGAGGACGTCGTCGAGCACCGGGGCGGGACCGGGGAGCGGGAGCGGGACGTGCTCGCGCCGTTCACCGCGGTGGCGGAGGCGATGGAGGTACTGCGGGAGACGTACGGGGTCGGGGGGCGCGGCCGGGACCCGGTGCGCGAGGCGTACATGCGGCTACAACTACGGTCCGCTCAACGAGAGTTCGGCGAGGACGTGGCGGTGGTGTGCGGGGCGTGGCATGTGCCGGCGCTGCGCGCGCGGAGCACCGTGGCGGCCGACAAGGAGCTGCTGAAGGGACTGCCCAAGGTCAAGACGGACCTGACCTGGGTGCCGTGGACCAACCGCCGGCTGGCGCGGTCGAGCGGATACGGCGCGGGCATCGACTCACCGGGCTGGTACGGGCATCTGTTCCGGGCCCCGGACCGGCCGGTCGAGCGGTGGCTCACCCAGGTCGCCGGACTGCTGCGCGAGGAGGACCGGATCGTCTCCTCGGCCCATGTCATCGAGGCGGTACGGCTGGCCGAGACCCTCGCGGTGATGCGTGGCCGCCCGCTGCCCGGCCTGGGCGAGACCACCGACGCGGTGCGGGCGGTGCTCTGCGAGGGCTCGGACGTTCCGCTGGCGCTGGTGCACGACCGGCTGGTGGTCGGGGACGTGCTCGGGGAGGTGCCGGAGACGGCGCCCGCGGTGCCACTGCAGCGGGACCTGACCCGGGAACAGCGCCGGCTCAGGCTCAAGCCGGAGGCGCTGGAGCGGGAGTTGGAGCTGGACCTGCGCAAGGAGACCGACGCCGGGCGCAGCCGGCTGCTGCACCGGCTGCGGCTGCTCGGCATCGGGTGGGGTGAGCAGGCGCAGTCGCGGGGGAGCACGGGCACGTTCCGGGAGACCTGGCGGCTGCGCTGGGAGCCGGAGCTGTCGGTGCGGGTCGCCGAGGCCGGGGTGTGGGGGACGACCGTCGAGGGCGCGGCGACGGCCAGGGCCGAGGCCGACGCGGTGCAGGCGAGAGCCCTCGCCGACGTCACCGCGCTCGCCGAGCACTGCCTGCTCGCCGCTCTGCCGGACGCGCTGCCGGTGGTGATGCGGGCACTCGCCGACCGGGCGGCGCTGGACACGGACGTCGGCCAACTCGCCCAGGCCCTGCCGGCCCTGGTCCGTTCCCTGCGCTACGGCGATGTACGGGGTACCGACACCGGGGCGCTCGCCGAGGTGGCCGCGGGCCTCGCCGAGCGGGTCTTCGTCGGGCTCCCGCCGGCCTGCGCCGCCCTCGACGCGGACGCGGCGGAGGAGATGCGGGGCCATGTGGACGCCGTGCACACGGCGGTGGGACTGCTCGGGGAGCCCGGGACGGGGGCCGATGCCGGCGGCCGTGATCTGCGGGGCCGCTGGCGGGCGGTGCTGCGCACGCTGGCGGGGCGGGACACCGTGCCCGGGGTGCTGCGGGGGCGGGCGGTGCGGATTCTGCTGGACGAGGGAGAGCTGGAGCCGGAGGAGGCGGCCAGGCTGATGGGGCTGGTGCTCTCGCCGGGGACTCCGCCCGCGGACGCGGCCGCCTGGGTCGAGGGGTTCGTCGGGGGTGGCGGGGGCGGAATGCTGCTCGTCCATGACGAGCGGTTGCTCGGCCTCGTCGACACCTGGCTCACAGGGGTGCCGGCGGACGCGTTCACGGATGTACTGCCCTTGCTGCGGCGGACGTTCTCGGCGTACGAGCCGGGGGTGCGCAGGACGATCGGCGAGCTGGTGCGCCGCGGGCCGGGGGAGCGGGCGGATGCGCCAGGGCAGGCCGGCGGGACACCGGGCTTCGGCGCCGAGGCGGACGAGGGGCGCGCCGCCGCCGTACTGCCGGTGCTGCGGCTGCTGCTCGGCCTCGACGAAACGGCACCAGACAACGACCTCGTGGGGGTGGGGAGATGACAGCAGACCTGACGGGCGGCGGCACCGGCCTTGACGACACGGCCCAGGAACGGCTGCGGCGCTGGCGACTGGTGCTCGGGGGCGAGGCCGCCGACGGGACCGGCTGCACGTTGTCCGGACGGGACGCGGCGATGGACGGGACGCTGGCCGCGCTCTACGGGAAGGGGGACAGACCGCAGTCGGGCCGGGAGCGTTCGGCGGGGCTGGGGGCTTCGGCGCCGTCGGTGGCGCGCTGGCTCGGGGACATCCGGACGTACTTCCCGTCCTCCGTCGTCCAGGTCATGCAGCGCGACGCCATCGACCGGCTGGGGCTGGCCGCGCTGCTGCTGGAACCGGAGATGCTGGAGGCGGTGGAGGCCGACGTGCACCTGGTCGGCACACTGCTCTCGCTCAACAAGGCGATGCCGGAGACGACGAAGGAGACGGCACGGGCGGTCGTACGCAAGGTCGTCGAGGACCTGGAGAAGCGGCTGGCCACCCGCACCCGGGCCACCCTCACCGGCGCCCTCGACCGCAGCGCCCGGATCAGCCGGCCGCGCCACCACGACATCGACTGGAACCGCACGATCGCGGCCAATCTCAAGCACTACCTGCCCGAGTACCGGACGATCGTGCCGGAGCGGCTCATCGGGTACGGGCGGGCGTCACGGTCGGTGAAGAAGGAAGTGGTGCTCTGCATCGACCAGTCCGGGTCGATGGCGGCGTCGGTGGTGTACGCCTCGGTGTTCGGGGCGGTGCTGGCGTCCATGCGGTCCATCGACACCCGGCTCGTCGTCTTCGACACGGCGGTGGTCGACCTCACCGACCAGCTCGACGACCCGGTGGACGTCCTGTTCGGCACCCAGCTCGGCGGCGGTACGGACATCAACCGGGCGCTCGCGTACTGCCAGTCGCAGATCACCCGGCCGACCGAGACCGTCGTCGTGCTGATCAGCGACCTCTACGAGGGCGGGATACGCAACGAGATGCTGAAGCGGGTCGCGGCGATGAAGGCGTCGGGGGTGCAGTTCGTGGCGTTGCTCGCGCTGTCGGACGAGGGGGCGCCGGCCTACGACCGGGAGCACGCGGCCGCGCTCGCCGCGCTCGGGGCACCGGCGTTCGCCTGTACGCCCGATCTCTTCCCCGAGGTGATGGCCGCGGCGATCGAGAAGCGGCCGATTCCGGTACCGGACACCTTGTGAAGGAGACCGCATCAAGTCAAAGAGGTCTTGTGAACCGGACATGATGACTTGGCGGTGAGGGGGACTTGCGCGGCGGTGGGCCGGGCGTGCGAGGATCGACGCCCGCGGGGCGGTCCGTGTTCTCCGGGCCCTCGCGCCGCGTCCCTGCTTCGCGTCCGCGTTCCGCCGTACCGGAGGATCCTCCCCGTCTTGTCCTCGCCAGCCGTTCTGCCCGATTCCGCCGCGCGTGTGTCGCGTACGGCGGCGGGGCGGCGTGCGCTGCAACTGGCGTTGCTGGCGGGCGGACTGCTCGCGCTCGGCCTCCTCTGCGGAGGGCGGGCACAGGCGGCCGAGGGGACGCAATCGGTGCCGTCGACGCCGTCGTTGACGTCCTTGGTGAGTCGGCTGGGCGTGGACAGGATCCTCCCGCCCAGTGAGACACCGCGGGACGGGAGAACGGCGCCTGACGGGAGAACGGCGCCTGACGAGACCACGGCACGCGAGACGGCACCCCGCGAGAGCACGCCCCGCGAGAGCACGCCCCGTCTGACCACACCCCACGAGGCAGCGCCCCACGGGACCACGGCCCGCGAGGCAGAACCCCGTGAGGCAACGCCCCGCAAGCGCGTCACCCCCTCCACCTCCGCACCCTCCACGCACCCCGCCACCTCCACGCACCCCGCCACCTCCACGGCCCCCGAGGCCCCCACGGCACCCGTGACCCGCACGGCATCCCCCGCCCCCACGCTGCCCACCGCGCCGGTGGTCCAGGTCGTGCCGGTCGTGGGGGAAACGATTCACTCGGTGACCGTGACCGTGACCGTGACGCGGGCCGTGACCGCGGCCGTGGTTCAGGGGCTCGGTGACGTGGTGCGGCAGGTGACCGACCTGCCGACGGAGCTGGTCACGCTGCCCGTGCGGCTGCCCACTCTTCCGGCGCTGCCGGGTACGTCCGCCACCCTGCCGGTGTCGGAACCGCCCGGTGGGTCCGTCCCGGCGCCGGTCACCTCGGCGCCCGGCACCACCGAGGCACGGCCCGCGGTCACGGAGGGCGGCCGGCAGCAGACCGCCCGTACGAAGAAGCCGGCGGCGACCGTCGGGTCGTACGGGCCGCAGGGCACCACCTCTGCCCTCGCGCCCGTCTCCGGGGCGGCGGCGCACACGCACACCGGCGGCCACCGTGCGGCCCGCGCCTTCGACGGCCCGAGCCGCCCCGCACCCGCCGGAGACCCGGACGGCGCGCTGGGCAAGTCGGTGGTCGACGCCAGTTCCTCCCGGCACGGTGACGCCTACGCCGTGACCGTCGACGACCGGGCGCCGCTGCGGCTGGTGCCCGGTGCCGCCGCGCACGTCGGCGCGGCCGGGACCAGGGACAGGTACCGGGACATCCCCGTCTTCCCCGGCTAGGACGGCCGGCCGCCCACTCCCCGCCACAGACCTGTCGCGCGGGGGCGGAACAGGTCTGCCCGTCCGTCCGGACCCCTTCGGATCCCGCACTTCGGATCCCCCTGCGGAGTCCCCTCCCAGCGCTCTGGACGGCGATGTCCCCAGCCGCGCTTCCGGCCCACCGGAGGCACTCCCAGCTCCGCGGGTGCGTGACACACGCACCGGAGCCCCGAAGGACTGACGCACGCATGAACAAGAACATCAGCGGTCCCCTCGCCACAGCCACAGCCACAGCCACAGCCAGAACCACAGCCATGGCCATGGCCACTGCCACGGACAGAACCACAACCACAGCCACAGCCGCCGACGACGCCGCACGCCGGCAGGGCGCCGGGCCGGCGGCCAGGATCCGTGCCGCGCAGGCCATCCAGGGTGCCCGGGCGGCCCGGGCCGCGCAGGCCACGGCCAAGGCCCAGGCCATCGCCAGGGCGCACGCCCGGGCCCTGCAGAGGCGGGCGGCCACCATGATCGGCTCCGACATGGGCCCCGAAACGGCCACCGCGCTCTTCACCGGCCTCGACGGAGGCGGCGGGACCGCCACCGGCACCGCCCCCATGGCCCCGGAGTACCGCCACGCCCCACAGGCCAGGTCCCACTCCGTCTGACTCCGCGGGGTGACTCGGGGTGGGCGGCCGAACACCGTCGGTTCGCCCCCGCCGGGACCCCGCGGTCCGGGCCGCCCGATCCCAGTGGGGCGGGGAGCGGCGGTCCACCCCGGAGGCGCGCAGCCCCCGGGGCGGAGGCCTCACCGGGCCAACCCCAGCCCGGTGAGGCCTCGCACATCGTTCGCAAGACGGCACGCCGTGCCACCAGAACCGCCGATACCCGGCATCATGTGACAGGTATCACCGCTCAGGTGTGACCCCTGATTTAGAGACCCCCCGCGAGCGGCGATAATCTGCGAGACGGACATGCCGCGCGCTCGGACACCGTGTGCGCCCCCCTTGTGACACATTGCGGACGTCACGTTGCCCTTCGCGGCACGCCCACGCATCCAACGAACCGCGAGATCACTGATAGGGACGGAAGCGCGTGGACCTGTTCGAGTACCAGGCGAGGGACCTCTTCGCCAAGCACGATGTACCGGTGCTGGCCGGTGAAGTCATCGACACGCCTGAGGCGGCGCGCGAGATCACCGAGCGTCTGGGCGGCAAGTCCGTCGTCAAGGCGCAGGTGAAGGTCGGTGGTCGTGGCAAGGCCGGTGGCGTCAAGCTGGCCGCCTCCGCGGACGAGGCCGTCGCCCGTGCGACGGACATCCTCGGCATGGACATCAAGGGCCACACGGTCCACAAGGTGATGATTGCCGAGACCGCCCCGGAGATCGTCGAGGAGTACTACGTCTCCTTCCTCCTCGACCGTGCGAACCGCACCTTCCTCTCCATCGCCTCCGTCGAGGGCGGCATGGAGATCGAGGAGGTGGCGGCCACCCGTCCGGAGGCCGTGGCCCAGACCCCGATCAACGCGATCGACGGTGTGGACCTGGCCAAGGCCAAGGAGATCGTCGCCGCGGCGAAGTTCCCGGCCGATGTCGCCGACCAGGTCGCCGACATCCTGGTCAAGCTGTGGGACACCTTCATCAAGTCGGACGCCCTCCTCGTCGAGGTCAACCCGCTCGCGAAGGTCGTCTCCGGTGAGGTTCTCGCCCTGGACGGCAAGGTGTCGCTCGACGACAACGCCGAGTTCCGTCACGACTGGGACGAGCTGCACGACAAGGCCGCGGCCAACCCGCTCGAGGCGGCCGCCAAGGAGAAGAACCTCAACTACGTCAAGCTCGACGGCGAGGTCGGCATCATCGGCAACGGCGCGGGTCTCGTCATGAGCACCCTGGACGTCGTCGCGTACGCCGGTGAGAAGCACGGCGGCGTCAAGCCCGCCAACTTCCTCGACATCGGCGGCGGTGCCTCCGCCCAGGTGATGGCGAACGGCCTGGAGATCATCCTCGGCGACCCGGACGTCCGCTCCGTGTTCGTGAACGTCTTCGGTGGCATCACCGCCTGCGACGAGGTCGCCAACGGCATCGTGCAGGCCCTGAAGCTCCTGGAGGACCGCGGCGAGAACGTCTCCAAGCCGCTGGTCGTCCGTCTCGACGGCAACAACGCCGAACTGGGTCGCAAGATCCTCACCGACGCCAACCACCCGCTGGTGCAGCGCGTCGACACCATGGACGGCGCGGCCGACAAGGCCGCCGAGCTGGCCCACGCCGCCAAGTAAGCACTCAGGACGAGGACAGAACACACCATGGCTATCTGGCTCAACAAGGACAGCAAGGTCATCGTCCAGGGCATGACCGGCGCCACGGGCATGAAGCACACCAAGCTCATGCTGGGCGACGGCACCAGCGTCGTGGGCGGCGTCAACCCGCGCAAGGCCGGTCAGAAGGTCGACTTCGACGGCACCGAGGTACCGGTCTTCGGTACCGTCAAGGAGGCCATCGAGGCCACCGGCGCCAACGTCTCCGTCATCTTCGTGCCGGAGAAGTTCACCAAGGCCGCGGTCGACGAGGCCATCGACGCCGAGATCCCGCTGGCCGTCGTGATCACCGAGGGCATCGCCGTGCACGACTCGGCGGCCTTCTGGGCGTACGCCGGCAAGAAGGGCAACAAGACCCGGATCATCGGCCCGAACTGCCCCGGCATCATCACCCCGGGCCAGTCGAACGTCGGCATCATCCCGGGCGACATCACCAAGCCGGGCCGTATCGGCCTGGTCTCGAAGTCCGGCACGCTGACGTACCAGATGATGTACGAGCTCCGTGACATCGGCTTCTCGACCGCCGTCGGCATCGGTGGCGACCCGATCATCGGCACCACGCACATCGACGCCCTCGCCGCGTTCCAGGACGACCCCGACACCGACCTGATCGTGATGATCGGTGAGATCGGTGGCGACGCCGAGGAGCGTGCGGCCGCGTTCATCAAGGAGAACGTGACCAAGCCGGTCGTCGGTTACGTCGCGGGCTTCACCGCGCCGGAGGGCAAGACCATGGGTCACGCCGGCGCCATCGTCTCCGGTTCGTCGGGCACCGCCCAGGCGAAGAAGGAGGCCCTGGAGGCCGCGGGCGTCAAGGTCGGCAAGACCCCGACCGAGACCGCGAAGCTGGCGCGCGAGCTTCTCGCCGGCTGAACGACCGCGTGACCGTACGCCGGTAGGCCCGTCCCCGGGTTGGGGCGGGCCTGCCGGCGCTTTCGCTCGTCCGCACCCGCACGCGCTACCTCGCCACCGGCACCAGTCTCTCCGGTCCCTTCTCGGCGATCCTCCGCAGCTTCGCCTGCAAGGCCCGCTCCCCAGCCGACAACGGCCCCAGCCCCACCTCCGCCGGTACCCCGCTGATCGCCTGCGCGGGACCGATCGGCGCCTCGTAGTGCGTCGGCGCCGTCCGCAGCGTCAGCGTCGTCGCCGCGATGATCGTCGCCGTGAACGCCAGCGCGGACCGGGTCCAGAAGCGTGTCCGGCGCTCGGCACAGGTCCGCACAACGGGCGGCTGGGCCGCCCGCAACCGCTCCGTCGAGGCCAGTTCGGCCAGCCGCCGGTGCAACGCGGTGGGGTCCGCCAGCTCGGGAACCTGGTCGGCGACCGCCCGCCGCGCATGGGTCAGCCGCCGCGCCGCCGCCGGTGTGCTCGCCTCCGTCTCCGCCGCCGTCTCCGGCAGGTCGAGGCCGACACCGTCGTACAGGAGGAGCGTGCGGCGGTACGACGGCGGGAGTTCGAGGAGTGCCTCCAGCAGCGCGCGGTCGGCCGCGTCGGCCGGCAGGGCTTCGGGCTGGCGGTAGCGCAGCCGGAACCGGTGCCAGGGGGAGAGCGCGCACTCGTGCGCCACCGCCCGCACCCAGCCGGCCGGGTCCCGGTCGCGGGCCACCTGCGGCCAGTTCTGCCAGGCGAGTTGGAAGGCCCGCTCGACGGCTTCCCGCGCCAGCTCCCGGCGCCCGGTGAGCAGGTAGGTCTGCCGTACCAGGGCCGGGGCGCAGAACGCGTACAGCGCGTCGAAGGCCTGAGTGGGCGTCAGGGCAGCGGACGGTACGGCCTCGTCGGCGGGGACAGGGCTCTGCGTCACCGGGCGCACCTTCCTTCGAAAAAACACATAAACATATATTGGGCGACACTTCGGTGGTTCGCCTGTTACGACGGGAAAGCGCGTGTCGTTGGGAGCATGGCGGTCGTGACTCGGATGCCCGCCCACCGACCGCTGTCGGCACCTCCGTCGCGCTCGTCGCGCCCGCCGCTTCTGTCGCACCTGCTCACCCGGTTGCGCGACCGATCCCCCGGGCTGGCCGCGAGCCTCCTGGGCGGCGCGATCGCGGCCGGGCTCGGACTCGCCTGCTTCTCCGTGCTGGTGATGGCGCTGTGGGTCAGTTCGCCGTATCCCGACAACGGACCGGGCGGCGCGCTGCATCTCGCGGCGGCGCTGTGGCTGCTCGCCCACGGGATCGAACTGGTCCGCACCGACACCCTGTCCGGGGTGCCGGCCCCGGTCGGGGTGACGCCGTTGCTGCTCCTGGTGCTGCCGGCGCTGCTGGTGTACCGGGGAGCGCGGGAGGCGGTGGACGCCCCGGACGCCGACGGCCACGGCGGCGATGCCGACGTGGACGCACCGCCGCCGGTCCGGGCCCGGACGGCGTGGACCGGGGTCGTGGCCGGCTACCTCGGCGTCGGCGGCTGCGCCGCGTTGTACGCGTCCGGCGGCGAACTGCGGCCCGTGTGGGGGTGGGTGGCGGTGTGTCTGCCACTGCTCGCGGCGGCCGCGGCGGGCGCCGGGGTGTGGACGGCGTACGGCCGTCCGCGCGAACCGCTGCTGAGCCTGCTGGGGATGGTCCCGGGGCCGGTACGGCGACTGCTCCTGGGCCGGGACACCCGGGTGCGGTGGGGTACGGCCGTCCGCGCGTCCCTGGCCGGGGTGGCCGTGTTCTTCGGCGGCGGGACGCTGCTGCTCGCGGTGTCGCTGGTGCTGCACGGTGAGCCGGCCCGGGCGTCGTTCCTGCAACTGACGGAGGGGTGGACGGGCCGGTTCGCGGTCCTGCTGCTCTGCGTCTCGCTGATCCCGAACGCGGCGGTGTGGTCGGCGTCGTACGCCGTCGGCCCCGGCTTCGCGCTCGGCGCCGGTCATGTCGTGAACCCCCTCGCCGCCGACCCGGCCCCGCTGCTGCCGCCCTTTCCGCTGCTCGCGGCCGTGCCGGCGGACGGGCCCGGCACGCCGTTGAACTGGCTGGCCGGGGCGGTGCCGCTGGCGGCCGGGGTGACGATGGCGTGGTTCGTGGTCGGCAGGGCGGCCAGACGGCGCTGGCCGGCCGGGCGTACGGCCGGGGTGATGCTGCTCGCGGCCCTGCTGTGCGCGCTGCTGCTCGCGGCCCTGGCCGAGCTGGCGGGCGGGCCCCTGGGCGTCGCCGCGCTCACCCGCTTCGGCCCGGTCTGGTGGCAGACGGGCGCGGCGACCGGCGGCTGGCTGCTGGGCGTGGGCGTACCGGCGGCCCTGGCGCTGCGGGCCTGGCGGGGGCTGGGTCCGGGCTCGCTCGCGGCGTGGCTGGGATTCGGCAAGCAGAGGCCGGAGGAGGAGCCGCCGATGGAGAAGAAGAGCGGGACCCCCTCGGTCCCGGCCCCGGTGGCCGTCATCCTGCCCGACCAGGGCGACGGCGACACGTTCGAGCCGTACGAGGCGCTGCCCGCCGAGCCGTACGAGATGCCGTCGGCCACCCCGCCGCCGTCCGACACCTGGCAGGACGAGACGACCCGCAAGGCCCGGTGGGCGGCACTACGAGACTCCTCCGAACCGTCGGACGGCCCCGGCGGAGCCTGAGCGTCGGACGGTCCCCGGCGGATCCTGACTGTCGGACGGCCCCCGACCGGGCCTGGGCGTCGGACAGCCCCTGACGGAACCTGACCGGCCGTCAGTGGGTCCGGACCGCTTCCGGTCGGCCCCTCAGCTGTTCGTGGTGCCCAGGATGGTGCGGAGTTCCTTCGGGAGCAGGTGGTCGCAGGACTGCTTGGCCTCGTTGGTGAGGGAGTCCGAGACGCACGTGTAGTAGTCGCGGTAGACCATCTGCGCCGTGAAGGTCGCCGCCACCAGGGCAAGCGCCAGCGACGCCGTGATCAGGCCGCTGATCGCCGCCGTCGTCTGCGGGCGGCCGGCGTTGGCGTTGGCCGCGGCCTCCTCGGGGCTGCGCGGCCTGGCGCGGATCGCGCTGACACCCCAGTAGATGCCCAGGGCGCCCAGCAGCAGGGCCACGTAGGGCCAGCCGAAGAGGGCAAAGAGGAAGGCCCACATACCGCTCAGCAGGGCGTACCGCGCCCGGCGCTGGGCCGGGTCCGTCGGGTCCCAGCGCATCCCCGGGCCACCGGGGCCGCCCTGACCGCCGCCGCCCGGGCCGCCCTCGTCGGGACGCTGGCCGAAGCCGCCGGACTGCCGGCCGGGCTGGCGGTCGCTCCACTGGCTGCCCCAGGGCGATTCCCGGTCTCCGTCACCGGCCGGGCGGCGCGGCCGCCACGGCTTGTCCGGCGTGCCCTCCGGCGGCGGGGCGAAGGGGTTGTCGTCCTGCTGGTCACCCTTCGGCCGGTCCGAGGGCGCCTCCGGCGGCGAGGCCGGCCGCTCCCGCAACAGCACGGCGAAACGCGGCCCTCCCTGCACCGACTGCGGGGGGAGCATACGAAGTCCCAGGCTGCGGTCCGGCATCAAGTGAGCGTCTTCCCCTAGATCAAGATGAACAGAGCTGATGGCTACCAGTGGCTTACGGATACGACTGCACGGATACAGCTGATGGCTACGGCTGATCGATACAGCGGGCGAAACGGCTGGTTACTTCCTGAACGCGTCGTATCCCGGACGCGTTCCCGCCTCGGTACCTCCCAGACGCTACCTTCCGGCCACGCCCCCGTCCCGTGGGGGCCGTCCGGTGTGCCGGTATCGTTGCTGCCGGTCGGCCGCTTCGTAGACTTCCCCGTATCCCGGGGCGCGAAGCACTCGTACGAATGTACAAAGCGGGTACGAGTCCGGCCGCCGTACCGACGCTCCCCCGAGAAAGGGCCCCACCGTGGCCGCCAAGCCCGTGGCCAAGCGCCTCGTCGTGCTGGTCTCCGGATCCGGCACCAACCTCCAGGCGCTCCTCGACGCGATCGCCGAGGCCGGCGTCGAGGCCTACGGCGCCGAGGTCGTCGCCGTCGGAGCCGACCGCGACGGCATCGAGGGGCTGGCGCGCGCCGAGCGCGCCGGGATCGCGACCTTCGTGACCCGCGTGAAGGACTTCGGGACGCGGCAGGAGTGGGACCGGGCACTGGCCGACGCCGTCAGCGCCCACGAGCCCGACCTCGTCGTCTCCGCCGGGTTCATGAAGATCGTCGGGAAGGAGTTCCTGGCGCGGTTCGGCGGGCGGACCGTGAACACCCACCCCGCCCTGCTGCCCAGTTTCCCCGGGGCCCACGGCGTACGGGACGCGCTCGCGTACGGCGCCAAGGTCACCGGCTGCACCGTCCACTTCGTCGACGACGGCGTCGACACCGGGCCGATCATCGCTCAGGGCGTGGTGGAGGTCCGGGACGAGGACGACGAGAGCGCTCTGCACGAGCGCGTCAAGGAAGTCGAGCGAAGCCTGCTCGTCGAGGTCGTGGGGCGGATCGCCCGCAACGGCTATCGCATCGAGGGACGAAAGGTAGTTATCCAGTGACCGCCGAGAGCAACAAGCGGCCCATCCGACGGGCGCTCGTCAGCGTCTACGACAAGACGGGCCTCGAAGACCTCGCGCGCGGGCTGCACGAGGCGGGCGTCGAGCTCGTCTCCACCGGCTCCACCGCCTCCCGTATCGCCGCCGCCGGGGTCCCCGTGACCAAGGTGGAGGAGCTCACCGGCTTCCCGGAGTGCCTGGACGGCCGGGTCAAGACGCTGCACCCCAAGGTGCACGCCGGCATCCTCGCCGACCTGCGCCTGGAGAGCCACCGCAAGCAGCTCGAAGAGCTCGGTGTCGAGCCGTTCGACCTCGTCGTCGTGAACCTCTACCCGTTCCGTGAGACCGTCGCCTCGGGCGCCTCGCCCGACGAGTGCGTCGAGCAGATCGACATCGGCGGCCCCTCGATGGTCCGCGCCGCCGCCAAGAACCACCCCTCGGTCGCCGTGGTCACCAGCCCCGAGCGGTACGCCGACGTGCTGGCCGCCGTCGCCGCGGGCGGCTTCGACCTCGCCACCCGCAAGCGGCTGGCCGCCGAGGCGTTCCAGCACACCGCGTCGTACGACGTGGCGGTCGCCTCCTGGTTCGCCTCCGAGTACGCCCCGGTCGACGAGTCGCGGTTCCCGGACTTCCTGGGCGCCACCTGGGAGCGCGAGAACACCCTGCGCTACGGCGAGAACCCGCACCAGCCCGCCGCCCTCTACGTCGACGCCAGTGGCGGTGGCCTCGCCAAGGCCGAGCAGCTGCACGGCAAGGAGATGTCGTACAACAACTACACGGACACGGACGCCGCGCGCCGTGCCGCGTACGACCACGACGAGCCGTGCGTCGCGATCATCAAGCACGCCAACCCCTGTGGCATCGCGATCGGTTCGGACGTCGCCGAGGCGCACCGCAAGGCGCACGCCTGTGACCCGCTGTCGGCGTTCGGCGGGGTCATCGCCGTGAACCGGCCGGTCAGCAAGGAGATGGCCGAGCAGGTCGCCGAGATCTTCACCGAGGTCATCGTGGCGCCCGACTACGAGGAGGGGGCCCTGGAGGCCCTCGCCAAGAAGAAGAACATCCGGGTGCTGAAGGCCCCGGGCGCCCCCGCCAACCAGGTGGAGGTCAAGCCCGTCGACGGCGGTGTGCTGCTCCAGGTCACCGACCGGCTCCAGGCCGACGGCGACGACCCGGCCAACTGGACCCTGGCCACCGGCGAGGCGCTGAGCCCCGAGGAGCTGCGGGAACTCGCCTTCGCCTGGAAGGCCTGCCGGGCCGTGAAGTCCAACGCCATCCTGCTCGCCAAGGACGGCGCCTCGGTCGGCGTCGGCATGGGCCAGGTCAACCGCGTCGACTCCGCGAAGCTCGCCGTCGAGCGGGCGGGGGAGGAGCGGGCGCGCGGCTCCTACGCCGCCTCCGACGCCTTCTTCCCCTTCCCCGACGGCCTGGAGATCCTCACCGCGGCCGGCGTGCGGGCCGTGGCCCAGCCGGGCGGTTCGATGCGTGACGAACTCGTCGTGGAGGCCGCGAAGAAGGCGGGCGTGACGATGTACTTCACGGGGACGCGGCACTTCTTCCACTGAGGGTTGTGGGACCGAACAACACCAGGGCCGTGTCCCCCAGGCGGGGGACACGGCCCTTGGAGCGTGCGGGAGTCGGCCGGTTGCTCGGATCGCTCAGTTGCTGCGGATCACGATCGTGCCGCACACCTTGTCGGCGAACGTCTGGCGCTTGGCGTCCCACGCCGGCCACAGCCAGCCCAGGTAGCAGGCGAGGCTGTCCAGGACGTGGGCGATGCGGCGCACGAAGGCCATGCCGACGCCGATCGGCTGGCCGGTGGCCTCCTTCACCAGGCGGATGCCCAGCGCCTTCTTGCCGACGGTCTGGCCGGTGCGGCCTTCCATGATCAGCTGCCAGATCGCCAGGCCGAGGAGCGCGAGACCGCCGATGGCCGCCAGTGCCGGGGTGTCCTTGCCGACGATCACCAGGATGTACGGCACCAGGAAGACCAGGCCGTCGACGAGGGTGCCGAGGAAGCGCTGACCCCAGTTCGCGTACGGCGGGGTCGCGCCGTAGCCCTGCTGAGGGTAGCCGTAGCCGCCCTGCTGCGGGAAACCGGGCTGCTGGGGGTAGCCGTAGCCCTGCTGCGGCGGCACGCCCTGCGGGGCCTGCTGGTAGCCGGGCTGCTGCTGCGGGTAGCCGTAGCCGGGCTGACCCTGCTGCGGGTTCTGCGGCTGCTGACCGTAGGGGTTGTTGGGCGAGCCGAAACTCATGGCCGATTTCCTCCGTTGGACCTGCGGGGACGACGCGGACAGGGACGGAGGTACGTCATGTTCTGAGCGGTTTGCCCCCCAACCGGACCGCGATACTGCGCCGCTCATCGTTTAGTAAGGGCGAGTTGTTGTCCAGTCCGATTCGCGAGGTGTTGTGCAAGTGCAACATGATTGATCATGACCGCACACCCGATTGGAACCGGGAGACCGGCATCCGCGAGGATGGAGCCATGACCGCCCAGATTCTCGATGGCAAGGCCACCGCAGCCGCGATCAAGTCCGATCTGACCGCCCGCGTGGCGGCGCTGAAGGAGAGGGGCGTCACGCCCGGCCTCGGCACGATCCTGGTCGGGGACGACCCCGGCAGTCAGAAGTACGTCGCCGGCAAGCACCGTGACTGCGCGCAGGTCGGCATCGCCTCCATCCAGCGCGAGCTGCCCGCCACCGCGACCCAGGAGGAGATCGAGGCCGTCGTCCGCGAGCTCAACGACGACCCCGCCTGCACCGGCTACATCGTCCAGCTCCCGCTGCCCAAGGGCATCGACGAGAACCGCATCCTGGAGCTGATGGACCCGCACAAGGACGCGGACGGCCTGCACCCGATGAACCTGGGCCGGCTGGTGCTCGGCGAGCCCGCGCCGCTGCCCTGCACCCCCAACGGCGTGCTGACCCTGCTGCGCCGCTACGGCGTCGAGATCAAGGGCGCCGAGGTCGTGGTCGTCGGCCGTGGCGTGACCATCGGGCGCCCGATGCCGCTGCTGCTCACCCGGCGCAGCGAGAACGCGACGGTCACCCAGTGCCACACCGGCACGCGTGATCTCTCCGCCCACCTCAGGCGTGCCGACATCATCGTCGCGGCGGCCGGCTCCCCGCACCTGATCCGTGCCGAGGACGTCAAGCCGGGTGCGGCCGTCCTCGACATCGGCGTCTCGCGCAACGCCGAGGGGAAGATCGTCGGCGATGTGCACCCCGGTGTCGCCGAGGTCGCCGGATGGCTCTCCCCGAACCCCGGTGGTGTCGGACCCATGACCCGGGCCCAGCTGCTCGTCAACGTGGTCGAGGCGGCCGAGCGCAGTGTCGGCTGACGGCGGTCACGGACAGCACGCGGGGCGCCGTACGACCCGGCGCTTCCCGCTGTTCACACGGGACACGGCGCGCCCCGAGGGGGGCGGCAGGGCCGCGTCGGGAGACCTGCCGGCGCCGGCTCGGCAGTGGCCGCTGCTGGTGGTGCTGGCGACCGTCGCGGTGGGGCTGCTGCTGACCTCGCTGGACCAGTTCCGGGTGGGTGCGCTGCTGATCGGGGCGGGGCTGCTCGCGGGGGCGGTGATGCGCTGGATACTGCCGAGCGTGGGGATGCTGGCGGTGCGGTCGCGGTTCACGGACATCGCGACGTACGGGGTGCTGGGGCTGGTGATCGTGCTGCTGGCCTTGATGGCGCAGCCGAAGCCGTGGCTGGTGATCCCGTATCTGAAGGACGCGCTGCACTTCACGATGAAGAGCTGAGGACGCGTTGCCGGCCGCGGTGCGCTGTGGCTGGTCGCGCCCACGCGGCGGTAGCCGTACCTCGGCACAGCCCGGCGTGCGGCGGTAGCCGCACCTCGGCACAGCCCCGCGTCTCTGTCGGGGCGCCCGCACCTCCCCCGGTGGGTGCGGGCCTTCCCCCCGTTCGAAGGTAGGGCCCCGGCACCCCCGGCGAATCCCACCCCTGATGGAACCCCCTACAACTTCCGCGGTACGTCCGGTGGTTGACTCCCGGCCCCGGACCTCCGCGTTACGCTGCGGCGATGCGACCGCGGAACCCGCCCCCACTCGCCGTCGACACGCTGATCGCGTGCGGGACGGTCGTGATGGCCGTGTTGCTGGGGCGGGAGTCGCCCGCCCAGGGGTGGCCGCAGCTCGACGCGCGGGCGTACGCGCTGATCGTGCTGGCGCAGCTGCCCCTCGCCCTGCGCGGGCGGTGGCCGGTCGCGGTCTTCGCCGTGATGCAGTGCGCCTCGATCGTGTACGTCGGCCTCGGCTTCTGGCCCGTGGTGTGCACCTTCGGCTCCCTGCTGGGCCTGTACACGGTCGCGTCGGTGCGGCCGGTCCGGATCGCCGTCGGCTGCGCGGTCTGCATGACCGGCATGTGGGTGTACGCCGGGCTCGTCACCCGCGGCTCCTCGATGCCCTCCGTCGTCGTGCAGGCGCTGCTGTACTGCTCGGTGTTCGTCTGGTTCGGGCATCTCGCGCAGCGCTCCGCCGTGCTCTCCCGGCATCTGAAGGCCGAGCAGGCCGAGCGGGCGCGCCGGGCCGTCGCCGAGGAACGCGGGCGGATAGCAAGGGAGTTGCACGACGTCGTCGCCCACCACATGTCGGTGATCTCCGTGCAGGCGGGCCTCGCCCGGTTCGTCTTCGAGTCGGACCCCGGCAAGGCGCGCGGGGCGCTGGGGACGATCGCGGACACCAGCGGGGAGGCCCTGGAGGAGCTGCGGCGCATGCTCCAGGTGCTGCGCGAGGAGGATCCGCAGGCCGCCGAACGGGCTCCCATGCCCACCCTGGACCGGCTCGCCGACCTCCTGGAGCGGGTGCGCAGCGGCGGGCTGCCCGTCGAGTTCGTGGTCGAGGGCGAGCCCCGGCCGCTGCCGCCCGGCGTCGAGCTGTGCGCCTACCGCGTCGTCCAGGAGGCGCTCACCAACGTCCTCAAGCACGCCGGCCGCGCGCACGCGCGCGTGCTGCTGCGGTACCGGCCGCACGGCCTGACCGTGTCCGTCCTCGACGACGGGGAGGGGGTGATTCCGGACAGAGTGCGAACGGGCGCCGGACATGGCTTGATTGGCATGCGTGAGCGGGCCAAGCTCTACGGCGGGACGATCAGCGTCGGCCCACGCTCCGAGGGAGGCTTCGCGGTCGAGCTGGCCCTGCCGACCTCGGCCACACTCGCACGGCGGGGGGACGACCGTACCGGATGACCAGAGTGCTCGTGGTCGACGACCAGTTCCTCATCCGCGCGGGTCTGGTGGGGCTGCTGGAAGCCGCGCCCGGGTTCGAGGTGGTCGGGGAGGCCGGGGACGGTGCGGAGGCGGTGCGGCTGGCCGCCGAGACCGGCCCCGACGTCGTGCTCATGGACATCCGGATGCCCGGTCTGAACGGCATCGAGGCCACCGAGCGCATCCTGGCGCAGGCGGCGGGGCCCGCGCCCCGTGTCCTCGTGCTCACCACCTTCGACCTCGACGAGTACGTGTACGGCGCGCTGCGCGCCGGTGCCTCGGGGTTTCTCCTCAAGGACTCCGGCCCGGAACGGCTGCTGGCCGCCGTCACCGCGGTGGACGGCGGTGACGCCCTGTTCGCGCCCAGTGTCACCCGGCGCCTGGTCGAGGCCTTCGCCCGGCAGCACGGCCCCGCCCCGCAGGTCGGCCCGCCGCCCGACCTCGACGTGCTGACCTCCCGTGAGGTCGAGGTCCTCAAGCTCACCGCGCGCGGGCTGTCCAACCTGGAGATCGCCGACCGCCTCTACATCAGCGAGGCCACCGTGAAGACGCACCTCAACCGCACGATGACCAAGCTCGACCTGGGCAGCCGGGCACAGGCGGTGGTGGTGGCGTACGAGACGGGACTGGTGACGCCGGGCGGGCTGGGCGGCCTGGGCGGGCCGGCAGGCCTCGGCGGCTGAAGCGCCTGAAGAGCCTGAAGCGGCGGAAAAGGCTGAAAGGCGGCCCGTCCCCTCCCCCGAGCAGGACGGACCGCCGTCGGGTTTCAGCCTTCCCATCGGGCGGCGGCTGTTCAACGGATGTCCGTCGGCTGTGGCACAGAGGTGACAGTTCCGCGACGGACCGTCCGCACTGCCACAGCCTGCGGGAACCGTCGGACCGCCCCCTGTCGTCACCCGGTCTGAACTGGCAACGAACTGGCAACGCGGGAAGCCGTGGAGGTGGGTGATGGGCGGCTGGCAGCCGCTGCCGGAGGGGCTCCCTGCGGAGGTGCGGCACTTCGTGGAGCACCTGCGGCTCCTCAAGGACGACACCGGTCTCAGCCTGGTCGCGCTGGGCGCCCGCACCGCGTACAGCAAGTCCTCCTGGCAGCGGTACCTCAACGCCGTCCAGCCGCCGCCGCGGCAGGCCGTCGCCGCGCTGTGCCGGGTCGCGGGCCTCACCGGTGCCGACGCCGAACGGCACACCGTGCGCTGGGAGCTGGCCGTCCAGGCCTGGCCGCGCCCGGCGAACGTGCCGGAACCACCGCCCGGCACCGGGGAGTACGAGGACGATCCCACCCTTCCCTGGTGGGACCGCCCGGAGCAGGAACAGGAGCGGGCGGTCCGCCCGCACGGCCGGCTGCTGACGGCCGCGGTCCTGCTGCTGCTCGTCCTGCTTCTCGTGGCGGTCGTCGGTGCCGTGGCTCTCGGGTGAGCCGGGTCTCCCGTGACCTGCGAGGTCACGGCCCGATGACCGGTGTGTCGATGTGTTGACAAGTTCGCGGATATGTCACGAAGCCGACTCACAAGCGGGCTAACGTGTCCAATCGGGGCGAGCCGAAGGCCCGTCGGACCGCTTCGCGGTCGGCGTGCGACGGTGCACGCGGGCGGGCCAGTGCTCCTGTGCGCCCCCTGCCGGGGGACTGGGTTCCGGGGGCGCCGCGGTCCGCTGGGTAACCAGAACGGGGACCGGCGCGGGGGCACCACGCGCAAGGGGAACGCGAGGGAAGACACGCCACCGAACCGGGGGCAAGAGGACCGGGGGAATGAGGGGGGAAGCAATGCCTCGTTGGAAGGCCCTGCCGGATGAACTCGATCCGCAGGTCAAGGAGTTCGCGACGCAGCTGCGGCGGCTCGTGGACCGCAGCGGGCTGAGTGTCGCGGCGCTGTCCGACCGCACCGGCTACAGCAAGACGTCCTGGGAGCGGTACCTGGGCGGGCGCCTGCTGGCGCCCAAGGGCGCGATCGTCGCGCTCGCCGAGGTCACCGGCGCCAATCCCGTCCACCTGACGACCATGTGGGAGCTGGCCGAACGGGCCTGGAGCCGTTCGGAGCAGCGTCACGACATGACGATGGAGGCGATCCGGATCTCCCAGGCGCGGGCCGCGCTGGGGGAGTTCGGGGGCCCGCCGGTCCCGTCCACGTCCACCACCACGGCCGGGGGCAAGGCACCGCGCCGGGCGGGCAGTGCCGTCGCGACGCCGGGGATCGCCGGGCCGGCGGGCGTCTCGCCCACCATCCCGCCCCAGCCGACGGCGCCCGACGCCAACCGCCGGGAGGGCACGGGCTCCCGCGGGCCGGCCGCGCCCGGGGTGCCGGGTGCCCCCGGCGGCGGCCGGCGGCGGCTGACGATGTTCCTCGCGGGGGTGGTCGGCGTGGCCGTGGTCGTCGCGGCCGTCTTCTTCCTCACCGACCACGGTGGCGACGGGAAGAAGAACCGGAGCGGTGCCACCTCGTCCGCCCCGTCGACCAGCGCCGGCACCGACCTGCCGGCCGGCGTGAAGTGCGCGGGCACCGGCTGCACCGGCAAGGACGCGGAGGCCATGGGGTGCAGCGGCGACCTCGTGACCACCGCCAGGACCGCCACGGTCGGCGCGACCACCCTGGAGGTCCGCTACAGCAGCACCTGCGGCGCCGCCTGGGGCCGTATCACCGGCGCGGCCCGGGGCGACTCGGTGCGGGTGACGGCCGGTACCACGACGGAGACCGGCGACATCACGGCCGTCGGCGACACGATCGCGTACACGCCGATGGTCGCGGTACGGGACGCGGCCCAGGCCAAGGCATGCGCGACGCTGGCGTCGGGGCGGACGGGGTGCACCTCGTAGAAACTGCGTGTGTCCAGGAATGCCGTCGCGATTCCTGGGCACGCGAACCGTACCCCCCACGGGAGTCCGGATTCCGGTACCCCCGGTGGCGGCCGCCCCGTCTCACCTCTCCCGGACGGGCGGCCGCCTTTTTCGTGCGTTGCCCGCGGGCGGCGTCCGTGGGGTCACGTCGGTGGGGTCATGTCCGTGGGGCCACGTCCGTGGGGTCACGTCCGTGCGGTCACGTCGGTGGGGTCACCTCTGTGGGGTGAGCCACACCGACCCCTCCACGTCCAGCATCCGGAATGCGCGATAGCCTGACCGGTGGATCTCTTGATGCCGAGAGATCGATCATTTGTACGTCCGCACCCCAGGGCAAGGACGCCCACCGCCAGCTGTCATACGGAGAACGCCATGACCCGCACTCCCGTGAACGTCACCGTCACCGGCGCGGCCGGCCAGATCGGTTACGCCCTGCTCTTCCGCATCGCCTCCGGCCAGCTGCTCGGCGCGGACGTGCCGGTCCGGCTCCGCCTCCTGGAGATCACCCCCGCGCTCAAGGCCGCCGAGGGCACCGCCATGGAGCTCGACGACTCCGCCTTCCCGCTCCTCCAGGGCATCGACATCTCCGACGACCCGAACGTCGCCTTCGACGGTGCCAACGTCGCCCTGCTCGTGGGCGCCCGCCCGCGCACCAAGGGCATGGAGCGCGGTGACCTCCTGGAGGCCAACGGCGGCATCTTCAAGCCGCAGGGCAAGGCCATCAACGACCACGCCGCGGACGACATCAAGGTCCTGGTCGTCGGCAACCCGGCCAACACGAACGCGCTGATCGCGCAGGCCGCCGCGCCGGACGTACCGGCCGAGCGCTTCACCGCGATGACCCGCCTGGACCACAACCGCGCGCTGACCCAGCTCGCGAAGAAGACGGGCTCCACGGTCGCCGACATCAAGCGTCTGACCATCTGGGGCAACCACTCCGCCACCCAGTACCCCGACATCTTCCACGCGACCGTCGCCGGCAAGAACGCCGCGGAGGTCGTGAACGACGAGAAGTGGCTGGCCGAGGAGTTCATCCCGACCGTCGCCAAGCGCGGCGCGGCCATCATCGAGGCCCGTGGCGCGTCCTCCGCCGCCTCCGCCGCGAACGCCGCCATCGACCACGTCCACACCTGGGTCAACGGCACCGCCGACGGCGACTGGACCTCCATGGGCATCCCCTCGGACGGCTCCTACGGCGTCCCGGAGGGCCTGATCTCCTCCTTCCCGGTCACCACCAAGGACGGCGTGTACGAGATCGTCCAGGGCCTGGAGATCAACGAGTTCTCCCGCGCCCGCATCGACGCCTCGGTGCAGGAGCTGGCGGAGGAGCGCGACGCGGTCCGCGCCCTCGGCCTCATCTGAGCCTCCCGCGCCCACGGGCCCCGCTCCGGTTTCGTCCGGAACGGGGCCCGTTCCCGTTTCCGCCGCTACCGTCGGAAGAGGCAAGCGGTGGAGTGAATCGGGGGGTTCGCGATGAGCGACAGGAGCGGTTGGTCCGAGGACAGCACGGCGAGCGAGCCGCCGGAGGGCCTACGGCAGACGGATCCGGAGGACTCGGAGGAGGAGCCGAGCACGCAGAGATGGCCGACGGTGTCCCCGCAGCACACGGGAGTCCCGGAGAGCCCATGGCGACAGGAACGCCCCGAGCCGCCGGAGAGCCCGCGGCAGTCCGACTGGCCGCCCACGGCGGAGAGCCCGCGGCAGTCCGACCGGCCGCCCACGGCGGAGAGCCCGAGGCAGTCCGACCAGCCGCCCACGGCGGAGAGCCCGAGGCAGTCCGACCAGCCGCCCGCGCCGGAGAGTTCGCGGCGGTCCGAGTGGCCGGTGTCCCTGGAGAAACCGCGGCGCACGGAGCGCTCCGCGCCCGGCGCGCGTCCCCCGCGACAGGGCGGTGGTGACGAGCCGTACGGTCCCGGGCGCGTACCGGGTGAGGACCCGGGACGCCCGGCCTGGCCCCCGACGCCGCCCCCGGGTCTGCCTCCGCTCCCGACCGCGTTCTCGTCCCCGACCCCGACCCTGCCCGTCCCGCCGCCGCCCGGTGGTCGTCGTCCGGTGCCGTCCCTGCCCCCGGCACCGGGTGAGGCCCGGAGGGGCTACACGCCGCCTCCCTGGTCCGCTGCCCCGACCTCGGAGCAGCGGCTCGCGGCCACGCCCCCGCCGGCCGGGTACACCCAGCGGCGGCGGTCCGGTCGGGCGCTCGCCGCGGTGGTCGGTCTGGTCCTGGTCGCCGGTCTCTCCGGGCTGGGGTTCTGGTACTTCGGCCGGGACGACGGTGATCGCTCCGGCGCCGGGACCGCCCCGTCCGTGAGCGGGAGCGTCAGTGCCAAGTCGTCGGCGCCCGAGTCTCCCGAGCCCACGGCCAGCCCCACCCCCATCCCCTCCGTCGCCGCTGGATACCGCGTCGTGCGCGATCCCGTCGGGTACACCCTCGACGTGCCCCAGGGATGGACCCGGCGGCAGCAGCAGGGGGAGAAGGCGCCGGTGGTGTACTACGACTCCCCGTCCGACGGACGCCAGTTGCAGATCTTCGCGCTCTCCGAGGCCACCCCGGCCGAGTCCCTCGACCTCGCCGAGAACGACCCCGGGTACGGGTACGCGAAGCAACCCGGCTACCAGGCCGGCGACCGTACCTCCGGCGACACCTGGGCCGAGCTGTCGTATCGATACGACGATCAGGACAAGGGCACCCGGCAGGTCGTCGACCACCGCTTCCAGGCCGCCGACGGCACCCTGTACGCGATCCGCTCCAGCGGCCCCGGGAGTCTCCCCGCCGCGCTGGTCCGGGGGCCGCTCACCACGGCGCTCGACTCCTTCTGCCCTGCCGGCGCCCGGTGTTCCTGAGCGCCGCCGTCACTCCATCCCCTTCTTCCCCGGCGTCCAGAACGGCTTGGTGAGCACCGCCCGCCGGTCCCACCCCGCCTCCTGGACGAGCACCTTCCGGACCGCCTGCACGGCCCGCGCCTCCCCGGCGACATACGCGATCCCGCCGGGCTCGGGGGCGAGCCGGCGTACCGCCTCCGGCAGGGAAGTCTCGCCGCGGAGCACCCAGTCGAGGCGCTCCGCGTACGCGAGGGGCAGCCGGTCCGCCTCGGTCGCCGTCTCCACGCAGCCGGAGACGGCGGCCTCCTCGGGCAGCGCCGCGAGCATCGCGCCGAAGGCGACCGAGGCCGTCTCGTCGCCGACGAAGACATGGTGGGCGGCCTCGGGGCGCAGCGTGAACGTGCCCTCGGGCTTGCGCAGCCGCACCTGGTCGCCGGTGGAGACCGTGCGCCCCCACTGGGCCCCGGGCCCGCCCTCGGGATGGTCCAGCACGCACAACTCGACGACACCGGACGGGTCGTAGTGCCACACCGAGTACGTGCGGAGGGTCAGGCCGGTGACCAGGACGCGTACCTGCTGACCGGGCCGCACGTCGAGACCGGCGAGCTGGTCGCCGTCGATGCGCAGCCGGCGGATGCGGGCGGTGATCTGTTCCGCCTCGGTGACGGTGCCGCGCAGGGTCAGCAGGTCGAGGACGGGATTCAGCAGGGTGGGCATGGGAGGCTCCTCAACGGGCCGTATGGTGACGGGAGTTGCTCAGGCACCGGATCGACGCGACAGTACGCGTTTCCGGTCGGACGCGATAGTACGTGTCGGGGTCCGGTCGCGGTGACCGGCCACCACGAGCACCGTCGCCGCCAGGACCAGCAGCGCGACGATGCGCAGGGCCGGGCCCATGCCGGAGGCCAGGTCGGTGTGGGCGGACAGGATCGTGCCGGTGACCGCGACACCCAGGGCCGCGCCGGTCTCCCGGGCCGTGGTGCCGAGACCCGAGCCCAGGCCCGCCTGGTGCGGCGGGAGCGAGGTGACGACGCCCAGGGTCAGGGCCGGCATGGACAGGCCGGTGCCGGCCGAGATGACCAGCAGCCAGCAGGCGTACGCCCAGTAGGGCGTGGACGCGTCGACGGTGGAGGCGCCGAGCAGGCCGAGGCCGATCAGCGTGAGCCCGGTGCCGACCACCGGGCGCGGATGTCCCGCCCAGCGGGCGGCCAGCCTCGGGACCAGGGCCATGCCGATGGTCAGCGGCATGATCGCGACACCGGTGACGGCGGCGTCGTAGCCCTTCACGCCCTGCAGGTACTGCGAGTTGAGGAAGAAGAGGGAGAACAGGCCGAAGAAGCCGGTCGCCGTACCCAGGGTTGCCGCGCGCAGCCGGGAGGAGGCGAAGACGCGCGGGTCGAAGAGCGGCTCGGCCGAGCGCAGGGCATGCCCGGTGAAGAGGACGGTCAGGACGGCGCCCGCCGCGAAGGAGCCGAGGATGGGCGCGGACGCCCAGCCGTACGCCGGACCCTCGATGATGCCGAACAGCACCGCCACCAGGCCCGCGGTGAGGAGCAGGGTGCCCAGCGGGTCGAGATGGCTGTGCGGGGAGCGGTCGGTGCGCGGGGTGGTGACGGCGACGGCCAGGGCGAGCAGGGCCGCCAGCGGGACCATGGC
The DNA here is from genome assembly GCF_040634235.1 of Streptomyces sp. NPDC007157. Classification (NCBI taxonomy): domain Bacteria; kingdom Bacillati; phylum Actinomycetota; class Actinomycetes; order Kitasatosporales; family Streptomycetaceae; genus Streptomyces; species Streptomyces sp. NPDC007157. Next base: position 186,884 of record NZ_JBEYFE010000013.1, read on the forward strand.
GATGAACAGGGCCCGCCAGGACAGGAACTGGCCGACCAGGCCGCCGCCGATGTTGCCGGCCGCGCCGCCCAGGCCGATCGCCAGGGTCCAGGAGGCCAGGGTGCCGGCGCGCCGCTCGGGGGCGGAGAGGTGGACCAGGATCGACAGGGTCGCCGGGGTGATCAGGGCGGCTCCGGCGCCGGACAGCCCCCGGCCCGCTATCAGGACGGCGGGATCCGGCGCGAGCGCGCTGGTGGCGGCGCCCGCCGCGAACAGGGCGAGGCCGGCGAGCAGGGCGCCCTTGCGGCCGTACCGGTCGCCGAGCGCGCCGGCCGGGATGAGCAGCCCGGCGAAGGCGATGACATACGCGTCGACCGTCCACAGGATCTCGCTGTGCGAGGGGTGCAGGGACGACGAACCCAGTTGCGGGATGAGCAGGTTGATGGCGGCGACCATGCTCTGCGCCACCAGCACGCAGGCGCACAGCACGAGCAGGGTGGGGCGTTTCAGGGCGTGCGAGGGCACGGCTCCTCCCGGGAGCTCGGTGGGTGGTTGTGGGGTGCCCTGTCACCGTAGGCTCGGGACTGACCTGCCTTCCAGTGCAACCTTCGCAAGGGATGACTGCGTATGACGCAATCCACCGAGGCGTCCGGCAGCCTCGACCTCAACCTGCTGGTCGCGCTGGACGTCCTGCTCGAAGAGCAGAGCGTGCAGGGGGCAGCCCGGCGACTGCATCTGTCCGAACCGGCCATGAGCCGCACCCTCGGCCGGATCCGCAAGGCGCTCGGCGACCCGGTGCTGGTGCGGGCCGGACGCACGATGGTGCCCACCCCGCACGCGCTGGCCGTACGCGCCGAGGTGAGCGCGGTGGTGGAGCGGGCGCGGGCGCTGTTCGCGCCCGGCCGGGACACCGATCTGCGGACCGTCTCCCGGACGTTCACGATCATCGGCCACGACGCGATCGCCGGCGTTCATGGCGCGACCCTGTTCGCCCGGGCCGCCGAGGAGGCGCCCGGCATCCGCATCCGCTTCCTCGCCGAGAGTCACGTGGACGCGCCGTTCCTGCGGCACGGCACCGCCGACCTGGAGGTGGGGGTCGTCGACACCGCCCTCCCCGAGGTCCATGTGGAGCACCTCCACGAGGACCGCATGCTCGGTGTCGTACGGGCCGGACACCCGCTCCTGGACGGCGAGCCGACCCCCGAGCGGTATGCGACCGCGGCCGGTCACCTGAACGTCTCCCGGCGCGGCAGGCTGCACGGCCCGGTGGACACCGCGCTGGCCGGACTCGGCCTGGAGCGCCGGGTGGTGGGCACCGTCGGCACCTTCCCGGCCTCCCTGTTCGTGCTCCGCGACTCCGACCTGATCGGCCTGATCACCTCCTGGAGCGCGCCCCTGGCCACCGCGCTCGGCCTGGTCACCTTCGACGTGCCGCTCGACCTGCCGCCGGTCAGCATCGGACTGGCCTGGCACCCGCGCCACGACGCCGACCCGGCACACGCCTGGCTCCGGGGCTGCGTACGGGAGTTGATGAGCGCCGCCGGCCCCGGTGCCGTCGTCGGTGAGGGGTCGCGGTCCCGCCGGGCCGACTTCTGACCTGCGGTGACTTCGGGCAATTCCGTTTCACCGGCCACGGCCGTCGCCCTATGCTGATGGTTTGTCAACTCGACTTCCAGTAACGCACTTCCAGCACCGCACGTCACACGCATCGGGGGATCGTCGTGAGCACTGCTTACGTGCCGCAGCAACCGCAGCCGGGACCGCCCGCCGGGGCGCCGCCCGCGCTGCCGCCCACACCGCCGTACGCCAGTGAGGCCACCCGGCTGCTGTGCGCGGGCACCTATCTGGATTCCGCCTACCGGGACCGGGTCATCGAGGAACTCCACCTCAACGAAGAGCGGATCGCGGCGCCCTCGCTCGGCTTCGACGCCGCCCGGGTCCTGGCCCACGCCCTGCGCGCCCGCCGCCAGGAGCTGCTGTGGGCCGCGGCGATCCTCGGCCTGTGGGTGGTGGGGCTGCCGCTCAGCGGCGGGCTGCTCGTGCTCTTCCTGGTGCCGGGCATCGCGCTCGCCGTCGCGCCCTGGATCAGGGGCCGCGCCGCCCGGCCGCCGCTGTACCGGGTGATCGCCGCCTTCCTGGTCCGCTGGTGGGGCCGGTCCTTCTACGCGGTGGCCCTGATCGCGACCCTCGTCGTCGCGTTCGGCGGCGGCTCGGACGACAGCTCGTCCTACGACTCGTACGGCTCCGACGGTTACTACGGCTCCAGCTACTCCGACTCGACCAGCTTCGGTGATCTGTTCGCCCCGGGCGTCGGCGACTTCGGCGGTCTGGCGGAGGCCTGGCACGCCTGGCTCACGCTCGCCGTGTTCGCCGGCATCGCCCTGTGCGCGCACGCCCAGCGCACCCAGTTCAGCCGGGCACTGGCCGGCGAACTCTCTCCGCAGCGCTTCCCGGACGCGGCGAGCGACCCCGCCGAGAAGGCCGAGAACCCCCGCTTCCAGCGGCTCAAGCAGCGCATCCGGATCGAACAGCACGCGCCGCTGATCATGTACAACGAGGCCGACCCGTTCTGCGGGGCGGGCGCCGCCTACGACACGTGGGTGCTCGCCGTCGAACTCAGGCCCGACGAGCTGAAGAAGGAGCAGCAGCCGCTCAGCAACCGGGCGATCCTGGAGAAGATCCGCCCGCTGCTCGAACAGCTCCGCGTCCCCGCCGAGTACGCCGGACCCGGCAACCGCGACCGGCTGCGCCAGCTGGAGATCGACGAGTGCGTGTTCCTGCCCGCCGAGGGACTGCTCACCCGGGACCAGGCGCCCTACCTCCCGCAGGCCTTCGAGGAGCACCGGGCGCGGGCCGTCGAGGAGGGCGCCGAGAAGCGCCGGCACTTCCTGCGGATCCGCGTCGGTGGCTGGGAGGAGGAGGTGGTCGTCACGGTGTTCGTGCGCATCCACACCCAGGGCCGGATGCTCGTGCTGGAGATCGCCCCGCACGTACTGACCCCGGTCCGCGCGGACTTCAAGGGCGCCGACCGCACCGCCCACCGGTTCCGGAACAACAACTGGGCCGGCAAGACCGCCGCGGCGATCGCCCTGGTCCCGGGCTCGGTGGGCCGCTCGCTGGGCCAGCTCGGCCGGGGCGCGGTGTACCTCTGGCGGCTGTTGACCGGCGGCCATGCGGGTGCGCTGCCCGAGGGGCCCGCGCTGTCCGTGCGCGAACTGGGCGCGGTGGACGTCGGCTCCCACTTCCAGGAGATGGACGTCGTCCGGTACCTGCGCAGCATCCAGGACCGGGTGACGAACGGCGTACGGGCCGCGCTCGCCGAAGCCGGCTACCAGACCGGCGAGTTCGTCCAGAAGACCGTCAACAACAGCACCAACGTGAGCATCGACCGGGTCGAGGGCTCCACCTTCGCCTTCGGCAGCCACGCCACCGCCGTCAGTCACACGACACAGAAGGGGCCCGACAGCAATGGCAAGTGACGAGCCGCAGGTCACCCTGGGGAACATCTCCGGAAGCACGTTCGCCATCGGCAGCCACGCGCACGCCGAGAGCCACCACCACGGCACCGCCGGCTCCCCGGCCGACGAGGAACTCCTCGCGGCGGTGCGGGAGTTGCGTGCCGACCTGGAGCGGGTACGGGGCACCGAGCAGACGGCGGCGCTGGGCACGGCGCTCGCCGAGACCGAGGACGAGATCGCCCGCACCGGCCAGGCGGGCCCCACCCGCCGTGAACGCCTGCGCGAACTCCTCACCGACTCCCAGGCCCTCATCAACGTACTGGCCTCGGCAGGCACACTGGCCGGCCTCCTGGGGCGGTGAGAGAGCCGATGACCAGCGGGGGAGCGCGGCACTGGAACGAGGACACGCAGCGGTGGGAGGACGGCCTCCGCCCCGCCACCACGCCGTCCCCACCACGACCTCCGACAGGACCACAGGTCCACCCACCAACGACACCGACACCGACGACTCCGGGTCCGACGACTCCGGGTCCGATGGCTCCGGGTCCGTCGGCTCCGAGTCTGTCGGCTCCGAGTCTGTCGGCTCCGGCTCCGACGGCTCCGCCTTCGACGGCTCCGGAGGGGATTGCGCTGGCGCCGGCTCCTGAGCGTCCGGTTCCGGCACCGGCGGCGGAGTGGTGGTCGGACGGAGGCGGCGACCGGGCGGCTACGGCACGACCCGGGGCGCCGACGCCGACGGAGCCGTCCGAGGTGTCCCTGCCCGCTCAGCCGCCTCCCGGGGTGGCGCCCACGGTCCCGGTGTCGCCGGTGGCGGACGGTGGCGCCGGCCGGCCGGCCGCCCCCGGCTGGGCGCCCGCCGTGCAGCCCATGGCGCCCGTGCCTTCCCGGGGGCGTGATCGCAGGCTGGTCTGGTCCGTCGTCGTGGGGGCCGCCGTCGTCGGCGTGGCCGCGAGCCTGGTTCTGAGCCTGGTGGTCGGCAAGGACGACGGTCGCAAGCCCGCGACGGCCGCCGCCTCGGTCACCCCGACTCCCTCCGCGCGGCCCACCGAGGCGTCCGAGTCACCCACGGGCACCGGCTCCCCGTCCCCGTCGGTCTCCGCGCCTCCCACCGGATACGAGCTGCGCCACGACACCGAGGGCTTCCGGATCGCCGTCCCCGAGGGCTGGTCGCGGTCCACCGTCGACTCCTCGTACGGCATCGCCGTCGTGAGCTACCGCAGCCCCGACCGCGAGCACCGGCTGCAGGTCTACCAGGTCGCCGAGGACTCCCCGGACGCCTCTTTCGAGCTCTATCTCTCCGCCGAGACCCCCAAGCCGGACGGCTTCCGGGAACTCGGCCTGACCGACCTCGACGACGGCCGGTTCACCGGCGCCCGTCTGGAGTACCTGGCCGGCCGGATCGGCGGCGAGCCGGACGTCGGCACCTGGCATGTCGTCGACGAGCGGTTCGTCGCACCGGACGGCAACATCTACGCCGTCGCCTCCTACGGCCCCGACTCCGACGGCCGTGACGACGAGCTCGCCCAGCTCACGACGGCGGTGGACTGGTTCTGCCCGCCGGACACGCTCTGTGACGCGGACCCCGACGTGGACTGAACGCCGGTCCCTCCACCGGTCACATCTTCGTTCATTTACTTTCCGTATTCACGGGATATATCCGCACGCCAATGCGCAATTTCTTCAATTGCATGCCGATGGGCATTCTATAGCTTCTCTTCCGGGTGACGTTAATTCCCCCGAATGCCCCAAATCCCGTCCCGGGCGATGGTCGTTAGGTCACCGTGATGCGATTGGACTGGCATGCAGCAGAAGATCATCCGACGGCCGTGCTCCGCTGGCCCGGAAGTATGGATATCACCTCATGCTCGGACCTGCTCGATGATTTCCTGAAGAGAATCAACATGATGGAAAATGAATATCGGCGGACGCTGGCGGATCTCTACAGAGCGTTCTGAGGCAGGGTGCGGAGGGTTTTACCGATGGACGGGATTCAGCATGACGCCGGTCTCTATGATCACACCGGTCTCTACGACCACCCTGGTCTCTATGATCACACCGGCCTCTATGACCACTCTGGTCTCTATGACCACACCGCTCGCTACGAGCACGGCTGGGGCGCACCGGAGCCGGGTGTCGCGCAGAACGACTGGGATCCGGTCGAGGAGCTGGCGCAGATGCTGTCCGCGCCGACCGGCGTGAGTGCGAGTGCGGCCCCCACCCTGCTGGACGTGCCGACCCAGCGCAGGGGCAGCCGTCGGCGGCCCCGCCAGGAGCCTCACCTGCTCGACGGCGGCCGGCGCGTCACGCACATCACGTTCCTGATCGCGGCGGTCTCGCTGTGCGCGGTGTGCATGCTGACCTGGTCCGTCTGCTACTCCTACGGGCAGCTGCGCGGGATCGCCTCGGGGGTGCTGCCCGCGGGGCTGGCGCAGTACTGGCCGCTGACGGTGTACGGGCCCTGGTTCGTGGCGGCGCTCTCCGTCCTGCGGGCCACCGCCCAGCGCCGGAGTGCGCGCCGGTCCTGGTGCGTGGTGCTGGCCGCCTCCGTCCTGGCCGTGGCGCTGTGCGCCAGCCACTCGTCCCACGCGCTGTTGTCGTTAGTGATTTTCGGGATTCCGCCGGTGACTGCCCTGGTGTGCTTCTGGGAACTCGTCGGCCAGATCTCGGCCAAGGGCAGGCCCCGGCACGCCACGCACACCGAGGCGGCGGGCGCCACGCCCTGAGAGGTCTTTTGCCCCGTTTCATCCGACTGTTCAGTGATGCAGCACACTTTCGGCCACCGATTGCGCATGCAATCCCGGACCGAGGGCATGCGGTGACGGTCCCCGAGTGTGACTCCTCTGTCGCACAGGGGCACTGAACAGGAACGGAAGGCAATACCGATCATGGCGGACCGAACGGCACAAGCGACCATCCATGCCGGAGGCGAGTGGCTGGAAGCCGTCTCCGGCGCGACACGCGAGATCATCGACCCCGCGGACGGCCTGCCCTTCGCCGTGGTCACCGAGGGTGACGAGAAGGACGCGGAGACGGCGGTGGCCGCCGCCCGGCGCGCCTTCGACGCCGGCGACTGGCCCCGCACCCCGGTCGCCGAGCGCGCCGCCCTGCTGCGCCGGGTGGCCGATCTGCTCGTGCGCGACCGCGAGAAGCTCGGCCTCCTGGAGAGCCGGGACGCGGGCAAGACCGTCGAGGAGGGCCGGGTCGACATCGACTGTGTCGCCGACGCCTTCCGCTACTTCGCCGACCTGGTGGCGGCGGAGGGCGCGGGCCGGGTGGTGGACGCGGGCTCGCCCGACCTCCACAGCGTCGTCGTCCACGAGCCCGTAGGTGTCTGCGCCCTGATCACCCCCTGGAACTACCCGCTGCTCCAGGCGAGCTGGAAGATCGCTCCGGCCCTGGCGGCGGGCAACACCTTCGTGATCAAGCCGAGCGAGATCACCCCGCTGACGACCGTCGCGCTGATCGAGCTGCTGGTGGAGGCCGGGCTGCCGGCCGGAGTCGCCAACCTCGTCACCGGCCCCGGGCACAGCGTGGGCGCCCGCCTCGCCGAGCACCCCGATGTCGACCTGGTCTCCTTCACCGGCGGACTGGTCAGCGGGGTCAAGGTCGCCCAGGCGGCCGCCGTGTCGGTCAAGAAGGTCGCCCTCGAACTCGGCGGCAAGAACCCCAACGTCGTCTTCGCCGACGCCTGTGCTACCGAGGAGGGCTTCGACACCGCCGTCGACCAGGCCCTCAACGCCGCCTTCATCCACAGCGGCCAGGTCTGCTCGGCCGGCGCCCGGCTGATCGTCGAGGAGCCGCTGAGGGAACGGTTCGTCGCCGAACTCGCCCGCCGGGCCGCCCGGATCCGCCTCGGACGCGGTACGGCGGACGGCGTCGAGTGCGGCCCGCTCGTCTCCGAGCAGCAGCGCGCCAAGACCGCGGCGTACGTGGCGTCGGCGCTGGCCGAGGGCGCGGTGCTGCGCTCCGGCGGCAAGCGCCCCGAGCCGTCCGCCGACCGTCCCGCCGGCGGCTACTTCTACGAGCCGACGGTCCTCGACCAGTGCCACCGGGAGATGAAGGTCGTGCGCGAGGAGGTCTTCGGGCCGGTCCTCACGGTCGAGACCTTCCGTACCGAGGACGAGGCGGTCGCCCTCGCCAACGACACCGAGTACGGCCTGGCCGGTGCCGTCTGGACCGCCGACGCCGGACGCGCCCGCCGGGTCGCGGGACGGCTGCGGCACGGCACCGTCTGGATCAACGACTTCCACCCCTACCTCCCGCAGGCGGAGTGGGGCGGCTTCGGCAAGAGCGGCACCGGCCGCGAGCTGGGACCCGCCGGGCTCGCCGAGTACCGCGAGACCAAGCACGTCTACCAGAACCTCGCGCCGCGGCCGGTGCGCTGGTTCGCCGGCTGAGCCCACCCGACCGCCGTACCCGAGAAGCCGCGACGCGAGAAGAGCCGCCGGACGAGAAGAGCGGCCACGCGAGAAGCCTCACCGAGGTCTTCGGAAGCCTTTTGGAGCACCCCCCATGTCCCAGTCCCACACCTACGACTACGTCGTGATCGGCGGCGGAACCGCAGGTTCCGTCATAGCCTCCCGTCTCACCGAGAACCCCGACGTCACGGTCGCCGTGATCGAGGGCGGCCCCAGCGACGTCGGCCGCGACGACGTCCTCACCCTGCGCCGCTGGATGGGCCTGCTCGGCGGTGAGCTGGACTACGACTACCCGACCACCGAGCAGCCGCGCGGCAACTCCCACATCCGGCACAGCCGGGCCCGCGTCCTCGGCGGCTGCTCGTCCCACAACACGCTCATCGCCTTCAAGCCGCTGCCCTCCGACTGGGACGAGTGGGAGGAGGCCGGCGCCAAGGGCTGGGGCGCGGTTCCGATGGAGGCGTACTACGCCCGCCTCCTCAACAACATCGTCCCGGTCGACGAGAAGGACCGGAACGCCATCGCCCGTGACTTCGTCGACGCGGCGCAGCAGGCGCTGGGCGTCCCGCGCGTGGAGGGCTTCAACCGCAAGCCGTTCACCGAGGGCGCCGGCTTCTTCGACCTCGCCTACCACCCCGAGGACAACAAGCGGTCCAGCGCCTCGGTGGCCTACCTCCACCCCGTGATGGACGAGCGGCCCAACCTGACGATCCTGCTGGAGACCTGGGCGCACCGGCTGGAGCTGGACGGCACCCGCGCCGAGGGCGTCCACGTCCGCACCAAGGACGGCGAGGACCTGCTGATACGGGCCCGCAACGAGGTCGTGCTGTGCGCGGGCGCCGTCGACTCCCCACGGCTGCTCCTGCACTCGGGCATCGGCCCGGCCCAGGACCTCGAAGCGCTCGGCATCCCGGCCGTGCTCGACCTCCCGGGCGTCGGCGAGAACCTCCTCGACCACCCCGAGTCGGTGATCGTCTGGGAGACGAACGGCCCGATCCCGGAGAACTCCGCGATGGACTCCGACGCGGGCCTGTTCGTGCGCCGCGACCCCGACCACGCGGGCCCGGACCTGATGTTCCACTTCTACCAGATCCCGTTCACCGACAACCCGGAGCGACTGGGCTACCGGCGGCCGGAGTTCGGCGTCTCGATGACACCGAACATCCCCAAGCCGCGCAGCCGCGGCCGGCTGTACCTCACCAGCGCCGACCCGTCCGTGAAGCCCGCGCTGGACTTCCGCTACTTCACCGACGAGGACGACTACGACGGCCGCACCCTCGTCGACGGCATCCGTATCGCCCGCGAGATCGCGAAGACCGAGCCGCTGGCCGGCTGGCTGAAGCGCGAGGTGTGCCCCGGGCCGGAGATCCTCGGCGACGCCGAGCTCAGTGAGTACGCCCGCAAGGTCGCGCACACGGTGTACCACCCTGCGGGCACCTGCCGGATGGGCGCGGTGGACGACCGACAGGCCGTGGTGGACCCGGAGTTGAGGATTCGCGGCCTGGACGGCATCCGTGTCGCCGACGCGTCCGTCTTCCCGACCATGCCGGCCGTGAACCCGATGATCGGAGTGCTGATGGTCGGCGAGAGGGCCGTGGACCTGCTGAAGGGCGGTGCGTGATGAGTAGTACGACCCCTGTGACGACCCCTGCCACATCTCCTGCCTCGACCCCGGTGTTCTCCGTCGACGGCCTGTGGAAGGTCTTCGGCCCGAAGGCCGACCGCGTGCCCGCGGACCCCGAGCTGACCGGGCTCGCCCCCGCCGAGCTGCGCGCCCGCACCGGCTGTACGGCCGCCGTCCGTGACGTCTCCTTCGACGTGCGCAAGGGCGAGGTCTTCGTGGTGATGGGCCTGTCCGGCTCCGGGAAGTCGACGCTGGTCCGTTGCCTGACGCGGCTCATCGAGCCCACCTCCGGCACGATCGCCATCGACGGCGAGGACGTCCGTGCGATGGACAAGGGCCGGCTGCGGGAGCTGCGCCGGCACCGCGCGGCGATGGTCTTCCAGCACTTCGGGCTGCTGCCGCACCGGTCCGTCCTGGACAACGTCGGGTACGGCCTGGAGATCCAGGGCGTCGGCAGGTCCGAGCGGCGCAGGCGGGCCGCGGAGGTCGTCGCCAAGGTCGGCCTGGAGGGCATGGAGCAGCGCCGCCCCGGCCAGCTGTCCGGCGGCCAGCGCCAGCGGGTCGGGCTGGCGCGCGCGCTCGCCGTCGACCCCGAGGTGCTCCTCTTCGACGAGCCGTTCAGCGCGCTCGACCCGCTGATCAGGCGGGACATGCAGGAGGAGGTGGTCCGCCTGCACCAGGAGGAGGGCCGCACGATGGTCTTCATCACGCATGACCTGAGCGAGGCGCTCAAGCTCGGCGACCGCATCGCGCTGATGCGGGACGGGCGGGTGGTGCAGCTCGGGACGCCGGAGGAGATCGTGGGTTCCCCGGCCGACGACTACGTCCGGGAGTTCGTGCGGGACGTGCCGCGCGAGCAGGTCCTGACGGTGCGCTCCGCGATGAGACCGGCGAAGGACGGGGAGGCCTCGGCGGGACCCGCGGTCGGCCCGGCCGCGACGGTCGCCGAGGCGATCGACGTGGTGGCGGGGGCCGGCGCCCCGGCGCGGGTCGTGGACGGGGACCGGTGCGTCGGGGTCGTCGACGCGGACACGTTGCTCGGCGTCGTGGCGAAAGGAGCTGCGGGCAGTCATTCGGCTGCGGGTCGTGCTGGGCTGGTCGCGCCCACGCGGCAGAGCCGCACATGTCAGAGCCCCGCGCCCCCAGGCGGGGAGGGGGACGGCCCGTCGCGAGGTCCCGCAGCCGACGGTTCCGCCGCCGCGGGCGGGCCGGACGCCGACTCGGCCGACCCAGCCGCGGGCAGTCGTGCCGCCGGGGAGGCACCCAGCGAGCGCGGGCCAGTGAAACCCCCCGCCCCCCGCACCAGTCCGGAGGGTGTCTGATGGCGACGATCACTGTCCCGAGCCCCCGTCGAATAGCCCTGCCCGCAAGCCAGGCCGTGCGCAAGCTCCTCGCCCTGGCCGTGGTCGCCGCGGTCCTCGTCCCCCTCGCCAACTCCCACTGGACCAGCGCCGCCTGGCCCCACACCCTCACCGTCGACCTCTCCGCACCGCTCACCTCCGCCAGCAACTGGGTCATCGACAACCGCGACACCCACCCCCTCTTCCTCTACTTCCTCGGCTACATCAGCAACGCCGTCGTCCTCACCGTCCGCGTCGTCTACCTCGCCCTGCTCGCCGCGGGCTGGCCCGGCGTCACCGTGCTCGCCGCCGCCGTCGCGCACCGCGTCGCCGGCCTCCGGCTCGCCGTCGGTACGGCCGCCGCGTTCCTCGCCTGCGGTGCCCTCGGCATGTGGGTGCCGACGATGCAGACCCTCGCCCTGATGGTCGTGGCGGTCCTCGCGTCCGTCGCCGTCGGCCTGGTCCTCGGCCTCGGCGCCGGTCTCTCCGACCGGCTGCACCGCGCCCTGCGCCCGGTCCTGGACACCATGCAGGTGCTCCCCGCCTTCGCCTACCTCCTCCCGGTCGTCCTGGTCTTCGGCATCGGCGTCCCCGCGGCCGTCCTCGCCACCGTCGTCTACGCCGCCCCGCCCATGGCCCGGCTCACCGCCCTCGGCCTGCGCGGCGCCGACCCGGAAGTCCTGGAGGCCGTGGACTCCCTGGGCGCCACCCGCAGGCAGCGGCTGCTGACCGCCCGTGTCCCGCTGGCCCGCAAGGAACTCCTCCTCGGCCTCAACCAGACGATCATGATGGCGCTGTCGATGGCGGTCATCGCCTCCGTCATCGGCGCCGGCGGCCTCGGCGACCGCGTCTACCAGGCCCTCGCCTCGGTCGACGTCGGCGCCGCCCTCGCGGCCGGCATCCCGATCGTGCTCCTTGCGGTCGTCCTGGACCGCATCACCGCCGCGGCGGGCGACCGGGGCGACACCCGCCCCTCCCCGGCCGGCCTCCTCTACGCCCTCGCCGCCACCGTGGCCGTCGCCGTCGCCGCCCGTCTCCTCGGCGGCCTGGACTGGCCCGCGGCCTGGACCCTGAACTTCGCCGAACCGGTCAACCGCGCCGTCGACTGGATGACCGCCCACCTGTACTCGGGCGTCCCGGTCGTGGGCGGCACCGCCGACTGGGCGGCCCACTTCACCACCTGGATCCTGGACCCCGTCCGGTCGGGCCTGCAGTGGCTGCCCTGGTGGTCGGTGCTGCTCATCGTCGCCGCCCTGGCCTGGCTGATCGGCACCTGGCGCACCGCGCTCACCGCCGTCCTCGCGATGGCCGCGATCGGGGTGCTGGGGGTGTGGGAGCCGTCCCTTGACACGCTGTCCCAGGTCCTCGCGGCCGTCGCCGTCACCCTCGTGCTCGGCTTCGCGGCCGGTATCGCCGCCGCCCGCAGCGACCGCGTCGAACGTGCCCTGCGCCCGGTCCTGGACGTGTTCCAGACCATGCCGCAGTTCGTGTACCTGATCCCGGTCGTCGCCCTGTTCGGCGTCGGCCGCGCCCCGGCCGTGGCGGCCGCCGTCGTCTACGCGCTGCCCGCGGTCGTACGGATCACCGCCCAGGGGCTGCGGCAGGTCGACCCCGCCGCCCTGGAGTCCGCGCGGTCGCTCGGCGCGACCGGCCGCCAGCAGCTGTGGCAGGTCCAACTTCCGCTCGCCCGGCCCGCGTTGCTCCTCGCCCTCAACCAGGGAGTGGTGCTGGTCCTCGCCGTCGTCATCATCGGCGGCCTGGTCGGCGGTGGCGCCCTCGGCTACGACGTCGCCTTCGGGCTCGCCCAGGGCGACCTGGCGACCGGACTGGTGGCCGGTGCCGCCATCGTCTGCCTGGGCCTGATGCTCGACCGCGTCACCCAGCCCACGGAACGCCGTACGGGGAAGGGAGCCTGACCATGCGTCGTACGACTCTCGTGGCCGCCGCCTCCGTGCTGGTCCTCGCGACCGGCTGTGGTGCCGCCGACATGACCAAGCAGGCCTCGCCCTTCGCCAACGCGCAAGGGTCGAAGACCGTGACCCTGTCCGTGCAGTCCTGGGTCGGCGCGCAGTCCAACGTGGCCGTCGCCCAGTACCTCCTCGAACACGAACTCGGCTACCGCGTCGACACCGTGCAGGTGGACGAGGTGCCCGCCTGGGACGCGCTCAGCCAGGGCCGCGTCGACGCGATCCTGGAGGACTGGGGCCACCCGGACCAGGAGAAGCGGTATGTCGCGGACAAGAAGACCATCGGCCGTGCCGGGGACCTCGGGGTCACCGGGCACATCGGGTGGTTCGTGCCGACCTACCTGGTCAAGCAGCATCCCGACATCACGAACTGGAAGAACCTCAACAAGTACGCCTCCCTCTTCCGCACCGCGGAGAGCGGCGGCAAGGGCCAACTCCTGGACGGCTCACCGTCGTACGTCACCAACGACAAGGCGCTGGTGAACAACCTGAAGCTGGACTACCAGGTCGTCTTCGCCGGTTCCGAGGCCGCTCAGATCACCCAGATGAAGCAGTTCGCCAAGGAGAAGAAGCCCTTCCTGACCTACTGGTACTCGCCCCAGTGGCTGTTCAAGAAGGTGCCGATGACCGAGGTGAAGCTCCCGGCGTACCAGGAGGGTTGTGACGCCGACGCGGCCAAGGTGGCCTGCGCCTACCCGCACACCCCGCTGCAGAAGTACCTCAACGCGGACTTCGCGAAGAGCGGCGGCAGAGCGGCGGCCTTCCTGAAGAAGTTCAAGTGGACGACCGAGGACCAGAACGAGGTCTCGCTGATGATCGCCGACCAGAAGCTGAGCCCTCAGGAGGCCGCCAAGAAGTGGGTGGACAACCACCCTTCGGTCTGGAGGAAGTGGCTGTCCTGAGCCGCTTCCGTCAACTCGTTCGAGGTGTCACACGTCTCGCTGAAAAGTGGGCGACACAGCGGCCATCGCTCGCGCACGGCTTTGACTTGATCAAGCTGGTGTCTTCTGTGAAGGAGACGCCATCGTGCGAATTTCTGACATTCAGCGCTGCGAGGTCCGGCCCGGACGGCTAGTCGAGTGGACGTTCAGCCCGGCGACCGTCGCGGCCGCGACAGCGCTCCCGCCGGATCCGCGGCCGCCGGCGTACATCCAGGAGTCGCACATCAGAACGGCGCGGGCGGTGCGCGAGGACGGGTTGTTCGTACCGACCTGGCTCGGCACGGCGTTCGACCTGCCGGGCCGGGCCGACCTGGACGCGCTGGAAGAGGCCCTGCGCGGCTGGACGTTGCGTCACGAGACGCTGCGCAGCGGCTTCCGGTGGGTCGGCGACGACATGCACCGGTTCACGCTCGACGCGAACGACGTGACGCTGCACCGCGAGGTGGTCGGCGACTTCGCCGACGCGGAGGTGCTGACCCGGTACCTGCAGGATCGGTTCGACGTCGCGGCGGACGCGCTCGACTGGCCGAACCTCATCTACGCGGCGGTCGTCCGTGACGACTCCACCAGTGTGTACATGGCCTTCGACCACACCAATGTCGACGCCTACTCCCTCCAGCTCACCTCGAACGAGATCCACGGGCTGTACACGTCGGGCGTCACGGGGCGGCCCGTCACCGGTACGCCGGTGGGAAGTTACGTGGACTTCTGCCGGCACGAGCGGGCGAACGCGGACGGGATCGACGACACCCACGCGATCGTCGCGCGCTGGCGGGAGTTCATCGCCCGGTGCGACGGGAGGCTTCCGGAGTTCCCCGTCGATCTCGGTCTGCAACCCGGTGGTGCGCTGCCCGCCCAGAAGCTGATGTGCGAGCCGCTCGTCGACGCGGACACCGCCGCCGCGTTCGAGGCGCACTGCCGGCCCTACGGCGGCAGCCTGGTGGGCATCCTGGCCGCGACCAGTCTGATCGTCCACGAGCTCGGCGGGCAGCCGGTCTACCGTACGGTCGTGCCGTTCCACACCCGGTTGAAGTCCGAGTGGTCGGACTCCGTGGGCTGGTACGTCGGTGGCGCACCGATCGAGGTGCCGGCGGCACGGGACTTCGACGGCGCGCTCGCCACGGTCCGCGCCGAGCTGCGGGCCAACCGGTCGCTGGCGCGCATCCCGCTGGCCCGCGTACTGCGTCTGCTCGGTGCGGACTTCCGTCCGACCTCGCCCGACATGTACTCGATCGTCTCGTACGTGGACGCCCGCCTCACCCCCGGCTCGGCCGGCTGGAGCGAGCAGAAGACGTACGGGCTGATCCGGGTGTCGTACGGCGACCAGGTGTGTGCCTGGGTCAGCCGACTGCACGAGGGGCTGTGGTTCGCCTGCCGTTACCCGGACACCGAGGCCGCCTACAAGAACGTGCGGCGATATGCCGAGAAGTTGCGGGACTTGATTGCCTCCGTGCCGGCGAGCGATCACATGCGGGCCGCGCAGCCGGAACTCCTCTGACCCAACTTCCCTCTGATACGACCGTATTGGTATCGGCGTCGATATCCGGTAAACCGCAACTCACGGCCCTATGCCGTCAATTGGCGTCCGTCCGGTGATTTCGTCGGGCTATATGCCCCATGGGGAACACGGTTCTCCCGTGCGGTAAGTCATGTGCGGCTACTGCTAGTGTTTGCGCGGTCACGCTAGGCAATCGGTCTCGATGTACAGAAAAAGAATCGAGGTTTCCATGCGCAAGCTTCAGAAGGTCGTGTTCGCGGCGGTGGCGGCGGCCGGCGGCCTGTCTGCCCTCGGCGCCGGCACCGCTGTCGCCGACAACGGCGCCAACGGGCTGCAGGTGTCCGACCTGTACCGCCCCTACCAGGAGTGCAGTCCGCAGACGGTCGCCGAGAACGACGTCCCGATCGGTGTGCTCGGTCTCGCGGGCACCACGGACACCACCTGCGGTCAGTACAACACCGCTTTCACCGGGTGAGCTTGACATGGTGAACAGGAAGAAGATCGCGGCTCTCTCGGTGCTCGTCGGCGGCCTCGTCGCGACCGGCGCCGGCATCACCCAGGCGTATGCCGCGGCGGACCCGGGGGGCTGCACTCGTGACCTCCTGGGCAACCTCGCCTGCACCCAGCGGTTCAAGGGCGAGGTCCCCGAAGGCGAACTCCCGCCCCACCAGGACACCTGCCAGACGGTGCAGCCCCTGACGGTGCCCGCCGCCCTGGGCAACGGGAGGGCGCGGCTCGGGCCCGAGGTGACCTGTTCCCCCGAGACGTGGGGATCGACCGGCACCCGCGAGGACCGGCATGCGGGTCATTGGCGGGGGATGATGCGAGGCGAGAACGACGCGACATGAGCGAGTGTAGATCCTGAATGACTACCTAATGTGTGTATATGCTCACATTGTGTAGTCAAGCCGGGCTGTCCTGCCCGGACAAGAAAGGGTCATATCATGCGTAAGTTTCAGCGCGCCGCGGTCGTAGCGGCGGCGATTGCCGGCCTGTCCTTCGTCGGTGCCGGGGCCAGCTTCGCCGCCGGTGGCGAGGACGCGGGCCAGGGCGTCACCGCCGTGGCCAACTCGTCGGCCAACGCCGTTGCCGTCGGCAGCGGTTACTACGGCCCGGCGGCCCAGCCGCAGGGTCAGCCGGAGGCGCAGCCGGAGGCCCAGCCGCAGGGCCAGCCGGAGGGCCAGCCGGAGGAGCAGAAGGCCGGCCCCGACCAGTCCGAGCAGCCCGAGCAGGGTTACGGCCAGCAGCAGGGCGGCGAAGGCGAGTAACGGCGTACCGAGGACTCGTCCTCTCGGCGCCACCACGAGCGCATCGGCCTCCTTCGGAAGCCCGAGGAACATCGCACGAACTCCGGGGTCCGTTCAGCGGCTTGCTGAGTGACACCCCGCGGCGAAGGCAGCCCGGACGCACCGCTCCCTCGGGGCACGCGTCCGGGCTGCCGCCATCCTGTCGTCGGAAGCGGTCGGCACCGCGTGCAGGCGCAGGATGCCCTGATTCGACCTTCTCGGGCCTGGACGCATGCCGGTAACGGCACGCGACCGGGCCTCTTTTGCAAAGGAAAGCAGCACATGTTCACTCGGCAGAAGATTGCCACCGTCACGGGCCTCGTCGGGAGTCTCGCAGCGATCTGCGTCGGCGCCGGACACGCGTACGCGGACGGACACTCGGGCGACTGCAAGACCAACGCGCAGGGCGACACCGTCTGTATTCGCAAGAGCGAGGTCCACACCGACAAGGACGGCACGCACATCATCAAGCAGGCGCAGAACTGCGAGACGACCGACCGGCCGAGCGCGGTGTATCCGGAGGACGGACTGCTGGGCAGCGGATCCACGAGCGCCGGACCGGAGGTGGACTGTTCCAACACGGCGGAGCTGCCCAAGGGCTTCAAGAAGCCGCACATCGAATTCTGAGCACCATCTGGTGGTGCGCACCGCGGACAGGACAGATCCCGGTGCCCCGGCCGTTGCCGGGGCACCGGGATCTGTCGGTTCGGCCTACTTGCCGAAGCTGTTGTTGCAGCCCATGTCCGAACCGAGGTGGCTCTGCTGCGCACCGGCGTTGCCTTCGCCGTTCAGCAGGTTGCCGCCCAGGCCGTTGCCGATGCCGACCTCGCCGAGGATGTCGACGTTGCCGTCGTGCGACGTACAGGTGCTGCTCTGCCGGATGTCGAAGCTGTCGCCTCGCTTGCCGCCGCCCTGGTCGGCGTGGGCGGCGCCGGCACCCAGGAGCCCGATGCTCCCGAATGCGGCGAAGAGGACGGCAGCCATGCGGACCTTGTGCATTTCATCTCCGGTGAGGTGAGGTGAGGTAGAGGCGATCTGTGAAAGATCGGCGTTCTTGACCTGAAGGTTGATACGAAATAACCGAGATAATCCAGCGGCGCGCCGAACTCGCCTGATTTTCGTCACCTCTGCGGTCGGCCGACGCACGCAAATGGTCCCGGCGCAGGATTGAAGCCCGGCGCCGGGACCATTTGTCAACCGACGTTTTCGCGCCGATCAGATTTTCAGAAGGCGCTGTTGTTGCAGCCCATGGTGGAGCCGATGTCGGTGGCCTGGGCGCCCGGGTTGCCCTCGCCGTTCAGCGCGTTGCCCAGAACGCCGTTGAGCAGGCCGACCTCGCCGAGGACGTCCAGGTTCAGGTCGTGCGACTTGCAGTTGGAGCTCTGCTGGATGTTGAACTTGTCGCCGTGCTCGCCGCCCTTACCGCCCTGGTCGGCGTGGGCCGTGCCGCCGACGAGTCCGATGCTGCCGATTGCGGCGATCAGGACGGCAACGTTGCGAAGCTTACGCATGTCATCTCCGGGGAGTGAGTGGGTGCGATCTGCGGGAGATCGACTTATTACAGTTACGGGAGATTAGTACGAAATACGCCAAAGATGGCAGCGACGCGCCGATTTCGCGATCAAAAGGCGAAAGCACCCGAAAGTCGTATCGCGTCGGAACGGTCCCGCCGGTCGCGGTTTTCGACAACTCCCTGTCGCGCGCCGACGTTTGGCCGTCATCCCTGGCGCGCGTTGGCGAGCGAGTTCGACTGGCTGTTGGCCTGGGAACAGTCGATGCCGCGGGTCTGGGAAGCGGCGAGCAGGGCGACCGGGACGTTCGCGTCGAGCAGGCTCTGCGGGCTGCACTCCTGGGACGGACGGAACATGTTGGTCTGGCTCACCGGGGCGGCCTGTCCCTGCGCCGGCTGCGGGGCCGGCGACGAAAGCTGCGGGTTGATCTGCGGGTTCAGCTGCGGGTTGATCTGCGGGGCGACCTCGGTGGCACGCTGCGGGGGCGCCTGCTGCGGGGCCGGCGAGCCGTAGGACTGTGCGGTGGCCTGGGCGGAGGCGGCCGAGGCGGCCTGGGCGTCCGGCTGTGAAACGGGAGGCGGCACAGCCCCGTTGTAGGCGGCGGGAGTGACGGCGGAGCTTGGGGCGGCGCCGACGGCGGTGAGACCTCCGGCTGCTGCGACGACGAGCGCGACCCTACGAAGCTTGCGCATGGAATTCTCGGCCCTTCATTGACCTGTGCACGGAATCTGATGAAATGCTGATGAGGCAGCGCAGTTGTCGCTGTTCCTGCCGCCCCTGCGTGGCTGCGGTGAACCATCGTTCTTGCCCCGTGGGGAACGAGACGCGTGCAGAACCAGAAACGGTCGCCGGGTCGTGGTCACCCATTTGCCGCAGGGTGTGCGAGTGGTGAAGTGCGCCCCGTCGGAAGGCAAATGGGTGACGGGCTTTTGGATCCCGTGACCGCGGCCGGTCGATCGTCGTTCCGACGAGGAGAGGGCAGCGACCGTGGACCTGAAGAGGGTGAGGCAATCGCTGTCGGCTCCGAATGCGAAGTCCGCGTGCTTATCTGAATTACTGCTGCCTGTGATGCGGTACGAGTATCACACCGACTGCACGTGCGACCGCGCTGAATGCAATGGACTTCCCATCAGGTATCGAAGGGCCGAGGGTTTCATGCGCAAGCTTCACAAGGCCGCGCTCTTTGCAGTGGCGGCCAGCGGTCTGTCCGCACTCGGCGGCGGTGTCAGTCATGCCGCTCCCATCGGACAAGGCAGTCCCGCCCCGGCTCCGGCTCCGGCTCCCGAGCAATTCGCTCCCCAGGCTGCCCCGGCACCCGCGCCCCAGCCGGTCCAGCAGGCCGCACCCGCGCCCCAGCCGGTCCAGCAGGCCGCGCCCGCGCCCCAGCAGCAGTTCGCGCCAGCGCCCCAGCCGGTGCAGCAGGCCGCGCCCGCGCCCCAGCCGGTGCAGCAGGCCACGCCGGCGCCACAGCCGACCGGTTACGCCTCCAGCACGGCTTCTTCGCAGGGAGTCGCGCAGGCCGCCACGACGCCGTACCCGCAGCAGGCCCCTGCTCCGTACCAGCAGCAGGCCGCGCCGCAGTACCCGCAGCAGGCCGCCCCGCCGCAGCCGGCCCAGGCCGCCCCCGCGCAGCCGGCTCAGGTGGTGCCGCAGGTCATGCCCCAGGTCATGCCGCAGGTCGCCCCGCAGCTGGCCATGCCCCAGGTACCCCAGGACTTCGCCCAGCAGGCGCCGGCGATCGTCGCCCCGCAGTTGAACCCCCAGATCAACCCGCAGGTGAACCCGCTCCTCAGCCCGCAGCTCGGGTCCCCGGGCGCGCCGCAGCTCTCCCCGGTCGGCCTCGGGCAGGTCGCGGCGCCTCCGGTCGGCCAGCTGGGGCTCCCCCGACTCGGCTGACGGCCGCGCCGGCGAACATCCGCACGTCCCGCACGATCTCTCGCAGATTCCATCCGCCATACCAATGGAGAACCCATGCGCAAGTTCCAGAAGGCAGTCCTCGTGGGCGCCATGCTCGGCAGTGTCGGCTCCTTCGGCGCCGGCACCGCGTCCGCCCACGACGACCTGGGCCGCGACCTCGACATCACCCAGGCCACCGAGTGCCGTTCGCACGACATGAACATCGAAGTGATCGGCAGCGTCGGCGCGATCACCGGTCTGGCGGGCAACCTGCTGAACGGCGAGGGCAACCCGGGCGCACAGCAGAACCACCTCGGTTCGGACATGGGCTGTAACAACCAGGCGCTCTGACATCTCGCCGCCGCCCGCCCGGCCGGTGCCGCCACAGCCGACGCGCAACAGCCGTCGGCCGTGTCGATCCCCCGGCCATGTGCCCCGCCGTCGTGCGCGCATCCGCCGCCCCCGAAGCGAACCATGGCGCAGCGAGACGTCGGGGGGCGCCGGACCGGACGACCGTGGCACGCCCCGTCTCGTAGACGCCAGGCGGGCCCGCAGGCTCCAGCCCGGCACGCCCGTATCGCCCTGATACCGGCCCCAAAAGGTACTACTTATTTCGCTTTATTTGGATTTCACTGATCGCGGGTGAGTGCCCGCGACGTGTCTGGAAGGGCAGGGAACCCATGAAACGGGCTACCCGGAACAGTGTGATCGCCTTCGCCGTCGCGTCTGGTGCGATGGCGGTCGCGGGGCCCGCGTGGGCCGACTCCGCCGCGGACGGTTCCGCGGCCGGCTCGCCCGGGCTGGTGTCCGGCAACGACATCCAGTTGCCGGTGAACATCCCGGTGAACGTGTGCGGGAACACCGTCGACGTGGTCGGGCTCCTCAACCCCGCGATGGGCAACCGGTGCGCCAACGAGGGGGGCAAGTCCGCGGAGAAGGACGGGGCGGCAGCCGTCGGCAGCGCCCACGACTCGCCGGGCGTCCTCTCCGGCAACGACATCCAGCTTCCGATCGACGTTCCCCTGAACGTCATCGGCAACAGCGTGAACGTGGTGGGGGTCGGCAATCCGGTCTTCGGCAACGAGTCCGCCGACGAGCCCGGCCCGTCCACACCTCCCGCGCCGCCCGTCCGCCACCAGCCGTCGCACCCGGCCAAGGCCCACCCGGCGCCGAAGCCGCCCGCCACCGTCGTCCGGCAGCGGACGACCGGCACGCTCGCGCACACCGGAACGGGCAACCCCTGGGCGCCGGCGGCCGCGAGCCTGGCCTCGCTGACCGCTGGAGTGGTGCTGTACCGGCGCTTCCGTCCGAGGACGGTCAGCCACATGAGGTGATCCCGGCCGCCCCGTCCGACGGAGCCCGGCGGCGCTCTCCCCGACCGCCGCCGCGGCCCACCGCCGGAGCCCCGGCCCGGACGTCACCGGCCCCTGCTCAGGCGTGCTGGCCCGGCGTGTAGTGCCCGGGCACCAGCCGGCAGGTCACCCCGAACCGGTTCCAGGCGTTGATCACCGTGATGGCGGCGATCAGCTGCGCCAGCTCCGCCTCCTCGAAGTGCTTGGCGGCCCGCTCGTAGACGTGGTCCGGCACGAAGCCGTCCGTCAGGACGGTCACCGCCTCCGTCAGCCCCAGCGCCGCCAGCTCCTTCTCGGTGTAGAAGTGCTCGAACTCGTCCCAGGCGCTGAGCTGGATGATCCGCTCGACGCTCTCGCCCTGCGCCAGCGCGTCCTTGCTGTGCATGTCCACGCAGAGCGCACAGCGGTTGAGCTGCGAGGCCCGGATCTTCACCAGCTCCAGGAGCTTCGGGTCGAGGCCCTTCCGGGCGGCGGTGTCCAGCCGGACCATCGCCCGGAAGACGTCGGGCGCCAGCTCCGACCAGGCAAGACGGGGGGTGTGTTCCGGTGCGTACTCAGTCGGGTGTTCTGTGCTCATATCTCGACCCTAGGAGCCAGGCAGCCCAGGAGTATGGTGCATTTCCATGGGGAAAACATGGGCCACTCTGGGCATCGACCTCCATCTGGAACCAGCCGGTCCGGGTCTGCGCCGGGGCCTGACCGACGCCCTGCGCGAAGCCGTCCGCGGCGGCCGGCTGGTCCCCGGCACCCGGCTGCCCTCCTCCCGGTCCCTCGCCGCCGACCTGGGGATCGCTCGCAACACCGTCGCCGACGCCTACGCCGATCTGGTCGCCGAGGGCTGGCTCACCGCCCACCAGGGCTCCGGCACCCGGGTCGCGACCAGGGAGCCGACGGCGTCGCCGTCCGGGCGGCACGGCACGACCCCCGCCACCGGACCGACCGTCCACCGCCCCGCCTACGACCTGCGCGCCGGCCACCCCGACGTCTCCGCCTTCCCGCGCGCCGAATGGCTCAGGGCGGCCCGCCGTGCCCTCACCGCCGCCCCCAGCGAGGCCTTCGGCTACGGCGATCCGCGCGGCCGCGTCGAACTGCGCACCGCGCTCGCCGCCTACCTCGCCCGTGCCCGGGGGGTGCGCGCCGACCCCGAACGCATCGTGATCTGCGCCGGGTTCGCGCACGGCCTCGGCCTGCTCGGCCGGCTGCTGCGGGCCCGCGGGGCGGACACGGTCGCCGTGGAGTCGTACGGCCTCGACGAGCACTGGCAGCTGCTGACGGCGGCCGGACTCCGTACCCGCCCGCTGCCCTTCGACGAACGCGGCACGGACACAAGGGAGTTGGCGCAGGGGCCGGCCGCCGTGCTGCTGACCCCCGCCCACCAGTTCCCGATGGGCGCGCCGCTGCATCACGACCGGCGGGCGGCCGCCGTGGACTGGGCGCGGCGCACCGGCGGTCTGGTCCTGGAGGACGACTACGACGGCGAGTTCCGCTACGACCGCCGTCCCGTCGGCGCCCTCCAGGGCCTCGCCCCCGACGAGGTCGTCTACCTGGGCACGGCCAGCAAGTCCCTGGCGCCCGGACTGCGACTGGCCTGGATGGTGCTGCCGCCGGGCGTGGCCCGGGAGGTGACGGCGGTCAAGGGCGGCGTGGACACCTGCGGGGCACCGGACCAGCTGACCCTCGCCGAGTTCATCGCCTCGGGCGCCTACGACCGGCACGTCCGGGCGTCCCGCTCCCGCTACCGGCGCCGCCGGGACGACCTGGTCGCGGCCCTCGCCGAGCGCGCCCCGGAGATCCGGGTCACCGGCATCGCGGCCGGCCTGCACATGCTGCTGCGGCTCCCGCCCGGCACCCAGCACCGGGTGATCCGGGCCGCCGCCGCACAAGGCCTCGCCCTCGAGGGCCTCACCCCGCGCCACCGCCACCCCGACGCGGCCACCGCGCCCCCGGACGCCCTCGTCCTCGGCTACGGCACCCCCGCCGACCACGCCTGGTCGGGGGCGCTGGACGTCCTGTGCACGGTGCTGTCGGACCCGGCCGTGACCGGCGCCGAATGAATTCCCGGACCGAACTCCGGTAGGACGGCCCGGAAATCACCTGTGGAGGCGCTTCTCGCTCGCTCGGGGGCACGTCATCCGCCGGCGGCGTCCTCGGTCTCCCAGCGCAGCAGGTCGCCCGGCTGGCACTCGAGCACCTCGCAGAGCGCGGCGAGCGTCGCGAACCGTACCGCCTTGGCGCGGCCGTTCTTGAGTACCGCCAGGTTGGCGGGCGTGATCCCGACCCGGTCCGCGAGCTCGCCCACGGACATCTTCCGCTTGGCCAGCATCACGTCGATGTCGACGGCGATCGGCATCAGATGACCTCGTCCAGCTCGGCCTGCATCTGCGCGGCTTCGACGTCGCGCGCGACGGCCTGGGCGAGCAGCATCCGCAGGACGAGCACGATGAGCGCGACCCCGAGGATGGCCAGGCCCACCCCGCCCATGATGATCGTGACGCCCGGGTCGTCCCGCTGGCCGGGCGCGTTGAGGGCGGTGACCGTGAACCACAGCAGGGCGATCGCCACGATCGCGCCGATCACCCTGTCCACGTACCGGAAGGCCGCGTCGGAGAACACGGTTCCGCGTCGCACCATCGTCACCAGCCGCCACACGCAGACCAGGGCCACCTGAGCCGACACCATGCCCAGGATCGTGATCACGCGGAACGCGGTCAGCGGGAGCGACCCGTCCTCAGGATCGTTCCCGCTGGCCAGCGTCCACACCATGCCCGCCTGTACGAACACGGTGCCGGTGAGCACCACCGCGAGCACGGTGCGCAACGCGCGCACTGTCAGCTTCCCCACGACTCATCCTTCCATCGACTTGCGATGGGAATCTATCGTTTCTCGATAGATGTGACAAGGGTGGGGCTCAGCCCTCCTCGACCTTCTCCGGCGCCTCCCCGAACCGGGCCAGTGCCAGCGCCCCCGCGACGGCCACGGTGAAGCCGAGCACTCCGAGCCAGGCGAGCCCCTCGCGGGTGCGGTCCCCGAGCCAGACCACGCCGATGGCCGCCGGGCCGATCGTCTCGCCGATCACCATCCCGGCCGTCGCCGTGGTCACCGAGCCGCGCTGCAGCGCCGAGGTCAGCAGCAGGAAGGCACCGCCGCCGCCGACGAGCAGCGCGTAGGCCGCCGGGTTGGTGAGCAGGCCGCCCGGCCACAGGGTGTCGATGAGTCGCACCGACACCTCCACCACCCCGAACCCGAACCCCGCCCCGAGGCCCAGCAGCAGTGCCCGCCACCGCCCGGACAGCCGACCGCCGACGAGCCCGAGCAGCAGCACGCCCACCGCGGTCGCGAGCATCGCGTACTTCAGCGCGTCGGACCCGGCCCGGTCGCCCTCCGGTCCCGACGCCAGCCCCAGCATCGCGAGCCCCGCGCACACCACCCCCACCGCGCCCCACTCCAGCCCGCTCAGCCGCACCCGCAGCAGCCGGGCCGCGACCACCGCGGTCACCGCGAGGCTGGACGCCAGCGCCGCGCTCACCGCGTAGATGGGGAGCGACCGCAGCGCCAGGATCTGGAACACGAACCCCAGCCCGTCCAGCCCCAGCCCGGCGACGTACCGCCACTGCCGGACGGCCCGCAGCAGCAGCGCGGCCTCCCCGCCCGTACCGTCACCGGCCGCCCGGGCGGCCATCGCCTGCAGAACCGTCGCGGTACCGAAGCAGAGCGCCGCGGCGAGCGCGCACACCATTCCAAAGAGCACAAAGGGACTGTAGGGGAGGGGAGTGAGGGGCGAAGTGGTCGGGGGAGGGCGGACGGCGGGCCCGGGGCGGTACCCGGAGCCGCCGCCGCACCCGGTGCGTCAGCTGGCGCCGGCCAGCCAGGCGGTGGCGTTGAGGGCGAGGGCGGCGTTGGTGGCGCCGCTGTCGTTCCAGCCGTCGTACAGCGTGTTGCCTGACTGGCCGGTGCCGTCGTCGATGGGCGAGCTGTCACCCCAGAAGGCGACCCGCCCGCTGCCGTAGGCGGACGTCAGGAAGAAGGCGCCCGTGTTTCCGGAGTAACCGCTGCGGTACACCAGACCCTTGACGTTCGCGTTGTCGGCGGGCTTGAGGGTCGCCGTCGTCCCGTCGGCGATCAGGCTCTTGGTGACCGTGCCGAAGCCGCCGTGCAGGACGGCGTCTCCGCTGTCGCTGACGGCCTTCGGGTAGCCGGAACCGATGTCGAGGGAGTCGATCGAGAAGCCGAACGGGTCGGTCGAGTCGACGCTGTTGTTCATCATCAGGTCGTTGAGGATCTCGACCGCGTCGTAGCCGTCGTTGTTGCGGTCGGCGCCGGTGTGGTCGGAGATCATGAACAGCCCGCCGCCGGCCTTCACGAAGTTCATGATCGCCGTCTTCTCGGCGGTGCTGAACTTGGTGTTGGGCTCGGGCAGCACCAGCGCGTCGAACTTCGACAGGTCGGTCGAGGACGAGCCGCCGTAGGTCAGCGCGCCGGTGGCCGTCTTCAGGCTGTAGTCGCCGGTCTGCTGCAGGGCGACGCCCCACGAGGACAGCGCGCCGGTCCAGTCCGTCTCGTCGGACGGGGAGGAGTCCTGGGAGAGCGGGTCGGGCTTGCTGGTGGAGATGATCCAGTCCGCGTTGCCGGCCTCCTCGGCGTGGCCGTCGTCGAACAGGACGCGGTAGGTGGTGGCGGCATGGGCGGGGGCGGCCTGGAGCGCGGCTCCAGCGGTGAGCAGGCCGAGCACGGTCAGGGCCGCGGTGAGTGTGCGGCGCGAGGTGGCGAAGCCGGGCATCTGTCATTCCTCCATCGGTGGGGGGTGCGAGAGGGATGGCGTGCGGGTGCTGCGGCGGTTGTCTCTTCGCGCGTGGCCACGGGTGTGGTTCCGTGGGGTGGTCCGTGGTTCTGCGCGCGTAGAGTTCGAAGTTGATCGTTCATCTACGAACAGCTGGACGGTACCCGTGGTGCCCGGTGCGGCGGCAGGTCTCCCGGCGGCTTCACATGATTTTCTTACCAGGACATGACAAGTCGAGGCGGCTGAGTCCGTTCGTCTAAGCTGTCGCCGCACACCCGGCCGGCGATCACTGGACTCCCGTCGGCCCACCGCACGCCACACGGGGGAACACGAACATGGCTGACGCACGCCGACAACTCCGCTCGGGCACCGTGGTCCTCGGCGGCATGGGCCTGCTGGCCGCCGCCCTCACCGCCTGCTCCTCCGAGCCCGACAAGCGCTGTGTCGACCGCAACAGCTACACCGCCACCAAGGGCTACCAGGTCGTCTCCGACAAGAACTGCGGCTCCACCAAGGCCGCTGTCGACGGCGCCTACTACTACGGCGGCAAGAAGAAGAGCGGCTGGGTCAGCGGCGGCTCGTTCATCAAGCCGGCCAAGGGCTCCGGCGGCTCGTCCAGCGGCGGCCACGGCGTCCACCGCGGCGGGTTCGGGCACGGCAGCGGCCACGGCAGCTCCGGCGGCTGACCCCGCGATGGAGCGCCGTACCGTCGCACCCCGTCCCGGCTGGCAGCGGACCGTCGAGGAACAGGGCCTGATCTACCCCCTCACCCGCCATCCCGACGGCGCCCTGCGCCCGTACTGGGACGAGAGCGCGTACTACGTCTTCACCCTGGAGGAGGTGGAAGCGCTGGAGGAGGTGGTCGAGGAGCTGCACGCCATGTGTCTGGCCGCGGCCGGCCACATCGTGGCGCAGGATCGTTTCGCCGAACTGGGCATCACCGACCCCCGCATCCGCGCCGCCGTCACCGAGTCCTGGCACCGCCGCTCCGAACTCCCCTCCCTCTACGGCCGCTTCGACCTCCGCCACGACGGCACCGGCCCGGCGAAGCTCCTGGAGTACAACGCCGACACCCCCACCTCCCTGGTGGAGGCCGCCTCGGCCCAGTGGTTCTGGATGGAGGACCGCTTCCCGGGCGCCGACCAGTGGAACAGTCTCCACGAACGCCTCGTCGCCGCCTGGCAGCGGCAGGCCCGGCTGCTCCCGCCCGGCATCCCCCTCCACTTCGCCCACTCCGCCGCCGACGAACTCGGCGAGGACCTGATGACGGTCGCCTACCTGAAGGAGACCGCCGAGCAGGCGGGCCTGGACACCGAGTGGATCTCCATGGAGGAGATCGGCTGGGACACCCTCTCCGGCCGCTTCGTCGACAACCGGCTCCGGTTCATCCGCAGCTGCTTCAAGCTCTACCCCTGGGAATGGCTCACGACCGACGCCTTCGGCGGCCACGTCCTCGACACCCTGGACAACGGCGGCGGCACGGGCACCACGATGTGGATAGAGCCGGCCTGGAAGATGCTCCTGAGCAACAAGGCGCTGCTGGCGATCCTCTGGGAGCTGTACCCGGGGCACCCGAACCTGCTGCCGGCCTACGTCGACGGCCCCAGGGAGCTGGCGGCCGGCAAGGGGTACGTCAGCAAGCCGCTGCTGGGCCGGGAGGGCGCCGGCGTGCGGGTGCACACCCCGGGCACGGCGGCCGTCCAGCGTCACGAGGCGTGCTGCTACCAGGAGCTGGCCCCCCTGCCGACCTTCGACGGCAACCACGTCGTGCTGGGCGCGTGGGTGGTGGGGGAGGAGCCGGCGGGCCTGGGCATCAGGGAGTCGGCGGGCCTGGTGACGGACGACTACGCGCGCTTCCTCCCGCACGTGATTCTTTGAACGCCCCGCACGTGATTCTTTGAACGCCCCGCACGGGAGCGCCCCATAGGGGCGTGGGGCTGTATCGGATCCGCGGCAACCGCCGCGTGGGCGCGGCGAGCCACGGCGCACCGGCACTCGCGCTCGTCTCGCGGCGGCACCCCCTCAGGCGCTCAGGACCTCCCACAGTTGCTCAACCCCCCACTCCAGATCCTCCTCCGCCACCACCAACGGCGGAGCCACCCGCACGGTCGCCCCGTGCGTGTCCTTCACCAGCACCCCCCGCTCCATCAACCGCTCCGACACCACCCGCCCCGATCCCACCGCCGGATCCACGTCCACGCCCGCCCACAGCCCCCGCCCCCGCACGGCGGTCACCCGCCCACTGCCCGCGATCTCCGCCAGCCGCCGATGCAGGACCTCCCCCAACTCGGCCGCCCGCTCCTGGTACTCACCGCTGCGCAGCATCGCGATCACCTCCAGCGCCACCGCACAGGCCAGCGGGTTCCCGCCGAAGGTGGACCCGTGCTCGCCGGGCCGGAAGACCTCCAGCACCTCGGCCCGCGCCACCACCGCCGACACCGGCAGCACCCCGCCCCCCAGCGCCTTCCCGAGGACGTACACATCCGGTACGACCCCCTCGTGCTCGCACGCGAAGGTCCGCCCGGTCCGCCCGAGTCCGGACTGGATCTCGTCCGCGACGAACAGCACATCCCGCTCGCGCGTCAGCTCCCGCACCCCCGCCAGATAGCCCTCCGGCGGCACGATCACCCCGGACTCGCCCTGGATCGGCTCCAGCAGCACCGCCACCGTGTTCTCGGTCAACGCGGCCCGCATGGCCGTCAGATCGCCGTACGGAACGATCTCGAAGCCGGGGGTGTACGGCCCGAAGTCCGCCCGTGCCTCGGGATCGGTCGAGAAGCTGATCACCGTCGTCGTACGGCCGTGGAAGTTGCCGCCGGCGACCACCACCTTCGCCCTCTCCGACGGCACCCCCTTGACCCGGTACCCCCACTTCCGGGCGGTCTTCACGGCGGTCTCCACCGCCTCCGCCCCCGTGTTCATGGGCAGCACCATCTCCATCCCGCACAGCTCCGCCAGTTCCGTGCAGAACGCGGCGAACCGGTCGTGGTGGAAGGCGCGGGACGTCAGCGTCACCCGCTCCAGCTGCGCCTTCGCCGCCGCCACCAGCCGGGGGTGGCCGTGCCCGAAGTTCAGCGCCGAGTAACCCGCCAGGAAGTCCAGGTACCTGCGCCCCTCCACGTCCGTCATCCACGCCCCCTCGGCCGTGGCGATCACCACCGGCAGCGGGTGGTAGTTGTGCGCGCTGTGCGCGTCGGCGGCGGCGATGAGGGCTTCCGTAGTGGTCACGGCGACTCCAGAGAACGCGGCGAGGTGCCCCCTTACTACCCTCTGCCCCTGCCCGACTGGTGGACGCCACGGCCCCCGGGCCCGGCGTGCCGGGTAGTCTGACCAGCGGGCCGTGACTGGCGCGCTGGGATGGGACCGACCATCGGGGAGCGGCCTGTGTCTGATCGAGTGCCGTGCGCCTGGGCCGAACCGTGAACGCCGAACGCCATGTCCGGAGGTCCCGAATGTCAGACAAGTCCGCGCCCCTCTCCACCGAGTCCACCGCGTACCGCGCCGCCCTCGACGTGATCCGCGCGGTCGAGCCGCGGGTCGCCGACGCCATCGGCCAGGAGGTCCACGACCAGCGCGAGATGCTCAAGCTGATCGCCTCCGAGAACTACGCCTCCCCGGCGACCCTGCTCGCGATGGGCAACTGGTTCAGCGACAAGTACGCCGAGGGCACCGTCGGCCGCCGCTTCTACGCCGGCTGCCGCAACGTCGACACGGTCGAGGCGCTCGCCGCCGAGCACGCCCGAGAGCTGTTCGGCGCCCGGCACGCCTACGTCCAGCCGCACTCCGGCATCGACGCCAACCTGGTCGCCTTCTGGGCCGTCCTCGCCGACCGCGTCGAGGTCCCCTTCCTGGAGAAGGCGGGCGTCCGCCAGGTCAACGACCTCTCCGAGGCCGACTGGGCCGAGCTGCGGCAGGCCTTCGGCAACCAGCGGATGCTCGGCATGTCCCTGGACGCCGGCGGTCACCTCACCCACGGCTTCCGCCCGAACATCTCCGGCAAGATGTTCGACCAGCGCTCCTACGGCACCGACCCGGCGACCGGCCTGATCGACTACGACGCGCTGCGTGTCCAGGCCCGCGAGTTCAAGCCGCTGATCCTGGTGGCCGGCTACTCCGCGTACCCCCGTCTGGTGAACTTCCGGATCATGCGGGAGATCGCCGACGAGGTCGGCGCGACCCTGATGGTCGACATGGCGCACTTCGCGGGCCTGGTCGCCGGGAAGGTCCTGACCGGTGACTTCGACCCGGTCCCGCACGCCCAGATCGTGACCACCACCACCCACAAGTCGCTGCGCGGCCCGCGCGGCGGCATGGTCCTGTGCGACGACTCGCTGAAGGACCAGGTCGACCGCGGCTGCCCGATGGTCCTCGGCGGCCCGCTCCCGCACGTCATGGCCGCCAAGGCCGTCGCCCTCGCCGAGGCCCGGCAGCCCGCCTTCCAGGACTACGCCCGGCGCATCGTCGACAACGCGCGTGCCCTGGCCGAGGGGCTGACGCGCCGTGGCGCCACCCTGGTCACCGGCGGCACGGACAACCACCTCAACCTGATCGACGTCGAGTCGTCCTACGGCCTCACCGGCCGCCAGGCCGAGACGGCCCTCCTCGACTCCGGCATCGTGACGAACCGCAACGCGATCCCGGCCGACCCGAACGGCGCCTGGTACACCTCCGGCATCCGCATCGGCACCCCGGCCCTGACCACGCGCGGCCTGGGCACGGCCGAGATGGACGAGGTGGCGGCCCTGATCGACCGTGTCCTGACGGCGACCGAGCCGGGCACGACGAAGTCGGGCGCGCCGAGCAAGGCCTCGCACGTCCTGGACGAGAAGGTGTCGACGGAGATCGCCCAGCGCGCGACGGACCTGGTGGCGGGCTTCCCGCTGTACCCGGAGATCGACCTGGGCTGATCAACGCCGTCAGGGGCAGCGCCCCCTGACGTGCGCGGGGAACTGCGCGACCGGCCACAACGGCGCCGCAGTCCCCCGCGCATCGGACACCCCCCCCACCGCGGAGACCAATCCCACCCGCACCCTCTGCGAGAATGGGGGCATGGCCTCTGATCGACCCCGCGTGCTCTCCGGCATCCAGCCCACCGCCGGCTCGTTCCACCTCGGCAACTACCTCGGCGCCGTCCGCCAGTGGGTAGCCCTCCAGGAATCCCACGACGCCTTCTACATGGTCGTCGACCTGCACGCGATCACGATCCCGCAGGACCCCGCCGACCTGCGCGCCAACACCCGCCTCGCCGCGGCCCAGCTGCTCGCCGCCGGCCTGGACCCGGACCGCTGCACCCTCTTCGTGCAGAGCCACGTCCCCGAGCACGCGCAGCTCGCCTGGGTCATGAACTGCCTCACCGGCTTCGGCGAGGCCAGCCGGATGACCCAGTTCAAGGACAAGGCGGCCAAGCAGGGCGCGGACCGCGCCAGCGTCGGCCTGTTCACGTACCCGATCCTCCAGGTCGCCGACATCCTGCTCTACCAGGCCAACGAGGTGCCCGTCGGCGAGGACCAGCGCCAGCACGTCGAGCTCACCCGCGACCTCGCCGAGCGCTTCAACGGCCGCTTCGGCGAGACCTTCGTGATCCCGAAGCCGTACATCCTCAAGGAGACGGCGAAGATCTACGACCTCCAGGACCCGTCGATCAAGATGAGCAAGTCGGCGTCCACGCCGAAGGGCCTCATCAACCTCCTCGACGAGCCGAAGACGACGGCCAAGAAGGTCAAGAGCGCGGTCACCGACACCGACACGGTCATCCGCTACGACGTGGCGGACAAGCCGGGCGTCAGCAACCTCCTCACCATCTACTCCACCCTCACCGGCAAGTCGGTCGCCGAGCTGGAGCAGGAGTACGAGGGCAAGATGTACGGCGCGCTCAAGACGGACCTCGCCGACGTCATGGTCGACTTCGTGACCCCGTTCCGGGAGCGCACCCAGCAGTACCTGGACGACTCGGAGACGCTCGACTCGATCCTCGCCAAGGGCGCGGAGAAGGCCCGCGCCGTCGCCGCGGAGACCCTGGCCCAGGCCTACGACCGGGTGGGCTTCCTGCCCGCCAAGCACTGACCCGCCGAGCACTGACCCGCCGAGCGCCGGGCGGAGCGCCGACGGTACCGAGCGGGGCGCCGGGGGCGCTCGGGGCGCTCGGGGCGCTCGGGGGAGCGCACGGGAGCGCTGCACATCACTTCGGCCACGGCTGCCCGGAAGGCGGCCGTGGCCGTACAGTCGATAGACGGACGGCCGGGTACGAACCCGACACGCGTCCGGCCATCACGACCGACAGGAGATGACGTGGGGACCGTAACGATCGGCGTCTCGATCGCGGTCCCGGAGCCTCACGGCAGCCTGCTCCAGGAGCGGCGCGCGGGCTTCGGCGACGCCGCGGCCCACGGCATCCCCACGCACGTCACGCTGCTGCCGCCCACGGAGATCGCCGAGGGCGAGCTGGCCGCCGTCCAGGCCCACCTGGGCGAGGTCGCCGCGGTGGGCCGGCCGTTCCCGATGCGGCTGTGCGGCACGGGCACCTTCCGGCCCCTTTCGCCGGTCGTGTACGTCCGGGTGGTCCAGGGGGCGGACGACTGCGCCTGGCTCCAGCAGCGGGTCCGTGCCGCGTCCGGGCCGCTCGACCGCGAGCTGCAGTTCCCGTACCACCCGCATGTCACCGTCGCGCACGGGATCGACGAGGCGGCGATGGACCGGGCCTTCGCCGAGCTGGCGGGGTACGAGGCCGAGTGGCCCTGCATGGGGTTCGCCCTCTACGAGCAGGGTTCCGACGGCGTGTGGCGGAAGCTGCACGAGTACGTGTTCGGGGGCTCCGTCGTGCCGCCTCAGGTGGGGCACGCGGAGCGGGACACCATCGCCAGCCGGTAGCCGACCAGGACAGGCCCTAGATCGGCAGCCGCCGGAACACCGACCGCGGCGCGTGCCGCAGCGCCGACATCACCACCCGCAGCGCCCCCGGCACCCACACCACCTCCGAGCGCCTGCGCAGCCCCGTCTCGATCGCCGTCGCCACCGCCTCCGGGGTCGTGGCCAGGGGCGCCTCCGCCAGTCCGGCCGTCATCCTCGACCGCACGAACCCCGGCCGTACGACCATCACGTGCACGCCCGTCCCGTGCAGCGCGTCGCCCAGGCCCTGGGCGAACGCGTCCAGGCCCGCCTTGCTGGAGCCGTAGATGAAGTTGGAGCGCCTCGCCCGCTCCCCGGCCACCGAGGACAGCACCACCAGTGAGCCGTGGCCCTGCGTCTGCAGGGCCCGCGCGCAGACCAGGCCCGCCGAAACGGCGCCCGTGTAGTTGGTCTGCGCCACCCGCACGGCCTGCACCGGCTCCCGCTCGTCGGTCGCCTGGTCGCCCAGGACACCGAAGGCGAGCAGCACCATGTCGATGTCGTCCTCGGCGAAGACCTTGCCGAGGACGGCCTCGTGGGACTCGGGGTCGAGCGCGTCGAAGGGGACGGTGCGGACGTCGGCGCCCAGCGTGCGCAGATGTCCGGCGGCGTGGTCGAGGGCGGGGGAGGGGCGGCCGGCCAGCCAGACCGTGCGGGTGCGGCGGGCGATCAGCCGGCGCGCGGTGGCCAGCGCGATCTCGGACGTACCGCCGAGCACGAGCAGGGACTGGGGCATTCCGAAGGCGTCCTTCATGACAGCGATCAGCTCCTAGAGGCCGAGACGGCGGGACAGGTCGGAGACGAACACCCCGCGCGGGTCCAACTCCGCACGCAGGGCGCGGAAGTCGGCGAGCCGTGGATACATCGCGGCGAGCAGGTCGGGGCGGAGCCGGGCGTCCTTGGCGAGGTAGACGCGGCCGCCGGCGCCCGCGACCTCCTCGTCGAGTTCGTCGAGGAACGCGCCGAGGCCCGGCAGCGCGGCCGGGATGTCGAGCGCGAGGGTCCAGCCGGGCACGGGGAAGGAGAGCCAGCCGGGGTCGGCGTCGCCGAAGCGCTTGAGGACGGCCAGGAAGGACGGGCAGCGGCGCTCGGAGATACGGGCCACGATCCGGCGCAGGGCGTCCTCCTGGCCGTAGCCGACGACGAACTGGTACTGCACGAAGCCGCCTCGGCCGTAGACGCGGTTCCAGTGCGGGACGCCGTCCAGGGGGTGGAAGAACGCGGAGACGCGCTGGAGTTGGCCGGTACGCGCGCGTGGCGCCTTGCGGTACCAGAGTTCGTTGAAGAGACCGACGGTGGTGCGGCCCAGGAGGCCTTCGGGGACGAACGTGGGGGCGGCCGGGAGCTGACGGGGGCGGAAGGCGAGTGGTGCACGCCCGGCGCGCGTGTCCTCACCGAGCGCCTCCCGGGGCGCGTGGTCGCCCCGCGTGAGCACCGCGCGCCCGGTCGCCGCCCCACGCGCCAGCAGGTCGATCCAGGCGACCGAATAGCGGTAGTGGTGGTCCGTGGTGGTCAGGCGGTGCATCAGGTCGTCGAGGTCGGTGGCGCGTTCGGTGTCGACCGTCATGTACGACGTCTCGACCGGGAGAAGGCGGACGGTCGCCGTGAGGATCACTCCGGTCAGACCCATGCCGCCGGCCGTCGCGTCGAACAGCGGGGTGCCGCGGCTCACCGTGCGGACCTGGCCGTCCGCGGTGAGGAGTTCGAAGGACAGCACGTGACGGGAGAAGGATCCCGAGACATGGTGGTTCTTGCCGTGGATGTCGGCGCCGATCGCGCCGCCCACCGTCACCTGGCGGGTCCCCGGGGTCACCGGGACGAACCAGCCGAGCGGCAGCAGCACCTCCGTCAGGCGGTGCAGGGAGACCCCCGCGTCGCACAGGAGGGTGCCGCCGTCGGCGTCGATGGCGTGGATGCGGTCGAGGCCCGTCATGTCGAGCACGGCGCCGCCGGCGTTCTGCGCCGCGTCCCCGTACGCGCGCCCCAGGCCCCGCGCGATGCCGCCGCGTGCCCCGCAGTCCCGGACGGCGTTCGCCGC
This sequence comes from Streptomyces sp. NPDC007157, assembly GCF_040634235.1. Taxonomy (NCBI): domain Bacteria; kingdom Bacillati; phylum Actinomycetota; class Actinomycetes; order Kitasatosporales; family Streptomycetaceae; genus Streptomyces; species Streptomyces sp. NPDC007157. The sequence goes on from NZ_JBEYFE010000013.1 coordinate 221,854, forward strand.
CTCCTGGTACGTCCGGGGACGGATCAGGTGGGCGGCGGTGGGGGCGGTGCGGCCCCAGCCGGTGACGGACACGGTGGTTCCGGGGGGTGCGGACTCGGCGGGACCTGCGGGCCCGCCAGGCTTTCCAGGCATGAGGGCGACCGTATCGCTGCCGTATGGGTGTTATGGGTGCTATTGGTGATTGGTTACAGAAGATCACCTGACTCCCCGAAACGGGTGATTATCGGAATGTCGCTCAATATGGTCGTAGCTTTGGCGGGATCAAGGTGAACAGTGAGTCCAATGGACGACATGGACCACCGGATCCTCTCCGCGCTGCACGCCTGCGGTGCCGATCCACGCGTCGCGTCGGCCGCGCGCGGTCTCTCCGTCGCCGGTGAGCACGGCGCGCTCTGGCTCGCGGCCGGCCTCGCGGGGGCCGCCGTGGACGGCGCGCGACGCGGCGCCTGGTTGCGCGGCACGGCGCTCGTCGCGGGCGCGCACCTCGGCAGCATGAGCGTCAAACGGCTCGTGCGCCGTGCGCGCCCCGCGCATGTGCGGCCCCGGGTGCGTACCGCGGGCCGGCACTCCTTCCCCAGCTCGCACGCCACCTCCGCCGCGGCCGCCGCCGTCGCCTTCGGGGCGCTCGGCGCGCCCGCCCTCGCGCCCCTGGCGGCCGCCATGTGCCTCTCCCGGCTCGTCGTCGGCGTGCACTACCCGTCGGACGTCGCCGCGGGCGCGGCCCTGGGGGCGCTCACGGCGCGCGCCGGGGCGCGGTGGATGCGCGGAGGAGTGCCGGATTCCGCGTGCGCGGGGAGGCGTGGGTGACCGAGACCGCGCACGCCGCCACCGAAGCGACCGCCGACTCCGTCGAAGCGACGGCCGGCGCCACCGAGGCGACGGCCGACGGCACTGCTGAAACGAATCTGCACGAGCAGCGCGGCCACCCCGCCCGGCCGCACGAACCGGCGCACGGACCGACGAACGGACCGGCCCGCGCGCGGGTCACCCCCGGCGGTCTGCTCAAAGGCCTGCTGAAGACCACCCGCCCCAAACAGTGGGTCAAGAACACCCTCGTCATCGCCGCCCCGGCCGCCGCCGGCCGGCTCTTCTCCGCGCACGCGCTCCTCTCGCTCACCCTCACCTTCGTCCTCTTCACGACCTGCGCCGCCGCCGTCTACCTGATCAACGACGCCCGGGACGCGGACGCCGACCGCGCCCACCCCACCAAGTGCCGCCGCCCGGTCGCCGCGGGCCAGGTCCCGGTCCCCGTCGCCTACGTGGCAGGAGGCGTCCTGGCCGTCCTGGGACCGCTGCTCGCGGTCTGGCTGACCCCGCCCCTCGTCCCGGCCCTCCTGATCGCCTACGTGGGCATGCAACTGGCGTACTGCGTTGCCCTGAAGCACGTCCTGGTGGTGGACCTCGTCGTCGTCACCACCGGCTTCCTGATGCGGGCGGTGATCGGCGGGGTCGCGCTCGGCATCCCGCTGTCCCGCTGGTTCCTGATCACCACCGGCTTCGGCGCGCTCTTCATGGTGTCGGCCAAGCGTTACTCCGAGGCCGTGCAACTGGCGGGCAAGGCGGGCGCCACGCGCGCGTTGCTCACCGAATACACCACCGGCTACCTGCGCTTCGTCTGGCAGCTCGCCGCCGGGGTCGCCGTGCTCGCCTACTGCCTGTGGGCCCTGGAGGGCCACCGCACCCCCGCCGCGGGCCTGCTGCCGTGGCGTCAGCTGTCCATGGTCGCCTTCATCCTGGCGATCCTGCGCTACGCCGTCTTCGCCGACCGGGGCACCGCCGGCGAACCCGAGGACGTCGTCCTGCGCGACCGCGCCCTCGCCCTGATCGGCCTGGCCTGGCTCGCGATGTACGGGCTGGCGGTGGCTCACTGGTGACCGCGCACCAGCGCGAGCTGATCGGCTTCGCGGCCGTCGGCCTGCTCGCCTACACCGCCGACCTCACCCTCTTCAGCTGTCTGCGCGGCCCGGCCGCCCTCGACCCGCTCACCGCCAAGTCCCTCTCCTTCCTGGCGGGCTGCACGGTCGCCTACGTCGGCAACGCGCGCGGCACCTACCGCAACGCGCGCCTGTCGGGGCTGCGCCCCTACGCCGTCTTCGTCGCCGTGAACCTCGCCGGCGCCCTGGTCCAGCTGCTCTGCCTCGCCGTCAGCCACTACGGCCTCGGTCTCACCTCACAGCGCGCCGACACCGTCTCCGGCGCGGTCGTCGGCATGGCGCTTGCCACGGTTCTGCGCTTCTGGGGTACCCGTACATTTGTCTTCCGCGCGGAGGGCAGAGTCGGATCATGGACTGGCTGAGAAAACTTCCCGTCGTCGGCCCGCTGGTCGGCCGGCTGATGCACACGCACGCGTGGCGGTCGTACGAGCGGCTCGACCGGGTGAAGTGGGCCCGGCTGGCCGCCGCCATGACTTTCATCAGCTTCATCTCGCTCTTCCCGCTGCTGACCGTGGCCGCCGCGATCGCCGCCGCCACCCTGAGCGAGTCTCGGCAGCACACCCTGCAAGGCAAGATCGCGGACCAGTTCCCGGGGATCTCCGACCAGCTGGACATCAACTCGCTGGTGCAGAACGCCGGCACGGTCGGTCTCATCGCCGGTGCCGTCCTGCTGTTCACCGGCATCGGCTGGGTCGGCCAGGTGCGGGACTGTCTGCGCACGGTGTGGGAACTGCCCGACAAGGACCAGAACCTGATCGTCGCCAAGGCCAAGGACGCCGGCATCCTGATCGGTCTCGGCGGTGCGCTGATGATCACCCTCGCCGTGTCCACGATCGCCACGGCGGCCGTCGGCTGGACGGCGGGACAGCTCGGCATCGACAAGCACAGCTGGGGCAGCCTGCTGCTGCGGATCATCGCGTTCGTCGTCGCGGTGATCGCCGACTTCCTGGTGCTGCTCTACCTCCTCACCCTGCTGCCCGGGGTCGAACCGCCGCGCCGTCGCCTGCTGGTCGCGGCGCTGATCGGCGCGGTCGGCTTCGAACTCCTCAAGCTGCTGCTCAGCGGCTACATCCAGGGCGTCGCCACGAAGAGCATGTACGGCGCGTTCGGCGTGCCGGTCGCCCTGCTGCTGTGGATCAACTTCACCTCGAAACTCGTCCTGTTCTGTGCCGCCTGGACGGCGACCGAGAGCGGCACCGAGATCACGGACGAGGCCGCCGACGTACCAGATCCGGCAGCGGCCAACGGCGGTTGATCAGGAACGCCGCGCCCACGAGCAGCACCAGCGCCCCGCCCGCGATCCCCAGCGCGACCCCGACCCCGCTGGAACCGTCGGCCGAGGCGGCGGCCACCGGCTTCGACCCGGAGTTCTTCCCGGAACCGGAACCGGAGTCGGCCCCGGAGGCCGAGGCGGTCGCCCCCGGCTGCGCGGTGGAGTCCACCGCTCCCTTCGGCGGGACCAGCTCGCCCACCGGAGTCACCTTGCCGGCCGCCTGGAAACCCCAGTCGAACAGCTGGGCGGTCTCCTTGTAGACCTCGTTGTGCTCCTTCTTCTCCGGGTTCATCACGGTGACCAGCAGCACTCTGCCGCCCCGCTCCGCGACCCCGGTGAAGGTGGCGCCCGCGTTGGTGGTGTTGCCGTTCTTCACACCCGCGATGCCCTGGTAGACCGGCACGTCGGTGTCGCCGCTCAGCAGCCGGTTGGTGTTCTGGATCTCGAAGGACTCGCGCACCGACTTGCCCTTGGCGTTCTTCGTCGTGTCACCCGGGAACGCGGCCCGCACGGTCGAGCAGTACTCCCGGAAGTCCTTCTTCTGCAGTCCGGACCGGGCGAACAGCGACAGGTCGTACGCCGACGACACCTGGCCGGCCGCGTCGTACCCGTCCGGGCTCACCACATGTGTGTCCAGTGCCTGGAGCTCGTCGGCGTGGGCCTGCATGTCCTTGACGGTCTGCTCGACACCGCCGTTCATCGCGGACAGCACATGCACGGCGTCGTTGCCGGAGCGAAGGAAGACACCGAGCCAGAGGTCGTGGACCGTGTAGGTCTGGCCCTCCTTTATCCCCACCAGGCTGGAACCGGCGCCCATGCCCGCGAGGTCGGTCGACACCACCTTGTGCGGGGTCGACTTCGGGAACCGCGGCAGCACGGTGTCCGCGAACAGCATCTTCAGGGTGCTCGCAGGGGGCAGCCGCCAGTGCGCGTTGTGCGCGGCGAGCACCTCGCCCGACTCGGCGTCGGAGACGATCCAGGAACGGGCCGTGATGTCCTTCGGCAGCACCGGCACCCCGGCGGCCGGATCGACCTGGGTACCGGGCTGCCCGAGCCGGGTGCCGCCGACCGACGACATGCGCGCCGGGGGCGTGGCCGACGGACTGGTCGAGGGCGTGGGCGCGGCGAGCGCGGCCGGCGCGGTGAGCGACAGGGACAGCAGGGCGGCGGAGGCGACCAGCAGAGACCGGCCGGCTGGGGACTTCGGTGCGGACACGGACGAGAACGTACCCGGCACGGAGGGCGAAGTCCCGCCACCGACCCCACCCCGGACACGGAACCGGACAGCCGACGGCGATACTGAACCCATGAAGCTCAGCCGCCCGGTGTCCTGGTTCCTGCTCGCGTTCGGGGTGTGGTCTTGGTTCATCTGGATCACTTTCATCAAGAACTTGGTCAAGGACGGCAGTGGGCTCGCCTTCGACGACGGCCACCCCACGGCGTACTTCTGGGTCCACCTGACGCTGGCCGTCGTTTCCTTCGTATTGGGGACGGTCATCGGGGGCATCGGGTTGCGCGGAGTACGCGCACTGCGCCGAACGTCATAGAAAGAGGCACGGCCCGGGTGATCATCGTCACCAGCCCGATCCTGACGCTCACGGCCCTCGCCATCGAGGCCGGTGACGCGTCGCCGCCCGGCCCGACCTGATCGCGGTCGTCGGCGACCTCGTCGACGGCAGCGTCGAAGCCCTCGGACCCGTCGCGGCCCCCGCCCAGCTGTCGGCACGGCACGGCGCCTACTTCGTCACGGGGAACCAGGCTCAGGAACGCTGTGCAGCCCCGCCCCCGGCTGAGGGGGGCGGGGCTGGGGAGTCGGTTGAGCACCTGCCTGAGCTGCGCGACGGCTTCGGTGCCGTCGGCCTGGTGGGTCTCGGCGGAGCGGGTCACCGAGCCGGGTATCGCGAGTCCGGCGTCCTCGAGGATCGTGGCGTCGGCGATACCGGCGGACTTGCGGGCGTCGTCCTGGGCCCAGACGCCGCCGCCGAGGGGACGAACAGGTACCGCCGAGAGGCGGGGATGACGGTGCGCGGCGGCGGGCGGTGCTACTCGCGCATGGTCGCGCCGCCGTCCACCGACAGGATCTGACCGGTGATCCAACTGGCCTCCGCGGACAGCAGGAAGACGATCATGGAGGCGAGGTCCTCGGGCTCGCCGAGCCGCGGGAGCGCGGTCTTCTCCAGCAGGGCCTCGCGGATCTCGAGGGGTGTGCCGGTGCGGACGTTCTCGGTGAGGACGACGCCGGGGGCGACGGCGTTGACCCGGATGTTCTTCGTGCCCCACACGTGCGCGGTGTGGCGGGTGAGCGCATGCAGGGCGATCTTGGACGAGGCGTAAGCGGCCAGCCACTCCTCGCGCTGCCATGCCGCCAGGGAGGAGACGTTGACGATCGAGCCGCCGCCCGCGGCGACCAGCGCGGGCAGGCTCTCGCGGATCACGAGTCCGGTGCCGGTGACGTTGACCCGCATCATCTCGGCCCACACCTCGGGGTCCATGGTGTCCACGCCCTGGTCGCGGGCCGAGAGGTCCGCGCTGACGGCGGCGGCGACGTTGGCGACGCCGTCGAGCCGGCCGAAGTGGTCGGTGGTCCGGGCGACCAGGGAGGCGATGGACTCCTCGTCCCGAAGATCGAACTGGACCGTGAGCAGCCGGTCGGCGGCGTCCGCCGCCTCGTCGCGGGTCCGCGCCAGCTTGTCGGGGTTGGTGCCGGCCGCGGTCACCCGGGCGCCTTCGGCCAGCAGCCGCCGCACGGTGACCGCGCCGATACCCGATCCGCCGCCGGTGACGATGAAGACCTTGTCCTTGAGCCCTTCCATGGCTGGGCACATCCTTCCGTTTGTGGGGGTGCGGCGCTGGTGCGGCAGGCGTGAGCAATGCCGGAGCCACGGGGCGGGAATACGCTGGAAGTACCCGGCGGTTGCCGCCCTGTGCGCAGAACGACCGCTTCGACCAGTGCGCTTGCGCCTGGTGCGGAGCCCACTGTGCAGGAACGCGGCAAGTGTTACAAAAGGCATGTCTATGTTCCTGAGGAACATCGGAAGGGCGTCATCCGTGGGCAACGACGAGGGCCGGGCGGTTTCCGCCGGCGGGACGCGGGTGAACGTACTGCGCCTCTCGGGCCCGTGCGCGCGCTGGGACGAGCGGGACGCGGACTTCATCCGCGAGATCCTCGACCTGGTGGGTGACAAGTGGAGCATGCTGGTCATCGGCGCCCTGGCCGCCGGCGACGCCCGCTACTCGGACCTGGACACCGAGATCCCCGCCATCTCCCGGCGCATGCTCACCCTCACCCTCAAGCGCCTCCAGCGCAGCGGGCTGGTCGACCGCACGGCCCACGCGGAGGTGCCGCCCCGGGTCGAGTACTCCCTCACGGGTCTCGGCACCTCCCTGCTCACCACCGTTGAACACCTGGCCGCCTGGAGCTCGGAACATCACACCGAGATCCGACGTCACCAGGACACGTACGACAGGAGTGCCACAGAAAACAGGCGACCGGACTGATGCGGAGTCGATCTCCGCGCCACAGTGACGGTGTGCTCCCAACGGTGTGTCGACGGCGCTCCGCCCTCGACTGTGCCGCGGAGCCGGGCGTGAGCCGCCCGGTGCGCGGATCGGTGTCGGGACGCTGGATGCCGGCTGTCAGTGCTGGTGGCTGGTGTGGTCGAGGTGGCCGCGGTCACCGTCCTGGCGGATCGTGAGGCCTGTCGTACGCGTCGGGCACGTTCTCTTCGGGTGATGTCCCACACCTGAGGTCCGCCCGCGCGCGTCCGGGCGCCCTCCGGCATCAAGGTCGTCGAACCGGCGTCGAAGAAGGCCTGAACTCCGGGTGCCTGTGGAGGGGCTGTGAAATCCGGGGGAAACAAGTGCTCGGTAAGTTCTTCCTCATCTAGTCAGATCACTCTTCCCCCACATGAAACACCTGTGGTTAGGTGAGCCGCGCCACTTAGGGGAGTGGCACTTGTGGAGGGCCTGGGTAGGGCCTGGAACGGGCCCGTGAGGGCCCTGGGGAGGGCACCAACCATGCGATCTGTTCGCATGCGGATTCTCGTGACGCTTCTCGTACTGGCGATCGTGGGGATCGGCGGCTGGCAGCTGCTGCCGTCGCAGGAGAACAAGAACAAGACGATCACCGTCGGCACGACCGACGCCGTGACCGCGCTCGATCCGGCAGGGGCCTACGACGCCGGTTCGTGGGCGTTGTTCAACAACGTCTTCCAGTCGCTGCTCAGCTTCGAGCCGGGTGGTGTCCAGCCGGTCCCGGACGCGGCCCAGAGCTGTGAGTTCACGGACACCGGCCTGCAGACGTACCGCTGCGTCCTCCGGGACGGGATCACTTTCCCGAGCGGTCGCGAGATGACCGCCGAGGACGTGAAGTTCTCCTTCGACCGGGTCAAGAAGATCAACTCGGACGTCGGTCCGGCCTCGCTGTTCTCGACGCTCTCGTCGGTCACCGCTTCCGGCAAGAGCGTGACCTTCCATCTGTCGTCCCCGGACGCGACGTTCCCGTTCAAGGTGGCCACCGGCGCCGGTTCGATCGTCGACAAGGACAAGTACCCGGCGAACAGCCTGCGTACCGACAACTCGGTGGACGGCACCGGCCCGTACCGCCTGACGTCGTACACGAAGGACAAGCAGGCGACCCTGCAGCCCAACGGCGACTACAAGGGCGACCTCGGCGGCCACGGCCGTCCCATCAAGCTGGACTACTACGCCGACTCGGCCAAGCTCAGCAGTGCGTACAAGGCGAAGGAGATCGACGTCGCCACCCGCACGCTGCCGCCGGCCATGGTGTCCAAGCTCTCGCCGAGCGACCCCGACCAGCGTGTCACGGAGTCCGACAGCGCCGAGACCCGCAACCTGTACTTCAACACCCGTAAGAACTCCGCCCTGCACGACGTCCTGGTCCGCCGTGCGCTGGCGTGGCTGGTCAACCGCGAGCAGCTGGCCGCCTCCGTGTACGACGGGACGGTGGAGCCGCTGTACTCGCTGATCCCCACCGGTCTCACCGGCCACACCACGTCCTTCTTCGACGAGTACCCCTCGCAGAACGTCGCCAAGGCGAAGGCGCTGTTGACGGACGCCGGTGTCAGCACTCCGGTCGAGTTCTCCTTCGGCTACGGCATCGGCCACGGCGCGGGAGCCGAGGAGGCCACCGCGCTGAAGAAGCAGCTGGAGGCCGGCGGCCTGTTCAAGGTCGACGTCAAGGGATACGAGTGGACCGACTTCCAGAAGTCGTGGGCCGCGGGCAAGATGGACGCCTGGGCGGTCGGCTGGGTCGCCGACTACCCCGACCCGGACACCTTCGGCGCCTCCCTGGTCGGCAGCGACTCGGTGATGAGCACCGGCTACAGCAACAAGGCCGTCGACCACCTCATCCAGGACAGCCAGCGGTACGCCGACCGTGCCCGCGTCGACTCGGACTTCCGCACCATCCAGACGGACGTGGCCAACGACGTGCCGCTGATCCCGCTCTGGCAGCGCACGGACTACGTCGTCAGCAGCGAGGACGTGGGCGGCACCCAGTACCTCACGGACAGCACGGGCCTGTTCCGCCTGTGGAGTCTGGACTGGATCTGACGGGGGCGGACACCCGACGCGGCACCATGTGACGGAGGTGTGCGTGGGGTGAGGAGCAGACGTGCTGAGACGCAACTCCTTCCGGCTGCCCCGGCATCCGGCGTCCGTGGGTCTGGCCCGGCACCGGGTCCGGGACCATCTGGCCGACTGGGGCCACGGCCCGGACGACCCGGCGGTCGGTGACGCCGTGCTCCTGGTGTCCGAGCTGGCCACCAACGTCGTACGCCACGGCCCGCTGCGCGAGCGGGAGTTCGAGGTCGCGGTGACGGCACTGGCGGACGGCTCGTGCCTGATCGAGGTCTCCGACGAGGGCCGGGTGGAGCCCCGGCTCCGGATCGTCCGGGAGGACGACGAGGCAGGCCGGGGCCTGCATCTGGTGGAGACGGTCGCGGCGGCGTGGGGGGTCTGGAGCAGGGGCTCCCACGGGAAGACGGTGTGGGCGCTGGTTCTGGCCGGTTCCTAGCACCGGTGCCCCGGCGTCCCCCACCTCACCCGTACCTCACCCGCACCTCAACGTCACCGTCACGGCCAGCCCCTCTCCGGGAGAGGTGCGCACCGCCACCTCCCCGCCATGTGCGTTCACCACCCCCTGCACGATCGCCATCCCCAGCCCGCTCCCCTCCGCACTCCCCACCCGGAAGAACCGGTCGAAGATCCGCGCCGCGTCCTCCTCCGCCAGCCCGGGCCCCTCGTCGGCGACACAGACCCGCACCACCCCGTCCGACCGCTCCACCCCCAGCCGTACCGCCGCCTCGACGGGCGTATGGGTACGGACGTTGGCCACCAGGTTCCCCAGTACCTGCCGCAGCCCCGACTCGTCGGCCCGCACCAGCACCGCCCCCTCGGCGCTCACCGCCACCCGCCGCGCCGGCTGCTGGGCCCGCAGATCCTCCGCCGCGTCCCGCACCAGCCGGCTCACGTCGACGTTCCGGAGCCGGATCTCGGGCCGCTGGTCGAGCCGCGCCAGCAGCAGCAGTTCGTCGACGAGCCGGCCCATCCGGTCCACCTCGCCGTGCATCCGGTCCCAGGCCCGCCGCCGCTCCCCGGGCTCGCGCAGCATCCCCTTGTCGTACAGCTGGAGATAGCCGCGGATGGCGGCGAGCGGCGTCCGCAGCTCGTGCGAGGCGTCGGCGACGAACCTGCGCAGCTGGGCCGCGCTGCGCTCGCGGGTCCGGTACGCCGTCTCCACCTGGTGCAGCATGGAGTTGAGGGCCAGCCGCAGCTGCTCGACCTCCTCCGTCGGATGCTGGCTCGACGGCACCCGGCGGGTCAGGTCGCCCTCGGCGATCGCCGACGACGTCTCCACCATGTCCTCCAGCGGCAGCATCCGGCGGCGCACGCTGAACATGGTCAGACAGGCCAGCAGCGCCAGCAGCAGCGCGCCGACGGCGAAGTCGAGCCGGAGCGCCTTGGCTATCCCCTCGTGCAGCAGCTCGGTCGAGGTGGCCAGCAGGATGTAGGGGCCGTCGGCGAGCCGGGTCGCCGTCACCCGGTACATCGCGCCGTGCACGGTGACGTCGCCCGGGTCGGGGGCGGCGGCGAGGGCGCGCGGGTCGTGCACGGCGGCCGCCAGTCCGCGCTGGGCCTCGGTCGGCGCCATGTCGAAGACCTCGACGGCGTTGCCCTCGGTGTCGACCACGGCGAAGATCGAGCCCGGTGCCGGGTCGGACTCCGCCGGTACGACCCGGTCGCGGATGACGCCGAGCGTGCCCAGCGAGTCGACCTGCCGCAGGGTGAGCCCCGAACTCCCCAGCGAGGTACGCATCTTGAGCAGCGAGGAGTCCACCTGGTCGAGCAGGTACAGCCGCATGCCCATGATGCTGACCGTGGTCGCCGCCACGATGCCGACGGCGAGCAGGCCGACGTTGGCGAGGGTCAGCTTGCCGCGCAGGGAGTGCGTGCCGTGCCGGTGGCGGCGTTTCCCGGCGTTCATGCCAGGCCGTATCCGACGCCGCGCCGGGTGGTGATCACCGGCGCGCCCAGGGCGTCCAGCTTGCGCCGCAGATAGCTGATGTAGGTCTCCACGACGGTCGACTCGGACGGCACGTGCTCGTACTGCCAGACGTGCCTCAGCAGTTGCTCCTTGGGGACGATCCGGCCGCCGTTGCGCACCAGGAAGCGCAGCAGCGCGTACTCGGTCGGGGTCAGCTCGACCGTGCGGCCGGCCCGGTGCACCGAGTACGTCGTCTCGTCGAGTTCCAGGTCGCCGTAGCGCAGCGGCGGGCGCTGCTGGATGACGTCGGCCGGGCGGGTGCGGCGCAGCACCGCCCCGATCCGGGCGACGACCTCGTCGATGTTGAACGGCTTGGTGATGTAGTCGTCGCCGTAGCCGAGCGCGCCGACTATCTCGGCGGGGGCGTCCCGCGCGGTCAGGAAGACCAGCGCCAGGTCCGGCTGCCGGGCCCGCAGTTCACGTGCCAGGGCCCGGCCATCGCCGTCCGGCAGCATCACGTCCAGCAGGGCCGCGTCGGGGCGGGTGCGCTCGGCCAGGGCCAGGGCGTCCCGGACCGTGCCGGCCGTCATCACCTCGAACCGGTGGTAGCGCAGGGCGATGGCGAGGACGTCCGCGATGCTCGGCTCGTCCTCCACGATCAGCACGGTGCTGCCTGGAGCCGTCATGTCCCCAGTATCGGCGCGACCACCGACAGCCGGGGGCGCACAGCTTTGGAGTTCCTTGAGAGTCATGCGCGCCCCGTGTCCGGGCGAGCCCGTCGCCGCCAATCCTGGTGCCCAGGACCTGGGGGACCGACCGACCGAACCGACTTGATTCAAGGAGCTGTTGAGCGTGACGGCATTGGCACGGTGGTGCTATCGGCACCGGCTGGTGGTCCTGTTGCTGTGGGTGGGGGCACTGTTCGGCGTGGGCTTCTCGGCCTCGACGGCGGGCACGGACTACGCGAACGTCTTCTCCCTTCCCGACACGGACTCCAAGAGTGCGTACGACCTGATGCAGAAGGCCTTCCCGAACACCTCGGGCGACACGGACACCGTGGTCTGGAAGGTCACCGACGGCTCGGTCAAGGACCCGGCGGTCCGCAGCCGCATCCAGCCGGCCCTCGACACGATCGCGAAGCTGAAAGGCGTCGGCGCGGTCACCAGCCCCTACGAAGGTGCCCGGGGAGCCGCGCAGATCAGCCAGGACGGCAAGATCGCCTACGCCCAGCTGACCTTCGTCCAGCGGGCGAACGAGATCCCCAAGGACGTCGTCCAGAAGGTCGTCGACACCGCCCAGGGCGCCGAACGCGGCGGTCTGCAGGTCGAGTTGGGCGGCCAGGCCATCCAGCGCGTCCAGGAGCCGCCACAGGGCCTCTCCGAGATGGTCGGCATCATCGCGGCCGCGGTCGTCCTCTTCCTGGCGTTCGGTTCGTTCTTCGCGATGACCCTTCCGATCGCGATCGCGGTCTTCGGCGTGGGCATGGGCCTGTTCTCCACCCAGCTCCTCAGCCACACCACGAACATCCCCGACATCGCCCCGCTGCTCGCCTCCCTGATCGGCCTCGGCGTCGGCATCGACTACGCCCTGTTCATCGTCACCCGGCACCGCCGGGGCATCCTGCGCGGCATGGATCCCGAGGAGTCGGCGGTCACCGCCCTCAACACCTCCGGCCGGGCCGTGCTGTTCGCGGGCGGCACGGTCTGCATCGCGCTGGCCGGCATGCTGGTCACGAGGCTCCGCTTCCTGGACGGCGTGGTCATCGGCACCTCCCTGACGGTGGTGCTCAGCGTCCTGGCCGCGACCACCCTGCTGCCGGCCCTGCTCGGCTTCCTCGGCCCACGCGTCCTCAGCCGCCGCCAGCGCCGCCGGCTGGCCGCCGAGGGGCCCGAACCGGAGAGGGCGAGCGGCCTCGCGGCCCGCTGGTCGGTGAACGTGGAGAAGCGCCCGAGGCGGATCGCCGCGCTCGCCGTGGTCGTCATGGCGGTCCTCGCCGTCCCGGTCCTCTCCCTGCGCCTCGGCGCCACCGACCAGGGCAACGACGACGCGTCCACGACCACCAGGAAGGCCTACGACCTGCTCGCCGAGGGCTTCGGCCCCGGCTTCAACGGCCCGCTCCAGGTGGTCAGCGCGGGCGGTGACACGGCGAAGCTGGTCCAGGGCATCGAGGCGACCTCCGGAGTCGCCCGGGCCGCCGCGCTGCCGCCCGCGCGGGGCGTCACCGTCATCCAGGTGATCCCGACCACCTCCCCCCAGTCCAAGGAGACCGACGACCTCATCGACACCCTCCGCGACCGGGTGATCCCGCAGGCGGGCGCGGAGGCCCACGTGGGCGGCGTGACGGCGGTCTCCAAGGACTTCGCCTCGGTCACCGGCGACCGCCTGCCGCTCTTCATCGCCACGATCATCGGCCTCGGCTTCCTGCTCCTCCTGGTCGCCTTCCGCTCCCTGGTGGTCCCGCTGACGGCGGCGGTGATGAACCTGATCGCGGCGGCCGCCTCCTTCGGCGTCCTGGTCGCGGTCTTCCAGTGGGGCTGGGGCCTGGACCTGCTGGGCCTCGGCAAGGAGGGCCCGATCAACGCGTTCCTCCCCGTCATCATGCTGTCCCTGCTCTTCGGCCTCTCGATGGACTACCAGGTGTTCCTGGTGAGCCGGATGCACGAGGAGTGGGTGCACACGAGGGACAACGCGCGGGCGGTCCGGGTCGGCCTGGCCGAGACCAGCCGGGTCATCAACAGCGCGGCCCTGATCATGGTCTGTGTCTTCCTGGCCTTCGTCCTGAGCGGCGACTCGGGCGCGGCGATGGCGGGCGTGGGCCTGGCCGCGGCGGTGGCGCTGGACGCGTTCATTCTCCGTACGGCGCTGGTCCCGGCGGCGATGCATCTGCTCGGCACGTCCAACTGGTGGCTGCCGGACTGGCTGGAGAAGCGGCTGCCGCATCTGGCGGTGGAGCCGTCGGAGGAGGCCGCCCCGGAGCCCGCCGAGCCGACCGGCCCGGCCACGGCGATCCACGGCTTCGTCCGTACCGCGGACGGTGACCCGGTGGAGGACGCGTCGGTGACCCTGATGTCGAAGGGCGGCCGCCAACTGGACCGCGTGACGTCCCTGGCGGACGGCTCCTACATCCTCTCGGTCCCGGCGCCGGGTTCCTACCTGCTGGCGGTGACGTCGCCGACGTACGGCTCCCGCGCCCGGCACGTGGTGGTGGCGGAGGGGCCGCTGGTGTACGACGTGGAACTCACCGGGGACGAGGTGGACGCGGTCAACTAGCCCCCGGGGTTCTCGGCGACGTCAGGGCCTGGCCGACGGATCCGGCAGTACCCGGGTCATCCCCGGCAGGAAGTCCGTGAAGAGTTCGTGCACCTCCAGCACGAGCGGCCGTAGCACCCGGAACCGCGCGAGGGAGACGCCTCGCGCGGTCAGCCGGGCTCCTCGTTCGGCGAGCCGGTAGCTGCGCTCCCGGCCCTCGGTCCGGTCGAAGATCCAGTACAGGACCAGGCCCATCTGCGAGAGCCACATCAACTCGGGCAGGACGTCCCGCAGTTCCGGCGCGACCTTGGTCTTCGCCCCCGCCAGCACCTCGCGGTGCACGCTGATCGCCTCCACGCGCGCGTGCTCGCTCTCCGGGGAGAACGGGCTGAGCGGGCTGTCGGGGTCGGCGGCGTTCTTGAAGAAGTGGACCGCGAACTCGTGGTACGGCCGGGCGATGTCCAGCCACACCTTCAGCACCCCCGCGAGCCGCGCCTCCAGGTCCGTCTCCCGGTCCAGGACCTCGCGGACCGCCACCCGGTGCTCGGCGGCGAGCTGGTCGTAGAAGCCCTGGATCAGGTGTTCCTTGCCGGCGAAGTAGTAGTACGCGTTGCCGACGGAGACCCCGGCCTCCGTGGCGATGGCCCGCATGGTGGTCTTCTCGTAGCCGCGCTCCCGGAACAGCCGCATCGCCGTCTCCAGGATCAGCGCGCGGGTCTGCTCGGACTTGCTCGGTGTATCGGCCTCGACAGGACCGTCGTTCTTCGCGGACACGGACAGAGCCTAACGAGTTGCGCAGACGTCGCCGGCACAGCCCGGAGGGTCGTAGATCCACCCGAGTCCGGGGTCGTACGTCCACCCGTCCTCGCGCCGGTAGACCTTGCCGCCCCACTGGGCGCCCCGCCACCGGGCGGCGGCGAGCACCGCGCCCCGGGCCAGCCTGGCTCCGGCCGGGGTGCTCAGCTTGTGGGCCAGCGGCCGGTACTCCCGGAGCGCCCACAGGACGACGATCCAGGCGGCCGTGGACCGGTAGACCTGCCCGGAGTCGCCGACGACGGTGACCTCGTCGAGGGTGGCGGAGTGGTCGAGTCCGGGAAAGCGGGCGCGGGCCTCGTCGGACGCCGCCGGGACCAGGGTGAGCGGCACCAACTGGGGCTGGCGTCCGAGCCAGTCGCGCAGGTGGGTGCAGAGGGTGCACTCGGCGTCGTAGAGAACGGTGAGCCCGTGGACCGGGACGCGCGTGGCGCCCCGGTCTTCGGTGGCCGGCACGGTGCTCACGCCCCGGCCGCCGGCGCGGTCCAGCCCTGCGGCGCAACGGGCGGGAGCTGTTCCTTCTCCATGACCCCGCGCCGCCGTATCCGGTTGAGGACGTACACGTTGCCGAGGTGCATCACGCCGAGCACCAGCAGCACGACGCCGAGCTTGGCCGACAGGGCCTCGAAGATCCCCCGGGTGTCGTCGATGGTGTCGCCGGTGTGCAGGTACAGCGCGACGAAGCCGAGGTTGACGAGGTAGAAGCCGACGACCAGAAGCCGGTTGACGGCGTCGGCGAGCTGCTCGTTCCCGTGCAGTACGTCGGAGAGGAAGATCCGCCCGTTGTGGCTGAGCGTGCGGGCCACCCAGATGGTCAGTCCGATGCTGACGAGCAGGTAGATGACGTAGGCGATGACCGTGCGGTCCATGCCCCACCCCTTCTTGAACGCGTTCAAAACGCTGACAGGGATGACTGTAGACCTGCTTTTGAACGTGTTCAACTCAAGGGTGGGGTGACCCCGTTCACGCCCGCCGCGCCAACTCCGGCCGCTTGCTGTAGTCGGTGAACCCGAGGACGTTCCCCCAGGGGTCGGCGATCTCGACGGTCCATCCGGTGGCGACGGAGAACGGCGCGTCGAGCACGCCGATCCCGGCCTCGGCCAGCCGCCGCGCCGCCACCCGGGCGTCCGGCACCTCCAGCCACAGCCGCGGCACGGCCCACACCGGCGTCCGCCGCCCCAGCCCCGCCTCGGCCCGCAGCAGGATCCCGGGCGTCTCGCCCCCGACCTTCAGCAGGGCGATCCCGCCCTCGTCGAACCGGAACCCGACCGTGAACCCGGCCCGTTCGTAGAAGCCGACGGCGTCCGCGAGATCCCCGACGGGGAACAGGACGTTGTCGAACCCGAGCAGTTCGTACGACTCGTCATCTGACATGCGATCAGATTAGGTGCGGAGATGACACTTGCGGTGCGGGCTGACCGCGGGGTCACTCATTGGGCCGAGACGGCGCCCGCCGCCTCGCTACGCTGGGCGGCCGTCGGTACGGCGGCTGCGCAGAGGGGGGCGGAAATGACTCCGGGGACAGAGGCCTTCTTCGGCGAGGTGCGGGCCGCCTTCGCCGAGGTCGCGGAGCGACTGGGGCTGGACGGGCCGGGCGCGGGCGAGCCGGACCGGCATCTCGCGGTGGCCACGTACACCGGGTCCGGAGTGACCTACCAGGTGGTCCTCGGCCTGTGGCAGGGCGACATCGAGATCCACGCCTGCCGTGAGACCGCGTCGACCGTGTGCAAGGTCGGCATCGAGGGACTGGCCCTGGCGGCGGGTGTCGTGGACCGCCGGCGCGGCGTCTCCTTCGGCGCCCGCAGCCTGAGGCAGCTGCGCAGATCCCTCACCGGCCAGATCCGTTACGTCGAACTCGTCCACCCCCTGGTCTCCGGAGCCCCGGACCCGGCCCTGGCCCTGATGCGCGCGGCGGGCGCCAGGGAGTGGCACCGGCCTGCCGACACGCCACAGGGCCCGGTTTCCCGAGCGGAAACCGGGCCCTGAGGCAGGGGCGTGGAGATCAGAAGCGGCGCGTGATGAGCGCTCGCTTCACCTCCTGGATCGCCTTGGTGACCTCGATGCCGCGCGGGCAGGCGTCCGTGCAGTTGAAGGTCGTGCGGCAGCGCCACACGCCGTCGCGGTCGTTCAGGATCTCCAGGCGCTGCTCGCCCGCCTCGTCACGCGAGTCGAAGATGAAGCGGTGCGCGTTGACGATCGCCGCCGGGCCGAAGTACTGGCCGTCGTTCCAGAAGACCGGGCACGACGAGGTGCACGCGGCGCACAGGATGCACTTCGTGGTGTCGTCGAAGCGCTCGCGGTCCTCGGCGGACTGCAGACGCTCGCGCGTCGGCTCGTTGGTGTCGTTCGTGATGAGGAACGGCATCACGTCCCGGTACGCCTGGAAGAACGGCTCCATGTCGACGACCAGGTCCTTCAGGACCGTCAGGCCCTTGATGGGCTCGACCGTGATCGGCTTCTCGGGGTTGATGTCCTTGATCAGCGTCTTGCAGGCGAGGCGGTTCTTGCCGTTGATCCGCATCGCGTCCGAGCCGCAGATGCCGTGCGCGCACGAGCGGCGGAAGGTCAGCGTGCCGTCGACGTCCCACTTGATCTTGTGGAGGCCGTCGAGGACGCGCTCCTTCGGGTCGATCTCCAGCTGGAAGTCTTCCCAGACGGCGTCCGCGGAGACCTCCGGGTTGAAGCGGCGGATCCGGAAGGTGACCGTGATGTACGGGGAGTCGGCGAAACCGGGCTCGGGCCGGCCGGCCGCGTCCGCCTTGTCCAGAACGGGGGTTGCCATCAGTACTTACGCTCCATCGGCTGGTAGCGGGTCTGGACGACCGGCTTGTAATCGAGACGGATGGACTCGGCGCCGTCGTCGCCCACCTCGCGGTACGCCATGGTGTGGCGCATGAAGTTGACGTCGTCGCGGTTGGGGTAGTCCTCGCGGTAGTGACCGCCGCGCGACTCCTTGCGGGCCAGCGCGGAGACCGCCATGACCTCGGCCAGGTCCAGCAGGTTGCCGAGCTCGATGGCCTCCAGCAGGTCGGTGTTGAACCGCCTGCCCTTGTCCTGGATCGAGACGTTCCGGTAGCGCTCGCGGAGCTCCGCGATCTTCTCCACGGCCGTCTTGATTGTCTGCTCGGTGCGGAACACCATGACGTTGGCGTCCATGGTCTCCTGCAGCTCCCTGCGGAGCGTGGCGACCCGCTCGTTGCCCGTCGAGGTGCGCAGCCGCTCGATCTGCGCGACGACGAACTCGGCCGGGTTCTCCGGCAGCTCCACGTAGTCCGCGGTGTCGCTGTACTCCGCCGCCGCGATGCCCGCCCGGCGGCCGAACACGTTGATGTCCAGCAGGGAGTTCGTGCCCAGCCGGTTGGCGCCGTGCACCGACACGCAGGCGACCTCGCCGGCCGCGTACAGGCCCGGGACGACCGTGGTGTTGTCGATCAGCACCTCACCCTCGACGTTGGTCGGGATGCCGCCCATCGCGTAGTGCGCGGTGGGCTGGATCGGGATCGGGTCCGTGTACGGCTCGATACCGAGGTAGGTGCGCGCGAACTCGGTGATGTCCGGGAGCTTGGCGTCCAGCTGCTCCGGCGGGAGGTGGGTGAGGTCGAGGTAGACGTGGTCGCCCTCGGGACCGCAGCCGCGGCCCTCCCGGATCTCCGTGTAGATGGAGCGCGAGACGACGTCACGGGACGCGAGGTCCTTCATGACCGGCGCGTACTTCTCCATGAAGCGCTCGCCGTCCTTGTTGCGGAGGATGCCGCCCTCACCACGGGCGCCCTCCGTCAGCAGGATGCCCATGCGCCAGATGCCGGTCGGGTGGAACTGGAAGAACTCCATGTCCTCCAGCGGCAGACCCCGGCGGTACACGGCGGCCTGGCCGTCGCCCGTCAGCGTGTGCGCGTTCGAGGTCACCTTGAAGAACTTGCCGGTGCCGCCGGAGGCGTAGATGACGGCCTTCGCCTGGAAGACGTGGATCTCACCGGTGGCCAGCTCGTACGCGACCACACCGGCCGACTTCTTGACGCCGTCGACCTCGGTGATCAGCTGGTCCAGGACGTAGAACTCGTTGAAGAACTCCACGCCCTCCTTGACGCAGTTCTGGTACAGCGTCTGGAGGATCATGTGGCCGGTGCGGTCGGCCGCGTAGCAGGACCGGCGGACCGGCGCCTCGCCGTGGTTGCGGGAGTGACCGCCGAACCGGCGCTGGTCGATCGTGCCGTTGGGCGTCCGGTTGAACGGCAGGCCCATCTTCTCCAGGTCGAGGACGGCGTCGATGGCCTCCTTCGCCAGGATCTCGGCGGCGTCCTGGTCGACCAGGTAGTCACCGCCCTTGATCGTGTCGAAGGTGTGCCACTCCCAGTTGTCCTCCTCCACGTTGGCCAGCGCGGCGGCCATGCCGCCCTGCGCGGCGCCCGTGTGGGAGCGGGTGGGGTAGAGCTTGGTCAGGACCGCGGTGCGGCTGCGCTTGGTCGACTCGATGGCCGCGCGCATGCCCGCGCCACCGGCGCCGACGATGACGGTGTCGTACTTGTGGATCTTCATGATTCTCGCAGCCCCGTGCCTAGCGGATGTTCGGGTCGAAGGTGAAGATCACCAGCGAGCCCAGCAGGATGGTGAACACCGTGGCCGTGTAGAGCAGGCCCTTGAGCCACAGCCGGGTGTTCGCGCGCTCCGCGTAGTCGTTGATGACCGTGCGCAGGCCGTTGGCGCCGTGCAGCATCGCCAGCCACAGCATCAGCAGGTCCCAGACCTGCCAGAAGGGGCTCGCCCAGCGGCCGGCCACGAACGCGAAGCCGATCTTCGACACGCCGCCGTCGAGCACCAGCTGGATCAGCAGGTGGCCGAGGACCAGGACGACCAGCACGACGCCGGACAGGCGCATGAACAGCCAGGCGGCCATCTCGAAGTTGCCCCGGGTGGACTTCGGGGACTTCTTGGTGCGTTGGCGCGGGGCCTCGATCAGGGGGGCCGGGTTGTCGACGTTGAAGAGGGGGGCGCCCTCGACGGGGCCGACGCCGGCTGTGGTGGATTCAGTGGTCGACATCTGCGTCAGCTCCCGAACAGGACACGAGCGGCGTGGCCGAGAACGGGGTAAATGGCCCCGGCCATCAGGACGACCCAGACACCGACGACCGTCCAGAGCATCTGCTTCTGGTAGCGCGGGCCCTTCGACCAGAAGTCGACGGCGATGACGCGCAGGCCGTTGAGCGCGTGGAAGAGGATGGCGGCCACGAGGCCGTACTCCAGCAGCGCGACGATCGGCGTCTTGTACGTGGCTACGACCTTGTCGTAGTCCTCGGGGGAGACACGGACGAGAGCGGTGTCCAGCACGTGAACGAACAGGAAGAAGAAAATGAGGACGCCGGTGACTCGGTGAGCCACCCAGGACCACATTCCTTCCCGGCCGCGGTACAGCGTTCCAGCCGGCACGGAAGTCCCTCCGGGAGCGGGGATTGGGGCCGCGCCGGCTTGGTGTCGGTCGGGCCCGGCCGGGTACGGTCCACCGGCCCCCAGCATCGTAGCGATGCGCTGCCGCTGGGCTTACGCCGGGCCTACCGGTGTGATCAAAGTGGCACGCGTATGGGTTAGCCGGGCGGCATCCGGGGCGGCGTGTTCGGCTATGTGCCGGGTGCGGGTTGCTTCTGGCTGGTCGCGCCCCGCGGCGGAGCCGCTGATGAGCACTGCCCCGCGCCCCTGAGGAGGTGCGCGAGCCGCTCACTCGCCAGTCGCCGCAGTTCCTCCGCGGCCAGCACCCGTTCCTCCTCCGGATCGTTTGTCAAACGTGATCGGATGCCTTCCAGGACGCGGTCCAGGGACTCGCCGGGGGGTGTGGCGCCCAGGTAGATGACGAAGACGTGTCCGAACTTGGCCTCGTAGGCGGCGTGGGCCGCGGTCAGGGCCGTGTGGGCCGCCGAGTAGGTGTCCTCGGGCAGCTCGGGCAGGCACTCGCCCGCCAGGGCCTCGGTGAGGTCTGCCGGGGACAGGTCGTAGGCCGCCTCGTCCGCCGCCGCCAGCAGGGACTCCACGTCCGGGTAGGGGCGGTGGTCGGCGAGTCGCCGGGACCAGCGCAGGCTGCGCAGGCAGTCCAGGAGCAGGGCGCCGACCTCGTCGTCCGGGGCGGCGTTGAACGCGTCCAGCGGAGTGGGGAGGTGGGGCGGGCGGTGGGCGGGCAGCGTGGGTCCTCGCGTCACATGCGGTGTGGCAGGGGATGCTGTGAGAGATGTGTCGTCGACGTTATCGAGGACGTTCACGGTGTGTCGGTTGGTTGCCTCAATTTCACCCGAAGGGGAGAGTTTCGGAGCGGTTGGATGACGACTGAGCGGTGGATGCGTCATAGGTTGGACCGGTGAGCCAGCACAAGCGCAGGCCCTCGGCACGGCAGGTGACACGGAGACGGGCGGTGATCGCCGCGGCCTTCGTGGGGACCGTCGCGCTCGGCACCGGCATCGGCGTGTGGGCCGCCACCTCGGGCGACGGCGGGAACCGGGCCGGATCGGCCGCCCGGCAACCGTCCGGCACCGGCACGGCCGCCTCGTCCGCCGAGCGGGCCGTGACCCCGACCCCCACCCCGACCCGCAGCTACCCCCTGTCCCAGGCCCCGCGCACCATCCCCGCCGTGCGGTCCCACACCGCCGCCCGAGGCCCCGGCTGGCGCCCCCGGAAGGGCGAGCGGGTCGTGGTGAGCGACGCGGCACTGGCCGACGAGGGGCGGCTGACAGCGGGTGAGCTGGGGCTGTCGTACGCCGGGCAGAAGGCGGCGAACGAGGACGTCAGGGCGGGCGACCTGCGGCTCGACCTCGGCGGGAAGGGGGACCCGGAGTCGTACACGATGACCGTGCGCGGCGGGTCGGTGCGGATCAGCGGGCCCGGTGACGCGGGCGTCTTCTACGGCACCCGGACGCTCAAGCAGGAGGTGCACGGCGGCGGCAGCGCCCCGGAGGGGGTCGTCAAGGACCAGCCGGCCAAGCCGCAGCGCGGGTTCATGCTGGACATCGCGCGCAAACCGTTCACCGCGGCCTGGATCGAAAGCCGGATAAAGGAACTCGGCGATCTGAAGTTCAACCAGCTCGGGCTGCACTTCTCCGACGACCAGGGGTTCCGGATCGAGTCCGACACCCACCCCGAGATCGTCTCCCGGGACCACCTGACCAAGGCACAGGTCAAGGAGATCGTCGGCCTCGCCGCCGGCCGGCACATCCAGGTGGTGCCCGAGATCGACTCGCCCGGTCACCTCGGCGCCGTCCTCGCCGCCCACCCGGATCTCCAGTTGCGCAACGCGCGGGGTGTCGCGACCAAGGGCGCCATCGACATCTCCCAGGACGACTCGGCGAAGATCGTCGACGACCTGCTCGACGAGTACGCCGACCTGTTCCCGGGCTCCTACTGGAACCTCGGCGGCGACGAGTACCAGGCGCTCGCCGTCGCCGACCCGCAGGCCTCCTACCCGCAGCTGGCGGCCGACGCCCAGCAGGCGTACGGCGCCTCGGGCACCGTCGCCGACCTCACCACCGGCTGGCTCAACGACCGGGCCGACACCGTCCGCGCCCACGACCGCACCCTGCGGGTCTGGAACGACGGCTTCTTCCGGGGCACCTCCGTGCAGCCCGCCGAGGACCTCCAGGTCGCCTACTGGACCGGCAAGGAGATCGGCGCCCGGCAGCCGGCGGAGTACCTGAGCGCGGGCCGGAAGGTCCTCAACTACAACGACGAGTTCCTCTACTACGTCCTCGGGGAGCCCAACACCTTCGTCTATCCGACCGGGCAGCGGATCTACCAGCAGTGGACCCCGCGCGTGCTGCGCGGCACCAGTGCCGTGGCCACGCGGTACGACCCCCAGATCCTCGGCGGCTCCTTCGCCGTCTGGTGCGACCTGGCCAACTCCCAGACACAGGACCAGGTCGCCGCCGGCATCCGGATGCCGCTGCGGGCCACCATCCAGAAGCTCTGGGACCCGGGCACCCCGGCCATGTCCTGGACCGACTTCAAGACCCTGGCGGACAAGTTGGGCTGACCTGCGCCGAGAGGTGGACGTACGGCCGTGACGGGCCGTATGTTCCGCTTCCGCGCGCGGACCAGGGGAGGGTCC
The DNA here is from genome assembly GCF_040634235.1 of Streptomyces sp. NPDC007157. Taxonomy (NCBI): domain Bacteria; kingdom Bacillati; phylum Actinomycetota; class Actinomycetes; order Kitasatosporales; family Streptomycetaceae; genus Streptomyces; species Streptomyces sp. NPDC007157. The sequence goes on from NZ_JBEYFE010000013.1 coordinate 244,710, forward strand.
CGTGCCCTACCCCGGGGGAACCGTCTTGATCTGCGCCCGCTGCCACCACTTCGCCGCCGCGCCCGGCGCCGCCCTGTGCCAAAGATGTCTGGGTGCCACGCCCGAGCCCGTACCGGTCCTCGGCAGCGCGCCGGGGCGGTGGCTGCGCTCGCCCGTGGGGCTCGGCTGGGCCGCCGCCGTGCTGCTCGGTGCGGTCGTCGCCGCCGACCTGTTCGCCGTCTGCGCGGACCTGTTCCAGTACGACGCCACGGGCGCCCTGGCCGACGGGGAGACCGGCGCCGCCGCGTTCCGCCGGGCCGACCGCGCCGACGCGCTCTCCGGGCTCGCCGCCGGTGCCCAGGCCCTGTCGCTGGTCAGCTGCGCGGTGGTGTACCTGTGCTGGTTCCAGCGGGTGCGGGCCAACGCCCAGGTCTTCAACCCGTTCGGGCACCGCAAGTCGCCGGGCTGGGCGATCGGCGGCTGGTTCGTGCCGGTCGCGAACCTCTGGCTCCCGCGCCGGGTCACCCTCGACATCTGGGACGCCAGCAGCCCGTGGGGGACGACCCGTTCGCACGCGCTGGTCAACGCCTGGTGGACGCTCTGGCTGGCCTCGCTGTCGGCCGGCCGTGTCGTGACCGGCGGCAGCGGCGACACCGAGGGCGCCGCCCAGGCCCGTGACGACGCGCTGGGGATGCTGGTCTCGGACGCCCTCGACATCGCCGCCGCCGTCCTCGCGATCCTCGTCGTGGTACGGCTGACCCGGATGCAACACGAGAAGGCGCTGGCGGGCGCCGCCCCGGCCGCGCTCTGACGCACGGCCGCACGCGTCCGGCGGACCCCCTTGCCCCTGGGGTGCTTCGGCCCGGGACGCCGCAAGCCCGGAAGCCGACCATCACACGATCGAGCACACGATCGAGTCAACCGCCCGCATCTACGCCTGCCGGCGAGCAGCCGGCAACCCCACGACTGCCGACGAGCAGCCGGCAACCCCACGCCCGCCGACGAGCACCCGGCAACCCCACGATGCCGCCGACCCCGATCCGTCGGCGCCGTTGGCCGAAAACCCTTTCTCAGGCTGCCCGATCTGCTGGGCGTCGTACCGCTGTGACACTACCGGGCCCTTGCACGCAGTAAGGGAAAGTGCGGGCTCCGTACAGGTCGGCGCCTTGGTACATACCGATTGGGGTCGTGGGATGAGCCTGGTGGAGCTGATCGCGCAGGCCGATGAACGCGGGCTGGCCGCCAGCGGACTGGCTTGTTTGGATCGGTGCGTGCCGCTGCTGGGCGGGGACGACCTGGTGCTGCGGCCGCTGTGGACGAGCCTCGCAGACGGCTCCGGATGGAGTGCGGGCCTGGAGCAGGCCCGGGACGCGCTCGACACCGGCGAGGCCGAGGCCGAGCTGCTCGCCCGCCGCATGCTCGACGCCGCGCCCGTGCACCGCGCCCCCGACGAGGTGCGGCTGTGGGCCGACGCCTGTTCCGTCGCCTCGCTGCGCATCCACCGGCTCCTCGACCCCGCCGAGGACCCGGCACCCTCCGTCGACACCCGCCGCGAGGGCGGCACCGAGGACATGTCCCCGCTGGTCGCCGCCGAACTGCGCCGCCAGGTCACCGTCCTCGAACTGCTCGCCGGTCACGGCGCGGCCGGGCTGCGCCGCGCGCTGGACGTCTCCACCGAGGGCCGTCGGGTGCTGCGCGCGGTGGTGTCGCGCCGGGCCCGCGGGCAGGGCTGAACCGGCCGCGCAGGCCCGCCCGAGAGGTTCCTGTGAGTGCCGTGCGACGGAGCTGCGGCGGACTTGCGGGGGTCCTGCACCGGTTGCCGGAACAGCTCGAACCGGAGTGACGAAACCGTCGCTGACCTCGCTTTTCCCTATGTGACAGTTCACTACGTGACAGCACAGCAGCAGACCAGGCCGCACGCCGCCACGAAACCGGCCCGCTGGGCGGCGGACGCGGTGGCCATGATGCGCGAGGGCGCGCGGGTCCGGCTCGACTACTCCGCACAGAGTCTGTGGCGGGTCGACCGGATGATCGAGGAGATACGCCGCGAGGGCGCGCCGTACGACGCGGTACGGGAGATGCTGCGCGGCCTCGGGTGCTACGCGGGCGAGGTGATCGCCCGTCACAGCGGCGCCGAGTGGTGGTCGTCCGGCGGCGACCACTGGGTCCGCACCCCCGACGGCCGGCTCTGGGACCCTGTCGACGAGGCCCGGCGGTGCTACGGCGGCCACGGCTCGCTGCGGCTGCTGTGCCGGGACGCCATGGGGTAGGCGGGGGTCGGCGGGGGACTTGGCAAAAACCCCGTAATAAGAGACGCGGGCGTTCCCAAGTGGCTTGGCCGGGAGCACGATTGGCCCATGGCCGACAACCGACGCTGGTGGGCCCTGGTCGTCATCGCGCTGGCCCAGCTGATGGTCGTGCTGGACATGACCATCGTCAATATCGCGCTCCCTTCCGCCCAAGCCGCCCTGCACATGTCCGACGGCAACCGGCAGTGGGTCATCACCGCCTACACGCTCGCCTTCGGCGGACTGCTGCTGCTCGGCGGCCGGATCGCCGACCTGGCCGGGCGGCGGAACACGTTCACGATCGGACTCCTCGGGTTCGCCGCCGCCTCCGCGCTCGGCGGGGCCGCGGCCAACTCCGGGATGCTGTTCGGGGCGCGGGCCCTGCAGGGTGTGTTCGCCGCGCTGCTCGCGCCGTCCGCGCTGTCCCTGCTCGCCACGACGTTCACCGACCCGAAGGACCGGGGCAAGGCCTTCGGCATCTTCGGTGCGATCATCGGCGCGGGCGCCGCGGTCGGGCTGCTCGCCGGCGGCTTCCTCACCCAGTACCTGGACTGGCGCTGGTGCCTGTACGTCAACGTGCCCATCGCCCTCATCGCCTTCTTCGGCGCGCTGACCCTGCTCGCGCCGGAGGAGCGCCACCCCGACGCCCGCCTCGACGTACCGGGCGCGCTGCTGGGGTCGGCCGGGATGCTCTCCCTCGTGTACGGCTTCTCCGAGGCGGAGTCGCGGAGTTGGAGCGACGGCCTGGTGCTGGCCCTGCTCGCCGCCGGGGTCGTCCTGCTCGGGGTGTTCGGGCTGTGGCAGACGCGGGCGCGGGTGCCACTGCTGCCGATGTCGGTGGTGAAGGACCGTCAGCGGGTGGGCGCCTTCCTGACCGTGCTGCTCGTCACGATCGGCATGTTCGGCGTCTTCCTGTTCCTCACCTACTACATGCAGGGCGTCCTCGGGTACTCGCCGGTCAGGACGGGCGTCGCCTATCTGCCCATCACGGTCGGCATGGTCACCGGCTCCACGCAGGTCGCGGCCCGGCTGCTGAACAAGGTGCCGCCGCGGGTGCTGATGGTCCCGGGGCTGCTCATCGCGGCCGGCGCGCTGGCGATCATCGCGCAGGTGGGCACCGAACCCGCGTACGCCTCGCACATCCTGCCCGCGATGCTGATGCTCGGCCTCGGCATGGGTACGGCCATGATGACGTCGGTGTCGCTGGCCACGGGCAGTGTCGCGCCGCGCGACTCGGGGGCGGCCTCGGCGACCTTCAACACCGCCCAGCAGGTGGGCGGCTCGATCGGGACGGCGCTGCTGAACACCATCGCCGCGAGCGTGACCTCGCGCTATCTGACGGCGCACGCGGGGCCGGGCGTGAACCGGCGGCAGCTCCAGGCGACGGCGCTGGTGCACGGCTTCAACGTCGCCACCTGGTGGGCGATGGCGGCGCTGCTGCTGGCCGCGCTGGTCGCCGGAGTGGTCGTGAACGCGGACCGGGCGCCCACCCCGCTGACTGCGCGGGAGCGGACGCCCGAACCGGTCGACTCGGCTACGTGAACCCGGCTACTTGAGGTAGACCAGGCCGTCCGTCGTGATCGTCGGACGGCCGCTGGTGCCGACCACGACGATCTTCACGGTGTGCTTGGCACTGGACGACCAGGTCTTCGTCCAGATCGCCTGGCGGTAGGAGGTCGTCGAGGACTTCAGGTCGACGGTCGCGACCTTGGTGCCGTCGACGTAGACGTACGCCTGGCCCGAGGTGGACGCCCGCGAGACCACCCAGGACGCGGACCGTCCGGTGAAGGTCCAGGTCAGGCTCGCACCCTTGGAACCGCTGGAGTACGACTTGCCGCCCAGGTAGCTGGTGGACGAACGGGCCGTCCAGGTACCGGACTTGGTGGCCGAGGTCTCCTGCAGGATCACCGGGGTGAAGGACGGCGACGAGGTGCGGGTGTTGCCCGCGTAGTCGTACGCCTTCATCGACCAGGTGCTCGCGGTACCGGACTTGGCCGTGCGGCTGGAACTGGTCGTGGTCGGTCCGAAGGTGGCCGTCGTCGGGGTCAGCAGGCTCACCGACTTCAGCGCGGCGCTGTCGGTGGCCTTCCAGCCGAGGGTGACCGGGACGGCCGTGGTGCTGACGGTGCCGGTGCGCAGGGAGAGCTTCGGCGCGGTGGTGAACGTCGGCGCGGTGGTGTCGGTGACGACGGTCACGGCGGCCGTGGTCGTGGTCTTGCCCGACTGGTGCACGGCCCGTACGGCGACGGTGTGGCTGCCCGCGCCGAGCGTGGCGCCCACCGAGGTGGCCGTGCCGGAGGCGGTGGCGGTGACCTTGCCGTCCACCAGCAGCTCGAACTTCGAGATCAGCGAACCGGGGGTGGTGGTCGACCACTTCGCCGTGATCGCGCCCTTGCTGTAGTACGCCGAGCCGGACAGGGTCGCGCCGGACAGCGAGGTGAGCTTCAGGCCCTGCACCGGGCCGGCCGCCCAGGCGCGGATCGTCGGCAGCTGGGGGTAGAGGGAGTTGCCGGGGCACTCGGTGTTGTAGCCGTCGCGGTGACCGGAGATCCGGTTGAAGGTGTACGCGGAACCCGCGGTGAAGCCGGTGCCGAAGTAGTTCGTCTGGGTCGCGCCCGCCGTGAGCTTCACGGTCCCGGCGGGGTCGGCGCCGTACTGGCCGAGCTTCCAGGCCGCGATACGGGCGACCGACGCGAGGGCCGCGTCGGTGGCGCCGGTGGAGGTGTAGTCACCGAGCACCGCGATACCGGTCGACTCCCGGTTCCAGCCGTAGGTGTGCGCGCCGAGCACCGGCCGGTCGACACCGCCCTTGCGGCCCTCGAAGATCGTGCCGCACTTGTCGACGAGGAAGTTGTAGCCGATGTCGTTCCAGAGCTCGGTCTGCGTGTGGTACGCGTAGATGCCCCGCACGATCGCCGCGGAGTCGGAGCAGGAGTAGTCGTTCGCCCCGTCGGTGTGGTGGACGAAGACGGCCTTCACGTCGGCGTTGTACTCCGACGGGTCGGGGCTCAGCGACTCGTCGGCGCCCCAGCCGGCGCGCGAGACGATCGGCGGCTCGGGGACGGTGGACGGCGGCGCGGTGGGGATGGTGGCCGACGGGCTCGCGGACGCGCTCTGCGAAGCCGACGCCGAGGGGGACGCCGACGCGGAGGCCGAGCCGCTCGGTGACGCCGACGCGCTGTCGCTCGGGGAAGCCGGGTCGGAGGCCGTCACCGACTCGCTGGGCGAGACGGAGTCGGCGGGCGAGGCGCTGTCGGTGCCGGCGGGCGACGCGCTGTCGCTCGGGGTGCCCTCCGCCACGTACGCGGCCGGTTCGGCCTTCGTCTCCGCGCTGGTCGCCACCCCGGGGTCGACCAGGTTCACCTGGAGCCCCTTGGGCAGACCGGAGCTGGTGGAGCCGTCCCTGTGGACGACCTGGACCTGGACGCCGTCGGAGGGACCGACCCACAGCGGCTCGGACGCGCCGCGCGCGTCGGGCTCGGCCTTCGGGTCCTCCAGCGGGTCGGCCGCCTCCAGGTCCTGCCAGGCGGTCCACTCCCCGGTGGCGACACTCCGGGTGCGTACCTGGGCGGTGCCGTGCAGCCGCTTCGTCGCCCCCGTCCAGGACACGCCGAGCATCGAGAACTGCTTGGTGTCCGTACGCGGCAGCTCCCGCTCGCCGCTCGCGGCGCCCTTCAGGGCCAGTTCGTAGACCTTCACCGGCCGCTTGGCCCGCCCCTGGGCGTCGTGGCCGGCGGACGGGCTGGCGACGGCGTACGTCACCACACCTCCGCCGCCCAGGACCACCGCGCCGAGCGTCAGCCACACCCGTCGTTTCATGCTCAACGGCCTGTACGCACGCTTTCCGCGTGAACTCACTCGTTCCCACCCCTAGAAGAAGACCACGGCTGTCGCACCTGGCCCACCTGTCGTACAGGTGACCCTTAGACACAGCGTCCGGTCTTGACGAAACGTCACTCGCCGCTGGCCGCCGACGGCCGCCGATGTGAACACGGCCTGGCAGCGGTTGATGCGGGCCGCGGGCGGTGAGACGAACGTAACCGCGTACTACGCCCAGGTACTGCCGCAGACCAGCACAAAGGGAAAGAAGAAGGGCAAGTCCAGCAATACAGAACAGCCCGACACTCCGGGTAATTCGAATAAGGCGACCGATCCCGCGTAGCGGGCGCCGGGGCGGCCAACAGGCCCTGGGCCACTCGGCGTTGGCGCATCCGCGAGGCACCGAAGCAACGGCCGGGGCCGCCACCCCCCACAGGAGAGGCCCCGGCCGTCGCGCGGCACGGACCGCGCGGCGGCCCGTACCCTCTTCAGCGCCTTGAGTGCGTTTTCTGTCACACCTCAGGGCGTCACGAGTTAGTTGCACTTTGTACGGACGTGGACGGCGAGCGGTTTCAGGTCGTAACGTGCCTTTCGCGCCGGGAGCCGCGGAGGACGCATGACCACCGCAACCATCTGCGTCCCGATTACCGCAACCATCAATTGAGGAACCACGACGGCGAGGACCACGTCCGCGAGAGCGGCGCCGGATTAGGCGCAAAGAGGGATCGGGTGCTGGGGGACGACGCGGAGTTGACCGCCGCGGTGCGTGCGGCACAGGACGGGGACGAAGCCGCCTTCCGCATCGTCTATCGCGCGGTGCAGCCTCGCCTGCTCGGATACGTCCGCACGCTGGTCGGCGATCCGGACGCCGAGGACGTCGCCTCCGAGGCCTGGCTCCAGATAGCCCGCGACCTCGACCGGTTCGAGGGCGACGCGGACCGGTTCCGCGGCTGGGCCGCCCGGATCGCCCGCAACCGCGCCCTCGACCACATACGGATGCGCGGCCGCCGCCCCGCGATCGGCGGCGACGAGACGGAACTGACCGGCCGGGCCGCCGAGTCGGACACCGCCGGCGAGGCCATCGAGGCGCTGACCACCGACTCCACCCTCTCCCTCATCGCCCGGCTGCCCCAGGACCAGGCCGAGGCGGTCGTGCTCAGGGTCGTCATGGGGCTCGACGCCAAGACCGCGGCCGAGACGCTCGGCAAACGCGCCGGCGCGGTGCGTACGGCGGCCCACCGGGGCTTGAAGAAACTCGCGGAACTGCTCGGCGCCGACCCGGAGCAGGCGGGCGTCGTCCTCGACGCGCTTCCGCCCCAGCGAGAACCGAAGGATCGTGCGGTGACGTCCGCCACTGTGACGCATACGCGTTCGCGGACGCAGAAGGACATGTGATGGCCGACGAGCAGGACAAGTGGCTGAACCGGGCGACGGCGGAACGTCTGCTGCGCGGTGAGTCGCTGGAAGCCGTCGATGAATCCGCCCGTGACCAGGCAGAACGCCTCGCCGGCGTGCTCGGCGCGCTCTCTGGGCGGACCGCGCCGGCCACCGCCGAACTCCCTGGTGAGGAAGGAGCGCTGGCTGCCTTCCGCAAAGCGCGCGAATCCGCCGGGGACGCGTGGACGTCCGTGGCGCGGCAGCCGCACGGGCCGGGCCGGGGCTCCGACGCGGGTCTCATCCGTATCGGCGCAGGTCTCCGGCCGTCCCGTGTCCCGGGCTGGGCCCGCCCCGCGCGGTTCGCCCTGGCCGCCGTACTGACCGTCGGCATGCTCGGCGGGGTCGCGGTGGCCGCCGGCACCGGGGTGCTGCCGTCGCCGTTCGACGGCCACCGCCCCGCGCCGGGAGCCTCCGTCTCGGCGGCCGGCACCCCCGCACGCCCTCAGGACTCGCCGTCCACCGAGTCCCTGCTCGGCGGCGAGACCGACGCGCCCTCCGCGGACGCCACCCCCCGCGCCCCCGTCCGGCCCTCGCCCGACCCGTCCGGCAGGCCGAAGGACCGGAGCACCGGTTCGGCCGGCACCCCCGGGAACCGGTGGCACCGTGCCCTGAGGTTCTGCCGTGACATCCAGGACGGCAAGTCCCTGGGCACCGACCGCAGACGTGCCCTGGAGGGGATGGCGGGCGGCTCCCGACGGGTCGACAGGTTCTGCAAGGTCCTCCTCGGCGCCGGCGCGGCCGGCCAGAGCGGCGTCTCCGACGACGGCAAGGGCGACGGCAACGGCCAGGGCGATCAGAACACGGGCTCGGGCGGCAACGGCAACGGCCAGGGCGGTGACGACGACGGCCGTCCCGGCCGAGGCGGCGGTGACGACCGGGGCCACGGCCGGGGCCACGACCACCGTCAGGACGGTGTGGCAGCGCCCGCCCCGACGGCCTTCGCACCCCTGCTGCCGAACCGGCCCGGCCCCTCGGCCGACCCCACATACAGGGCGCTTTGACCTTTACGCACCGCTGTGACCTGCGATTTTGAAACCCGCTGAACTTTTTTCCGGCAGGGTGTGACGTTTTCAGCGGTGGCGGCGCAGTACAGAGTGAGCCGACTGGTCATCGGCCGTCGCACAGAGCCGGGGTTCCCCCCGTACCCGTGGCTCGTGCACTCGGCGCGGGCGGGACACGTTCCCCCGGTCCCGCCCGCGCCCCACACACCTCCCGTTCCTCACCAGTAGACGACGACCTTGTCGCCGTTGCGCACCTGCGCGAAGAGAGCCGAGACGGCCGCCTCGTCCCGGACGTTGACGCAGCCGTGCGAGCCGCCCGCGTAACCCCGGGCCGCGAAGTCGTACGAGTAGTGCACCGCCTGGCCGCCGCTGAAGAACATCGCGTACGGCATCGGCGAGTGGTAGAGCGTCGACACATGGTGGAGCGACTTCCAGTAGATGTGGAACACGCCCTCACGGGTCGGGGTGTACTGGGCTCCGAACCGCACCGACATCGTCGACACCGTGCGCCCGTCGATCATCCAGCGCAGCGTCCGGCTGGTCTTGCTGATGCACAGCACCCGTCCGGTCAGGCACCGCGGGTCGGGCGCGGCGGCCGGCTGACCGCCCATCAGGTACAGCTCCCACTTCCCCGGCGTGTGCGTCATCCGCCGCAGCCGCTGCCAGGTCACGGCGTCGGTCTCGCCCGTCTGCGGCAGCCCGCGCCTGCCCTGGAAGCCTTTGACGGCCTCGGCGGTGAGGTCGTCGTACGTCCCGGTCGGCCCGTCGAACAGCCAGGCGACCTGGCGCAGCCGGGCCTGCAGCTCACGCACACCGGTACCGGTGTCGCCGCGGGTGAAGACGATGTGCGGCGGGGTGGTCTCGACGGCGGACGGTGTCGGGGCGGGGGTCGCACCGGGCGGCCGGCTCGATGCCGTGCCGGGTGCCGGGCCGGCTGTTCCGCCGGGTGTCCGGCTGTGCGGGAGCTCGATATGGACGGGCGAGTTCCCCTTGCCGTCCGTGCCGTCCGTGCCGTCCGGCGGCTGCACGGTGCAGGCGCAGAGCGCGGTGAGTGCCGCGAGTACGGCGGCCGAGGCGAGCGTGCCGGCGGGCCGCCCCACGATCCCTGAGTACCCCGAGACCTTCATGCCGATGATGCTTCCCCGCGTGACCGCCGCCGAACAAGGGAGCATGGTGGGAAGTGCGACGCACCGTCGCACCGGCGCACCGCGGAGGTCGGCCACCATGGTCCGTGAGTCGGAGTCCGGACTGCCCGTCGAGCCGGTCTACGGCCCGTCGGCCCTCGCGGGCTGGGACCCGGCCGAGGAACTCGGCGACCCGGGGTCGTACCCCTTCACCAGGGGCGTCTACCCGACGATGTACACCGGCCGCCCCTGGACCATGCGCCAGTACGCCGGCTTCGGTACGGCGGCCGAGTCCAACGCCCGCTACCGGCGGCTGATCGCGCACGGCACCACCGGCCTGTCCGTCGCCTTCGACCTGCCCACCCAGATGGGCCACGACTCAGACGCCCACCTGGCGCACGGCGAGGTCGGCAAGGTGGGCGTGGCCATCGACTCGGTCGACGACATGCGGGTGCTGTTCGGCGGTATCCCCCTGGACCAGGTGTCGACGTCGATGACGATCAACGCCCCGGCGGCCGTGCTGTTGCTGCTGTACCAGCTGGTGGCCGAGGAACAGGGGGTGAGTGCCGACCGGCTGACCGGGACGATCCAGAACGACGTCCTCAAGGAGTACATCGCGCGGGGCACGTACATCTACCCGCCCGGTCCGTCCCTGCGGCTCACCGCGGACATCTTCCGGTACTGCCGTACCGAGATCCCGAAGTGGAACACGATCTCGATCTCCGGCTACCACATGGCCGAGGCCGGGGCCTCCCCCGCGCAGGAGATCGCCTTCACCCTCGCCGACGGCATCGCGTACGTGCGGACCGCGGTCGCGGCCGGCATGGACGTCGACGACTTCGCACCCCGCCTGTCCTTCTTCTTCGTGGCCCGTACGACGCTCCTGGAGGAAGTCGCCAAGTTCCGTGCGGCGCGGCGGATCTGGGCGCGGGTGATGCGGGAGGAGTTCGGGGCCCGAAACCCCAGGTCGCTGATGCTCCGCTTCCACACCCAGACGGCGGGCGTCCAGCTGACCGCCCAGCAGCCGGAGGTGAACCTGGTCCGGGTGGCCGTCCAGGCCCTGGCCGCGGTCCTCGGCGGCACCCAGTCGCTGCACACCAACTCCTTCGACGAGGCGATCGCCCTGCCGACGGACCGGAGCGCCCGGCTCGCCCTGCGCACCCAGCAGGTCCTGGCCCACGAGACCGACGTGACGGCGACGGTGGACCCCTTCGCCGGTTCCTACGCGGTGGAGCGGATGACCGACGACGTGGAGGGCGCGGCCGTCGGTCTGATGCGCCGGGTCGAGGAACTGGGCGGCGCGGTGGCGGCGATCGAGGCCGGCTTCCAGAAGGGCGAGATCGAACGCAACGCCTACCGCATCGCGCGGGAGACGGACGCGGGGGAGCGGGTGGTGGTCGGCGTCAACCGCTTCCGGCTCGACGAGGAGGAACCGTACGAGCCGCTGCGCGTGGACCCGGCCATCGAGGCCCGGCAGGCGGAACGGCTCGCACTCCTGCGCGCCGAACGGGACCGGCGGGCCGTCGACTCGGCCCTGACCGCCCTGAAGAGGGCCGCCGAGGGCGACGACAACGTCCTGCACCCGATGAAGGCGGCCCTGCGGGCCCGCGCGACGGTCGGCGAGGTGTGCGACGCGCTGCGGGAGGTGTGGGGCACCTACACCCCGGTGGACACCTTCTGATTCCGGCGGATGCCTTCCGACCCGCACGGGCGGGTGCGGTGTCAGACCCCCGTGCGAGACTTCTTCGCATGTTCGGTGTCATCGATCTCCCCACCTATCTGGCAGGCCTCGTCCTGATCGTCCTGCTGCCCGGCCCCAACTCGCTGTACGTACTCTCGGTCGCCGCCCGGCAGGGGATACGGGCGGGCTACACGGCCGCCGCCGGGGTGTGGTGCGGGGACACCGTGCTGATGACGCTGTCCGCGGCCGGGGTCGCCTCGCTGCTCCAGGCCAACGCCGTGCTGTTCGGGATCGTGAAGTACGCGGGCGCCGGCTATCTGACCTGGCTGGCGATCGGCATGCTGCGGGCGGCCCGGTCGATGTGGCGGACCCGGCGGGAGCGCGCGGCCGAGGAGAGCGGTCCGGCACCGGCCGCCGTCACGCAGGAGCGGCCCTACCGCCGCGCCCTGGTGATCAGCCTCTTCAACCCGAAGGCGATCCTGTTCTTCGTCGCCTTCTTCGTGCAGTTCGTGGACCCGGGGTACGCCTACCCGGCGCTGTCCTTCGTCGTACTCGGCGCCTTCGCCCAGCTGGCCAGCTTCCTGTACCTGACCGCCCTGATATTCAGCGGCACCAGGCTGGCCGCCGCCTTCCGCCGCCGCAAGCGTCTGGCGGCGACGGCGACCTCGGCGGCGGGGGCGCTGTTCCTGGGCTTCGCGCTGAAGCTGACGCTGGCGAGCGCCTGAGACCCCGACCTGAGCTCCCGACCTGAGCCGCCGACCTGAGACCTCGACCTGAGCCCCGCCTGAGCCACCGGACGGCCCACGCACCGCGGGCCTGCGCGCCCTACGCGACCCCGAAGGCCCCGGTGCGCGCCGCGTACTCCCGCAGCCCCTCGGCCGTCCCGCCCGCCCAGCCCACGTAGCCGTCCGGGCGGACCAGGAACACACCGGGGCCGTACGCCTCCGGGGCCGGCAGACCGCCGATGCCGTCCACCGGCTCCGGGGTCAGCAGGGTCCAGTGCGGTCCCCGGAAGGCGTCGAACATCCGCACCCCGTCCGCGTTCCGTCCGTCGGGCGCGCGGTCGCCCGCCCGCACCGGCCCCGGGTCCGCCCGGGTCTCCGCGCTCAGCGAGGACTCCCGGTAGCCGATTCCCAGCTGGACCGTCGCCTCGCCGCGCCGTACCTCGCCGCGGTGGACGCCCGTCGAGAGGTTCAGCATGGCGGCGGCGTTCGCGCGGCGCTCCTCCTCGTAGGTGTCCAGGAGCGCGTCCGGGGCGTCGCCGGCCAGCACCGCGGCCAGCTTCCAGCCCAGGTTGTAGGCGTCCTGGACGCTGGTGTTCAGGCCCTGGCCGCCGGCCGGGGAGTGGACATGGGCGGCGTCTCCGGCCAGGAAGACCCGGCCCACCCGGAAGTGGTCGGCCAGGGCGGCGCGCGGGCGGAAGTCGGAGGCCCAGCGCAGCTCGGTGACGTCCGCCGCGTCGAGGTGGCTGTACGTCGACACCAGGCGCCGTACGCCCTCCAGGGACAGGTCGGCCTCGGTGCCCTCGGGCAGCTTCGCGCCCAGCTGGAAGTCGTCCGTGCCGGCCAGCGGGCACAGTGCCACGCCGTTGCCGTCGGCGCCGACGAAGACGTGCCAGTGGTCGCGGTCGAGGCCACGCACCCGCAGGTCGGCCACCAGGAAGGGGTTCGGGTCGACCGACTCGCCGGTCATCCCGACGCCCACCGCACGCCGTACCGCCGACCGGCCCCCGTCCGCCGCCACCACATAGCGCGCCCGTGCGGTCGTACCGTCGGCGAAGTGGGCGGTCACCCCCTCCGCGTCCTGCTCCAGGTCCGTCAGGGTCCGCCCGAACCCGACCCGGCCGCCCAGCTCCAGCAGCCGCGCGTACAGCACCTCCTGCGTCCGCCACTGCGCGACCATCAGCGGATCGGTGTACGGCGCGCCCTCGTCCGCGGTCACCTCGTCGAAGATCGGCCGCGTCTCCAGCCGCTCGCCGTTCTTCCAGAACAGCTGGGGCGGGTAGGGGCCGCCGGCCGCGCGGAGCGCCTCGCGCACCCCGAGGTCGTCGAAGACCTCCTGGGTGCGGGGCTGGATCCCCTTGCCGCGCGAGCCGGCGAACAGCTTCTCGCCCGCCTCCACGACCAGCGCGTCCACCCCGCGCCGGGCGAGGTCGATACCGAGGGTGAGTCCGGTGGGGCCCGCGCCCACGATCAGGACATCCATCACACATCTCCTTAACGTCGTTAAGTGCCGTCGGTGACCAGGCTGCACTTAACGCTGTTAAGCTGTCAAGCGTGAGTACGGAACGACGCGCACCCCTCGACCGCCGCCGGGTCGCCGACACGGCCCTGCGCCTGCTGAACGAGGTCGGCCTGGACGGGCTGACCCTGCGGGCCATCGCCAAGGAGCTGGACGTCAAGGCGCCCGCTCTGTACTGGCACTTCAAGGACAAGCAGGCGCTGCTCGACGAGATGGCGACGGAGATGTACCGCCGGATGGTCGCGGGCGCCCGACTCGACCCCTCCGGCACCTGGCAGGACGGGCTGCGTACGGTGAGCGGCGCGCTGCGCGCGGCCCTGCTCGGCTATCGCGACGGCGCCAAGGTCTACAGCGGCTCACGCTTCACGGGCATCGACCACGCTCCTGAACAGGAGGCCTACCTGCGTGTCATGACAGAGGCCGGCTTCACCCTCGCCCAGGCGGCCGTGATCGGCGCGACGGTCAACGCCTACACCATCGGCTTCGTCACGGAGGAGCAGGGCGTCCAGCCCCTCCCCGGCGAACGCCGAGAGGGCTACGACATGGAGGAACGGGCCCGCCGGCTCGCCGACTTCCCCCTGTCGGCGGCGGCGGGCCGGGAGATCTTCACCGACTACGACAGCCAGTTCGAGACCGGCCTGGAGATCATCATCACGGGTGTCGAGGCGCGGTACGGCGTGTGACGGGGAAATCTGTGTCGTCCGCGGCACCCTGAAAAAAGAAAATGACAGGAACTCGGCGCCGTGGTACCGGTCCCAGTCAGAAAAAACCCGTTCCCGGGCGGTTTTGCGACCGCCCGGGAACGGGTTTTCCTGGCTCAGCAGTGGTCGGTGTTCGTCAGGTACCAGCCGCCCCACGTATTGGTCGCGTAGTCGTCGTAGTTGCAGTAGTAGTTGCCGGCCGCCGTCACGACCTTGATGGCCTTCCCGGCGGAGGACTCGAAGTAGCCGACGGTGGCCGCGGCCTTTCCGCCGCCCGGCATTTCCTTCCAGCTGCCCGCGCCCGACCAGGTGTGCCAGATGGTGCCGGACGGGGCGACGCCGAAGCATTCGTCCGGCCCGTACTGCCAGTCCACGAAGTCCGCGCCGTATTCGTTGAGGTTTCCGGTGTACCCGAAACAGGTGGCGGTCGAGGCGGACGCCGGCGAGGTGGAGACCCCCACCGCGCCGAACGCCGCCAGGGACACCACAGCGGCAGCGGCCGACAGGCGGAAACGAGACTTCACGAGCTCTCCTCTGTTCGGTTCGATCTTGCCGGGCTTGTTCCGGGCTCACGCTAGGAGCGCACGAGTCGATCTCACAAGCGTGGTTATCGGCCGCCTGCATCAATTGGACGGAGGGCCTCCAGGTACGGAGAGAGGCATTGGAATTCAGCTCGAATTCGTTCCTCGTGCCCGGCCCGCGGAGCGCATTGCAGACCAATGCGGGGAAAGGGTAATGAACCGGGAGAGGGGCACGCCCGCGAACAGTGTCGGCCTGTTTGTTCGCCGAGTCCCGAAATGCCGGGCAAAGGAGGCATTCGGAGTGGCCGAGAAGGCGTAGGAAGGCAAGGAGGGCGTCAAGTCAAATCATTTTCCGGCACGGCGCCCTGCCGACGGACGCCGGCCTGCCGGCAAGGCGCCGAATTCGCTGTCTCCGCGATACCGGCCGGGTCGGCTAGACCGGACGCCGGGTGCGGGCGTCGCCCTTCAACGCCGTTTTCAGCCGGAGCCCGAACGGCCGCTCCACATAGCGGTGGATCAGCCAGGCCAGGCCCAGCATGGCCGGCACCGTCACCGCCAGCGTGGGCCACGGCGGCAGCCCCCAGCCCCGGTGCAGCACCCGGATCACGAACCAGCCCAGGTGCTCGTGCACCAGGTAGAACGGGTACGTCAGCGCCCCGGCCGTGGTCAGCCAGGGCCAGGCCGCCCAGCGCGTCCAGCCCGCGGCGACCGCCGCCACCGCGGCGTAGGCCAGCGTGACGACGAGCATCACCACGTACGGGTTCCGGGGCGAACCGGCGTGCCACAGCCCCTCCGTGGCCATGCGCAGCCCGAGGATCCAGGAGAGCGCCACGATGCCCCAGGGCAGCACCCCGCCGCCGAAGCGGTGGACGAGGTAGAGGGCCAGCCCTCCGATGAAGTAGGGGGCGTACTGCGGCATGACGACCAGCTCGGTCCAGGGGCCGCCGGCCGAGGTGCTGAGCACGGCGGCCAGGGTCCACACCGAGCAGAACAGCACCACCCTGCGGTAGGTGACGCCTGGCAGCACGACGAGCAGCGCGAACAGCGCGTAGAAGCGCACCTCCACCCAGAGCGTCCAGCAGACGCCGAGGACGCGGGGCGCGCCCATCGGCTGTTGCAGCATCGTCAGGTTGACCAGGAACTCGTCGAACCGGACCGCGTGCACCACGGCCGGCAGGACCAGGGAAGCGCCGGTGATCAGCACCAGCGCGACCCAGTAGGCGGGGTAGAGGCGGGCGACGCGGGAGCGGAAGAAGTCGCCGAGGGAGCGGCCCCAACTGCTCATGCAGATCACGAAGCCGCTGATGACGAAGAAGAACTCGACGCCGAGACAGCCGTAGACGGCCGCCCGGGACAGGGTCGGGAAGACGTGGGCGGGGTTCTGGTGCCAGGACGCGGAGACGACTCCGCCGCGCCCTGTGTAGTGGTAGAGGCAGACCATCAGCGCGGCCACGAGCCGCAGTCCGTCGAGGGCCAGAAGTCGGGTGCGCGGTCGTCCGGGTGACGCCGGGGCGACGGCAGTCTTCGCAGGCGGGAGCGTCTTTGTGGGGGTGGCGAGAGACATGGTCCGAGACGCTTACCCGGGTCCGGGCGGTTAATCATCCGATCTGTTCACCATGTCCCCGGGACGTGGGAAGCCCAATACCGTCACCTGGGGGAATCATAGAAAGTGTGCGGTGAACCTGCTAACCATTCTCTTACCCGTCGGGGTTCGTTAACCATATGGTCGTTTTGGCTTCCTAGTTTCTCCATCCATCCCCCCTGTGCGGGGCACTCCACCACACACAGCAGTTGCACAAGCTTTGCTTGGCAAAATCAGGAGAGCTATGACGAGGGTCCAGAACAGGCGGGCACCTGCGCGCGGAGGGGAGCTGGACGACTGCCTGCACGCCTGCGCTGTGCACAGCGGCAAAGTGGTCGGCAGCCTCGACCGCCGTCGCGCGGAGCTGGCGGAGCAGCTGCGCAAGCTGCTGGTGGTCGTAGCCACGGAAGGCACCACCACGCCCGCGCCCGCCCCGGCCGGCGGCGCGACGGCGCTTCTCAAGCGCGCCGTCAAGGGCGCGGCGAGCCCCTCCGGCGGTATCAACAACGACCTGCTGGACGCCCTGCTCGCGGTCGCCAACAAGGCCCTGGAGTGCGGCTACAACGACGAGCTGAACCTCGCCCTGGTGATCAGCGACACCGTGCTCGCCCAGCGTAAGAACTCCCGCGCCGGCTGGCGGCTGCGTGCCCGCATCCTGGAGGGACTCGGCGAGGAGAGCGAGGCCGTCGAGGCCTACGAGCGCTACCTCGAACTCACCAAGGAAGACGGCTTCGGCGTCGCCAACCGGATCTCCGGTCTGCGCCGCGCCGCCGAACGCGAACGCGAACTCCTGGACCTCCTGGGGCGCCAGGTCCCCACCGCCACGGACCACGTCCGCGAGCCCTCCACGGCCACCTGGGCCGAAGGCCTCGCCCTGCAGGCCATCGGCGACTGGAAGGCCGCCGAGCCCCGCCTGGTGGGCGCCCTGCTCGCGCTGGCCGAGGACGAGGCGCCGGTGAACGACCGGCAGGAGCTGCTCAGCCAGTACCTCGACCTGCGCCTCGCCGAGGGCGGTGACGCCGGTCTCACCGACGCCGTCGCGCTCTACGCCGAGCAGCGCCGGATCAGGATGCGCGGCCCGGTCGGCAACCCGACCTTCGACGGCGTGCAGTGGATCACCCTCGGCGAGTTCCGCAACCAGATCGCCGGCAAGTCGATCTGCCTGATCGCCAACTCGGGCCGGGTGGGCGCCAGCGGCATGGGCAAGGAGATCGACGACTACGACCTGGTCGTGCGCTTCAACTCGTACAAGATCGACCCGAAGCACACCGGTGAGCGCACCGACATCCACGTCAGCATCCACAAGCACGCCTTCAACTGGGAGAAGCCGGTGACCACCCGGCTGATCTTCGGCGGCGTCTCCGGTGACTGGAAGCACTCGCTGCGCAACAAGCTGGTGCCCGGCGCCCAGAAGTACCTCGGCGACGAGTCGCTGCGCTGGCCGATGCGCAACATCGGGCAGATCGGAGCCGACGCCTGGTCGGGCATCCCGACCTCCGGCTTCAACATGCTCTGGCTGCTGGACTTCCTGGACGTCAGCCCGACCCTGGACCTGATCGGGTTCGACTTCTACGAGAGCGGCGCCTACCGCGTGCAGGAGGCCATGAAGCTGGCCATCACCTCGGTGCACGAATACACCAGCGAGAAGGATTGGGTCATGCGGCGGGCCCAGAGCGTGAGCGACATGAGGATCTCCCTGCGATGACGACGACCTTCACCCCGGCGATACCGAACACCGACGCGAGCGCCCTCACCAAGAAGCGCCGGATCGCGTTCGCGTCCTACGTGGACGAGAACTACCTGCCCGGCTTCCTGGTTTTGCTGCGCAGCCTCGCCCTGTCCAACCCGGGCGTCTGCGAGGACTTCGTCGTGCTCTACGACGACCTGCGCCCGGCCTCCATCGCGAAGATCCGCGCCCTGCACCCGCGCATCGTGCTCCAGCGGGTCAACGACACGCACTACGACTCGTACGTCAAGGGCGACCAGGACAACTACCTGGTCCGCAAGGCGTACTTCATCCTCGACATCTTCCGGCTGCGGGACTACGACACGATCATCACCCTGGACACCGACATGGTGGTCCTCGGTGGTCTCGGCGAGCTCCTGGAGCTGCGCGAGGGCCTCGCGGCCGTGCCGCAGTTCTTCTACGGGCAGCACAAGCTGAACTCCGGTCTTCTGGTGATCCAGAAGGAGTACCTGTCCGACGAGTTCTGCGCGAAGATCGACAAGACCGGCCGCAGCGGCGAGTACGAGCTCGACAAGCACGACCAGGGCATCCTGAACGCCGTCCTGGACGGCGACTTCGTCCGCCTCGACGCCAAGTACAACTTCGTCAAGCGGCGGCTCTCCGGCGACCTCCCGGTCCCGGAGGAGACGAAGATCCTGCACTTCACCGGGCGGCACAAGCCCTGGCAGGGCGGCGAGTCCGGGTACGCGCAGGCCGAGGACCGCTGGCGCGAGTTCGAGATGAGCGACGCCGAGTTCCACGCGGCCTACTTCGCCTCCTCCGGCGGCCTCCACCACGACCTGGTCGTCCACTTCGGCACCCCGCACGTCAAGCGCACCGGTGACGTGGAGATCGCCCGCAAGGTGGCCGCCGCGCACATCGGGGCCGGTGACTACCAGGACGCCGTCGACGTCCTCAGCGGCGTCCGCATCGCGCTGGACGAGGCCTGGCCGCACGAGGTGCTCGGCCACGCCCTGATGAGCGTCTCCCGCTACGACGAGGCCAAGACCCAGCTGCTGCTCGCGTCCGCCGCCCCCAACCGGGCCGCGACCGCCTTCTCCCGGCTCGCCCAGATGGCCTGGGTGCACGGCGACAACACCGAGGCCCTCAAGTACGCCACCGCCGGCCTCACCGTCGACCCCACGCACCGCCCCAGCCGCCTGTGGGCGCAGCGCGCGGCCGCCGTCCCCTCCCAGGAGCAGGGCAGCGCCGAGGACCAGCTGGCGCACGTGGCGTTCTACATGGACCGGCAGGGCAACGCCGGCGACAAGCTGCTCCCGGAGACCGTCCGGCTCGGCTTCGGCCCGGACACCTCCTCCCGGCGCTGGCACTCGGTGCACGCCCACCGCTACTTCGACCAGGCCGCCCTGGAGCGGGTCAACGCCCGCCGGGGTCTGGTCATCGGCGGCGGCGGTCTGTTCATCCCGGACACCATGCCCAACGGCAACAGCGCCTGGCAGTGGAACGTCCCCGACGAGCACCTGCGCGCCATCGACGTCCCGATCATGGTCTACGCGGTCGGCTTCAACGCCTTCGACGGCCAGTCCTACCGGGCCAACCGGTTCAACGAGAGCCTGCGGCTGCTGGTCGAGAAGTCGTCCTTCTTCGGCCTGCGCAACCACGGTTCCATCGCCAAGGTCCGCGGCATGCTCCCGCCGGAGCTCCAGGACAAGGTCGTCTTCCAGCCCTGCCCCACCACGGTCATGCGCCAGCTGGTGGCCGGCTGGAGCGACCCGGCGTACCGCGAGGACACGGTCATGCTCAACGCGGCCTACGACCGCGCGGGGCTGCGCTTCGGCCACGACTACGGGCACTTCCTGGCCGAGATGGCCAAGGCCGTCCGCAAGATCGGCGAGCACACCGAGGTCAAGTGTGTCGCGCACTCGCTGGACGACGAGAAGATCGCCTTCGACCTGCGCCGCGAGCACGGCATCTCGCTGCCGGTGATCCCGATGTACGACTTCTCCAACGACGAGATCCGTGAGACCTACGCCAAGACCCGCCTGGTCATCGGCATGCGCGGGCACGCCGGCATGATCCCGTTCGGGGTCGGCACGCCGATCATCTCGCTGATCTCGCACCCGAAGATGGCGTACTTCCTGAACGACATCGAGCGGCCCGAGTGGGGCGTCTCGGTGCACGAGCGGGACCTCGGCGAGATCCTCACCGAGCGCGCGATCGGCATCCTCGACAACCACAGCCGTACGGTCGCCGACGTGCACGACCGGCAGCAGCAGCTGTGGAAGGTCACCGAGGAGAACCGCGCCACGATCAAGAAGATCCTGGGCCGGTGACACCGAAGGGGCGGGTCCGGATGGACCCGCCCCTGATCGGCGGCGCAGCCGCCGCCTGGGGGCGCGGGGAAGTGCGCGACCAGCCACAACGGCGCCGCAGACGGCATGACACGTCGCTTCCAGTGGAGCGCTTGGCGGAACGCCTGGAGCGCTTGACGGAACGCCTAGCGGCGGACGACCCGCCGCAGGTTGCGTGCCTTGCGGGCCATCCGCCGCACCGTCGCGTTGCGCGGCAGGAAGCCCAGCTGGGCCGGAACCCCGCCGGGCAGCGCGAGCGAGGTCAGGCGCTTGCGCTTGAAGTAGCGGATGGTCGTGTCGTTGAGGTGCTTGGTGAGATAGCGCTCGGTCTCCTGGCGCAGCTGCGGGTGGATCTTCGGCTGCATCGCGAAGCCCACCGCGCGGAGCAGCTCGGTGAGCTCCCCGACGGTCAGCAGCGCGCGCTGCTCCTCGACGGCCTTGCGGTCGGTGAGCGAGGGCAGCAGCGCGTCGACGACGGTGACCGGGACGCGGTTGCTGTTCTCGTACGGGGTGAGCTTGTCCAGGAGCGTGTCGGTGCCGATCCGGGCGGTCGGCAGGCCGTACAGCGCGGACGCGGTGAGCAGCGCGGTGGAGAAGCAGCCGACGACCAGCGCGGGGCGCATCTTCTGGTACAGCACCTCGGCGAGGACCGTGGTGTCCAGGACGGTGAGGTCGACCTCGAGCTTCTCGGCCTCCTGCTCCAGGGTGTGCACGAAGCGGGCCGGGGCGGAGGGGTGCGGCTTGAACACGACCTTGGTGTGGCCGAGTTCGACGGCACCCTTGAGCATCCGGACGTGCAGGTTCTCCTCCTGCTCGGGGGAGAGGATGCCGAGCGCGGAGAGGTACTGGCCGAGCAGCAGGGCCGGTTCCTCGATCACCGGCAACTCGTCGCCGCTGGGCGCCAGTTCCTCCAGCACCTTGGTGAAGGCCGGGGTCGGCACGACCTCGCCGGGGACACCGAACTCGGTGAGCAGCATCGGCTTCAGGCCCGGCACCAGGTCGAGGTGGAGGACCCGGTCCACCCGGGTGCCGATCAGCGGGTCGATCTTGTTGCGGGTCGGGCCGTAGCTCATCAGGCCGTCGGCGTAGACCGTGACCGGGGCGCCGGTGAACATCTGGGTCAGGCTCAGCGAGGGGTTGACCTGGATGGACTCGACGGCGAGCTCCACGTCGTCGTCGCCGAGCCGCCACTCGTGGCGCAGGAAGCGTTCCCACAGGGGGAGGTCCTCGGGGCGCGGGGCCCAGCCGCCGGGGTGGAACGGGAAGATCGTCTCGTTGTACGAGATCACGTCGTCGAAGCGGTCGCGCAGCCGCTCGAAGCCCGGTGCCACGTCCAGGCCCGGAGTGGTCTCCGGGGTGGCCGCGTTGTTGCAGACCAGCAGGATGCGCCGGTCGGCCGGGCGGAAGACGCCGGAGTCCAGGGCGGCGGCGAGGGTGGCCGTGCCGTAGAGGGTGGACGCCTGGAAGATCTGGGTGGTCACGCGGCGGCCCCCGCGGGAGCGGGACGGCGGCGCAGCCGGCGCAGCTTGGTGGCGCGCTGGAGGTCCATGGAGTCCAGGGCCTCGTCCAGCACGTCCTGCGGCATGCGCCGCAGTGCGGCGGCACTCATGGATTTCAGCTTTTTCGCCACCGCGGGCTCGAACCTTTCGATGGATCCCAGGTGATGGGAAATGATGGCGCAGTAGGTACGGACGGCCTTCGGCAGGAGTTCCTTCGCGTCCGCGTCCTGTGCGGTTTCCTCGATCACCTGGTCGAACGCGCGAATGAAATCGAGCTGACGGACATCTCCGATCTGCGTGAGTGACGAGGCTACGCCACGCCGATAGAAGACGCCGAGCAGGTTCACCGCCGCGAAGGATTCGGCCTCCCGGTGCAGTTTCCAGATCCACGGCCGGTCCTCGGCCGTGCGCAGGCCGTCCGTGAAGTGGACGAGCCCCTTGTCCACCAGCCGGCGGTGGTAGACCCCCGCCCACGCGTACGCGTAGTCGACGGAGGTCGTCCGGTCGGTCGGCAGGATCGCCTCCCGCGGGTTCATGACGGTGTTGCGGCGGCCGACCGGCACCCGGTGCACGACCCGGGCGCGCGCGGTGCACTGCACATGGTCGGTACGGACGAAGTCGCAGCCCAGCGACTCGATCGCGGTGACCAGGTCCGGGTAGTAGCCGGGCGCGAGCCAGTCGTCGCCGTCCAGGAAGGTGACGTACTCGCCGCGTGCTTTGTCGATGCCGGTGTTGCGCGCGGTGGCCAGCCCTCCGTTCAGCTCGTGTCTGACATGGACCGCGCCTGGCAGCTCGCGCTCGGCTCGCGCGAGAATCTCTGGTGTCCCGTCGGTCGAGCAGTCGTCGACGAGAATGAATTCGAAGTCCTCACGCGCGTTCGAGCGCAGGCTCCTCAGGGTGTCGGGCGCGTATTGCTGCACGTTGTAGAACGGCACGATGACGGAGAGCTTGACCACGTGGGGGACGTTAGAGGGGCGCCCGTCATCCGTCCTGACCGTTGTCTTGACGCCAGGTGAACGACATGTGTCGAAGCTATGAATCGGGGCTTTTTCAGGGCTTATCCTGGGCTGATTCGCCATTCGGCGATGTGTTGTTAACCCTTTGTTGGATTCGGGTTGGGGAGATCCTCGGAATCGCTTCCTAGCGTCTTGGATGTGCCAGCAAGTGCAACGAAGTCCCTGCGGGTGGCCGTCCTGGCGGATTCCGATACTCGGTGGAAGTGGGGGGCGCTCACCGCGAAGCGCCTGATCCCCGACGAAAGCGACGATTCGGACGTCCGGCTCGACGGTTATCTCCTGCGCGGCCGTGCCACCCCGACCGCCCGCCAGCTCCAGGAAGTCGGCGTCCACGCGGACTCGCTCCGCGAAGTGACGGCCGTCGAGTTCCTGCGTGCCATGGAAGCCGGCCCCGCGGGCACGGAGGCCGACCCCGAGGGAACGGAGTCGTACGACATCCTCGTCCTCTCGCTCGTCGGCGGCGGGGTGCAGGCGATGCTGCACGGGCTGCGCAGCGTCTTCGCCGGCCGCGCGAAGCGGCCCGTCGTCGTCACCGGCTATGTCGGCGTCGTCTACGAGAAGCTCGCCGACGGCCTGCTGCTGCGACACGGCGCGGACCTGGTCCTCGCCAACTCCCGTCAGGACGCGGACCGTTTCCGGGCCGTGTACGACGGGGTGGGCGCCGACTCATCCTCGGTGACCGAGGTCGCGCTGCCGTTCCTCGGCGGGGACCCCTACGAAGGTGAACACGAGCCCTACACCGTGGTGTTCGCGGCCCAGCCCTCGGTCCCCGAGAGCCGCAAGGACCGTACGTACCTGCTCAACCGCCTCATCCGGCACGCCCGTCAGCACCCCGGGCGGGAGGTGCTGCTCAAGCTGCGCTCCAAGCCCGGCGAGCACACCACCCACATCGAGGAACTGCCGTACCAGAAGCTGGTCCAGGGCATGGACGTGCCCGCCAACTTCCGCCTGGTGTACGGGCACATGGGCGAGGTACTCGACCGCACGGACCTCCTGGTCACCGTCAGCTCGACGGCCGCCCTGGAAGCCCTGCACCGGCGCATCCCCACCGTGGTCCTCACCGACCTCGGGGTCCGCGAGACGTTCGGCAACCACCACTTCGTCGGCTCCGGCTGCCTCGCCTCCTGGGACCAGCTCGACGCCGGACACCGCCCGGTGCCCGACGCCGAGTGGGTGTCACGGCAGGGCGTCGCCGCCGACGGCTCGTACGCCACCGCGTTCGACGCCGGCCGTGAGCGGATCGCCAAGCTGCTCGGCCGGCCCGGCGGGCTGCCGCCCCTGAACCCGTACTACACACCCGAGACCGCGCCCGGTTACCTGCCCGGCATCCTGGCCCGCCACCACCTCGGCCCCGACGGCGTACCGCTGCCCGGCGCGCCCGCCGCCGACAAGGCACCGGGCCCCGTCCGCCAGATCGTGCGCCGGGCCGCGCGCGGCGCCTACCGCCACGGCGTCCAGCGGGTGGCCCCCGTGATCCGACGAATGGGAGAGCTGTGAGCGACCGGATCCCGCGCCAAGGAGCCCAGCTCCACGCATCCGAAGGAACAGAGCCGATGTCCCACCCCCAAACGGTCGTACCCCGGGTACTCGCCGTGATCCCCGCGCGCGGCGGCTCCAAGGGCGTGCCCGCGAAGAACCTCCTCCCGGTCGGCGGCGTCCCGCTGGTCGCCCGCGCCGTCCGCGAGTGCCGTGCCTCCCGCCTGGTGACCGACGTCGTCGTCTCGACCGACGACCAGGCGATCGCCGCGGCCGCCCGGTCCGCCGGCGCCGAGGTGGTGCTGCGCCCCGCCGCCATCGCCGGTGACACCGCCACCTCCGAGGCCGCCGTCCTGCACGCCATGGACGCCCACGAGGCGCTGCACGGCGCCCCGGTCGACGTGGTGCTGCTCGTGCAGTGCACCAGCCCGTTCATCATCCGCGAGGACATCGACGGGGTGGCCGGCGCGATCGTCGAGAACGGCGCCGACACGGCCCTGACCGTGGCGCCCTTCCACGGCTTCGTCTGGCGCGACGAGGTGGACGCCCCGGTGCCGGTCGTCGCCGACACGGCCACGGCGAGCGGCGGCTTCGGCGTCAACCACGACAAGTCCTTCCGCCCCCGCCGCCAGGACCGCCCCCAGGACTTCCTGGAGACCGGCGCCGCCTACGCGATGCGCGCCGACGGCTTCCGCGAGCACCGGCACCGCTTCTTCGGCAACACCGAGCTGGTGCGCACCGACCCGGCCCGCGTCCTGGAGATCGACGACCCGCACGACCTGGCCCGCGCCCGCGCGCTGGCCACCCTCTTCGACGCGGACCGCCCCGGTTCGCTGCCGACCGCCGACGACATCGACGCGGTCGTACTGGACTTCGACGGCACCCAGACCGACGACCGGGTGCTGATCGACGCCGATGGAAAGGAGTTCGTCTCCGTGCACCGCGGCGACGGACTCGGCATCGCCGCCCTGCGAAAGAGCGGGCTCAGGATGCTGATCCTCTCCACGGAGCAGAACCCGGTCGTCGCCGCCCGGGCCCGGAAGCTACAGATCCCGGTCCTGCACGGCATCGACCGCAAGGACCTCGCACTCAAGCAGTGGTGCGAGGAGCAGGGCATCGCTCCCGAGCGCGTGCTCTACGTCGGAAACGACGTCAATGACCTCCCGTGCTTCGCCCTCGTGGGCTGGCCCGTGGCGGTCGCGAGCGCCCACGACGTCGTACGCGGCGCCGCACGCGCGGTCACCACCGTCCCGGGTGGCGACGGCGCGATCCGAGAGATCGCCAGCTGGATCCTCGGCCCCTCTCTCGATTCCCTCCCGAAGTAAGGACACCCCACAGTCATGAGCAACTCCCGTCTGCGCACGTTCGGTTCCCGCGAGGTCGGCCCCGGCAAGCCCGTCTACATCTGCGGCGAGATCGGCATCAACCACAACGGTGAGCTGGAGAACGCCTTCAAGCTGATCGACGTCGCCGCCGAGGCCGGCTGTGACGCCGTCAAGTTCCAGAAGCGCACCCCGGAGATCTGCACCCCGCGCGACCAGTGGGACATCGAGCGTGACACCCCCTGGGGTCGCATGACCTACATCGACTACCGCCACCGCGTGGAGTTCGGTGAGGACGAGTACCGCCAGATCGACGAGTACTGCAAGAGCAAGAACATCGCCTGGTTCGCCTCCCCGTGGGACACCGAGGCCGTCGCCTTCCTGGAGAAGTTCGACGTCCCGGCCCACAAGGTCGCCTCCGCGTCCCTGACGGACGACGAGCTGCTGAAGGCGCTGCGCTCCACCGGCCGCTCGGTCATCCTCTCCACCGGCATGTCCACCCCGAAGCAGATCCGCCACGCGGTCGAGGTCCTCGGCTCGGACAACATCCTGCTCTGCCACGCCACCTCCACCTACCCGGCGAAGGCCGAGGAGCTCAACCTCCGCGTGATCAACACGCTGGAGAAGGAGTACCCGAACGTCCCGATCGGCTACTCCGGCCACGAGACGGGCCTGCAGACCACCCTCGCCGCGGTCGCCCTCGGCGCCACCTTCGTCGAGCGCCACATCACCCTGGACCGCGCCATGTGGGGCTCCGACCAGGCCGCCTCCGTCGAGCCGCAGGGCCTCACCCGCCTGGTCCGCGACATCCGCACCATCTCGGCCTCCCTGGGCGACGGCGTCAAGAAGGTCTACGACTCCGAGCTCGGCCCGATGAAGAAGCTGCGCCGCGTCACCGGTGTCGTCGCCGAGGCGGAGATCGCCGCGGCGGCCGGCGAGCCGGTCCAGGTCTGACACCGCTGGAATCCTGAAGATACGTCTGTTGT
This sequence comes from Streptomyces sp. NPDC007157, assembly GCF_040634235.1. Classification (NCBI taxonomy): domain Bacteria; kingdom Bacillati; phylum Actinomycetota; class Actinomycetes; order Kitasatosporales; family Streptomycetaceae; genus Streptomyces; species Streptomyces sp. NPDC007157. The sequence continues at coordinate 271,421 of NZ_JBEYFE010000013.1, forward strand.
GTTACGACGACGGGACGGTCGTACGTCGATGAGCCCCCGCGCCGGGAACCCCGGCCCCCACACACTCGCGTTCGTCGAGAGTCCGGTGCAGCTGCTGAACGTGCTGGAGTGGGCGCATGTCCACGCCCTGCGCGGGGCGGTGGAGCCGGTGCCGACGGTGCCCTCGCAGGTCCGTCGCGCATCGGTCGCCATATCGGCGGCGGCACCCGGCGCGGAACTCACGATCGTCGTCCTGTCCCCGACGGACCCCATGACCCGGGGCCAGCTGCGCCGTATGGCGGACCTGGCCCGTGACGAGGGCTACCGGGTCCGCTGGGAGGAAGCCCGGGGCGGCACCGCCGCCCCCTTCCAGACGATCGGCGGCCTGGCGGGCTCGCTCCGCCGGGCCGACCGCATCGTGATGGGCGATCCCTTCTCCCGCTACGTGCAGCTGCTCCTGACCATCACCCGCGCCCGTGACCTGGTCGTCGTCGACGACGGCACGGCGACGATGGAGTTCGTGGCCCAGCTGGCGCGCGGCGAACGCCTGGTCCGCTGGCACCGCAAGGGCGGCCGCCCGGGCGCCCGGGACCTGCTCTTCGCCCCCGTCTCCTCCTCCGCGCGCCGCCGCCTCACGCCCAGCGACGGCCGCCGGGTGGAGGTCTTCTCCTCCATGCCGGTGACCGAGACCCCGGCGGGTGTGACGGTCACCGCCAACGACTTCGGCTGGACCAGGGCCCGCTTCGGCCCGCCGCGCATCACCAAGGGCGCGGACATGGTCGGCACCTCCCTGGTGGAGACCGGCGTCGTGGACGGCGACCGCTATCTGGAGGCCGTCCAGACCCTGGCGAAGGCACACGGCGCGAGGCGCTACTTCGCCCACCGCAGGGAGAGCACGGAGAAACTCCACCGCCTCGCGGGCGAGACGGGACTGGAGATAGTCCGCCCGGACCTCCCCCTCGAACTGATCGCCCGCCGCGGCCCGATCGGCCGTACGATCCTGAGCTTCCCCTCGACGGTCGTCCACACCCTCCCCCTGGCCCTGGTCGGCACGGGCGTCCGGGTGGCCGTGTGCGACATCGACCCGGCCTGGCTGACGGAGAACGCGTCGCCGCGCGCCCAGGGGTTCCTCTCCGGTGTCACCGGCACGGCGAAGGACGTGCACCGGCTGACGGCGGTGACGAGCCCGGTGTAGCCGGCGGCCCGTTCACGCCGCCTCGATCAGTGCCAGGCCGGCATGACCGCGGCCGGGCAGCGGGACCCGGCCGCCCCCTGCGGCGGTCAGCTGTTCGCCGAGGGGTGAGCGTCGGGGCGCCCGCTGTCCGGCAGGTGTCCCCCCGGCCGTCGTGGGAAGTCGGGGGTGCAGAGGCCGCCGCGGTCGGTGGTGGCACGGATGGAGGGCGGCCCCGGGTGCGTACCGTCGGAGTGGAGGAAGAGCTTCTGCTCGTGGACCCGGAGACGGGGGAGCCCAAGGCGTCGGCGGCCGCGGTGCTGGCCCGGGCCGCGCTGGCGGATCCGGGGCAGGACGTGTTCGAGAAGGAGCTCTACGGGCAGATGCTGGAGTTCGCCACCCGGCCGCAGGCGGAGATGGCGGAACTCGGCGAAGAGATCGTGCGGTGTCGTGAGGAGGCCGCGCGGCTCGCCGGGGAGCTGGGGTGCGCCGTTGCCGCGCTGGCCAGCTCGCCGCTGCCGGTCAGCCCCTCCGTCAGCGTCAACCGGCGCTACCAGTGGATGGCCGAGCAGTACGGGATCGCCACCCGGGAGCAACTGGTCTGCGGGTGTCATGTGCATGTTTCCGTGGAGTCGGACGAGGAGGGGGTCGGGGTCCTGGACCGGGTGCGGCCCTGGCTGCCCGTGCTCGTCGCCGTCAGCGCCAATTCACCCTTCTGGCAGGGCCGGGACTCCGGGTACGCCAGTTATCGCAGCCGGGTGTGGGCGCGCTGGCCGTCCGCCGGGCCGGCCGAGCTGTTCCGGTCCGCCGCGCGGTACCACCGGCTGGTCGCGGACATGGTGGCCACCGGCGTCATCCTGGACGAGGGGATGGTCTACTTCGACGCCCGGCTCGCCCGGCGCTATCCGACCGTGGAGATCCGGGTCGCCGACGTGTGCCTGCGCGCCGGGACCGCCGTGCTCGTGGCCGCGCTGGCCCGTGCCCTGGTGGAGACCGCGGGGCGGGAGTGGCGGGCTGGGCGGGAGCCCGTGGACCGCGGCGTGGGGCTGGCGCGGATGGCCGGCTGGCGCGCCGCCCGCTCGGGGCTCGGCGGGGAACTGCTGGACCCCGTCACCCTGCGGCCCCGGTCGGCGCGGGCGGTCCTGGGCGCGCTGCTGGCGCACACCCGGGACGCCCTCGCCGACAGCGGCGACCTGGCGATGGTGGAAGAGGCCGTTCAGCGGCTGCTGCGGGACGGTAACGGCGCCGACGAGCAGCGGCGGCTGCTGGCGGACACCGGCAGCCTGCGGGACGTCGTCACCGAATGTGTGCGCCGTACTCAGGTCGCTCAGGTCTGATGCCTCCGGCCGCCGCACCCCCGGTACGTCAGGGCTTGCGGGCCAGTACGAACGCCCTGGGCCGCTTCTCCCCGTCCAGCGGCTCGCGGATCAGGGTGGCCGCCACCTCCAGGCCCGCCTTGGCGAGCATGTCGCCCACCGCGTACGCCGGGCGCCAGTGGTAGTGGAGGTCGATCTCGTGGCCGAAGCGTTCGGTGAGGTGGAGGCCGGGCTGTTCGCCCTTCTGGAAGGCCAGCAGGACATGGCCGCCGGGGACCAGGACGCGGTGGAAGCCGGCGAAGGTCGCCGGGAGGTGGGCGTCGGGGACGTGGATGATCGAGTAGAGGGCGACGATGCCGCCCAGGGTCGCGTCGGGCAGGTCCAGGGACGTCATCGAGCCCCGGTGGAAGCGCAGGTCGGGGTGGGCCTCGCGGGCCAGGGCGACCATGGCGGGGGAGAGGTCGATGCCGAAGGCCGGGACCCCCAGCTCGTTCAGGTGGGCGGTGATGTGGCCGGGGCCGCTGCCCAGGTCGGCCACGGGGGCGGTGCCGTTCGCCTTCACCAGCCGGGCGAAGGCGCCGATCAGGGACATGTCCACCGGAAGGTCGGGGAGCCCGGGGTAGGCGGCGGAGTAGTCCTTGGCGATCGCGTCGTAGGACGTACGGGTGGTTTCTATGAAGTCGGTCGTCTCCGAGTCCGTCACGGTCGCGCACGCTACCGGGCGGGCGTGCCCGCGTGTCGCGAAGTCGCCGTTCCGGCCCGGTGCTGTTTCGGTACGTGGACAGAAACGGCGTGATTGCCGTGCGGCGTGGTATCCGTGGAAGAGGAAACATAGGTTTTACCCAGCCACGTCCGAGGTCATGCCATCGCGGTCAGATTTTCTTCCCCTAACGGGCTGAACTTTTGTTGATCTCGGGGCAGTTGACCCCCCGGGCGTCCTACCCTTCAGAGGGTGAACCAATTGATGTCCCTAGAGTCCGAGGCCGACCTCCCAGGGGATGTGCTCCCCGGTGTGCTCAGCGAGGAGCTGCACGCCGAACTCGTAGCCTTCCGGCGCGACCTGCACATGCACCCCGAGCTAGGCAACCAGGAGTTCCGCACCACGGCCGCGATCAAGGAACGGCTGGAAAAGGCCGGTCTGAGGCCGCGGGTGCTCTCCATGGGAACCGGGCTCATCTGTGACATCGGGCCCGAGGCCGACGGGCTGCCGGTGCTCGCCCTGCGCGCCGACATCGACGCCCTGCCCATCCCGGACATGAAGACCGAGTGCGTCTACCGGTCCACCGTGCCGGACCGGGCGCACGCGTGCGGGCACGACGTGCACACCGCCGTGGTGCTGGGCGCCGGGCTCGTCCTCGCCGACCTGCACGGGCGGGGGCTGCTGCCGCGGCCCGTACGGCTGCTCTTCCAGCCCGCCGAGGAGGTGCTGCCCGGCGGTGCCGCCGACGCCATCGGGTCCGGGGCGCTGGACGGGGTGGGGCGGATCATCGCCGTGCACTGCGACCCGCGGGTGGACGCGGGGCGGATCGGGCTCAGGACCGGCGCCATCACCAGCGCCTGCGACCGTATCGAGGTGGCACTGGACGGGCCCGGCGGGCACACCGCCCGGCCGCATCTGACCACCGACATGGTCACCGCCGCCGCCCGGGTCGCCGTCGACGTGCCTGCGCTCATCGCGCGGCGCGTGGACAGCCGCAGCGGGCTCGCCGTGACCTGGGGGCGGATCGAGTCCGGGCACGCGCCCAACGTCATCCCGCAGCACGCCGAGCTCTCCGGGACCGTGCGGTGCCTGGACCTGGCCGCCTGGCGGCAGGCGCCGGACGTGGTGCACGCGGCGATCGACGAGGTCGCGACCCTGCACCGGGCCAAGTCCGAGATCAACTACGTGCGCGGGGTGCCGCCGGTCGTCAACGACCCGGTGATCACCGAACTGCTGCGGGACGCGATGACCGCCCGGCGCGGCACCGACTCCATCGAGACCACCGAGCAGAGCCTCGGCGGCGAGGACTTCTCCTGGTACCTGGAGCACGTGCCGGGCGCGCTGGCGCGGCTCGGGGTGCGGACGCCGGGCGAGCGGACCGTGCGTGACCTGCATCAGGGCGACTTCGACGCCGACGAGCGGGCCATCACGGTCGGGGTGGAGCTGTTCACGGCCGCCGCCCTCATCGACGCGACCCGCTAGCGGGAACGGCGGCAGTCGTATCGAAAGGCTGGAGAAACGGTCACCTGGCCCCAGGGGACGAAGGCGCCCGATCGGTTGCCCTTCGTCCCCTTGTGTCACCCCGGCGTAACCCGCGATCTCTCCCTGTAACCCGGGGTCGGCACGGTTCGATAACGGCAATGAGAAACCCCGTTCCCCTTCCCTTCTACGCGCGTTACTGTGCGCCGGAATCGCCACCACAGGTGGCCGATTGGGGAAGCGGGCCGGTGACGGTGCCGTGGGGACGAAGGGGTGCTTGCTGTGCGTTTTGTCTCTAGGGGAATCTCTCGCAGGACGAGGGTCTCCCAAGCCGCGGTGACCGTCGCCGTCATCGCCCTCGCCGCCGCGGGATGCGGTAAGTCCAGCCAGGACAGTGGTGACACCGCCACGAACTCGTCCGGCAAGTACAACGGCAAGGGCATAGGCCTTGCCTACGACATCGGCGGCAAGGGCGACCAGTCCTTCAACGACGCCGCCTTCGCCGGCTTCCAGAAGGCCGAGAAGGAGTTCGGCATCGGCGGCCGGGACATCGAGCCGCAGGACGGCGAGTCCGACGCCGACAAGGTGCAGCGCCTCGACACGCTCGCCAAGTCCGGCTACAACCCGATCATCGGGGTCGGCTACTCCTACGCGCCCGCCGTCAAGGAGGTCGCCGCCAAGTACCCGAACATCACCTTCGGCATGATCGACGACTCGACGATCAACGCGAAGAACGTCGTCGACATGGTCTTCGCGGCCGAGCAGTCGTCGTACCTCGCGGGTGTGGCCGCCGCCTCGGCCACCAAGAAGGACCACATCGGCTTCATCGGCGGTGTGGACATTCCGCTGATCCACACCTTCGAGGCCGGGTTCGACCAGGGTGCCAAGTCGGTCGACCCGAAGATCAAGATCGAGTCGCAGTACCTGACCCAGACCGCGGCCGAGGGCGGCTTCTCCAGCCCGGACAAGGGCAAGACGGCAGCCCAGGGGCAGATCGACGCCGGTGCCGACGTCATCTACCACGCGGCCGGCCTGTCCGGGCAGGGCGTGATCGAGGCCGCCGCCACCGCCAAGGTGTGGGCGATCGGCGTCGACTCCGACCAGTACGCGCAGGACGCGCTCGCCAAGTACAAGGACTACATCCTCGGCTCCGCGCTGAAGAACGTCGGTGGCGCGGTGTACGACCTGGTGAAGTCCGTCTACGAGGGCAAGCCGGAGAGCGGTGTCGTCAACGGCACCCTGAAGACCGGCGGGGTCGGCTTCGCGGACACCAACCCGAAGTACAAGGCGCAGACCAAGGTCGTCGCGGCCGTGGAGAAGGCCAAGCAGGACATCATCGACGGCAAGGTCACCGTCAACACCAAGTGATCCGACATATATGTACGGCCGGGTGAGCCCGCCGTACGAAGGCGCGGCCGGCTGAGCGCCGCCGTTGCAGTCCTTGCGCCCCTTGCCTCCTGCAAGGGGCGCACTGCTGTGCGTAGCCTTGGACGGTGACTGTGGCCACAGCTAGATAACGGACCGGACATTGGGGGTTTTCCGTCTGGTCTACGCGCGTTACGCTGCCGCGGAACCAGCGCCTGGTTTGGGCGCTTGCACAAAGGAGTCAAGTTCCATGCGCCGGGTGTCCCGTTTCGCGGTTGCAGGCGTTGCAACCGCAGCTCTCGCCGTCACAGTCTCCGCCTGTGGCAGCTCCTCCACCTCGTCCTCCGCGAGCAAGGGCAAGGACCTCGGTCTGGCTCTCGCCTACGACGTCGGCGGCAAGGGCGACCAGTCCTTCAACGACGCCGCGACCGCCGGCATGGACAAGGCCGACCAGCAGTACGGCTACAAGTCCGCCGCCGTCGAGCCGCAGGACGGCGAGTCGGACGCGGACAAGGCGCAGCGCCTGGAGACCCTGGCCAAGGCCGGCTACAACCCGGTGGTCGGCGTCGGCTACTCCTACGCGCCGGCCGTCAAGGAGGTCGCGGCGAAGTTCCCGAAGGTCACCTTCGGCATCATCGACGACAACACCATCAAGGCCGACAACGTCGCCGACCTCGTCTTCCACGAGGAGCAGGCGTCCTACCTGGCCGGTGTCGCCGCCGCCAAGGCCACCAAGACCAACACCGTGGGCTTCGTCGGCGGTGTGGACGTGCCGCTGATCCACAAGTTCGAGGCCGGCTTCGAGCAGGGCGTCGCGGACACCAAGAAGGGCGTCAAGGTCAAGTCGCAGTACCTGACCGAGACCGCGGCCGAGGGCGGCTTCTCCAGCCCGGACAAGGGCAAGACCGCCGCGGACGGCCAGATCGACGCCGGTGCGGACGTCGTCTACGCCGCCGCCGGTCTGTCCGGTCAGGGTGTCATCCAGTCGGCCGCCGCGCACAAGGTGTGGGCGATCGGCGTCGACTCGGACCAGTACAAGCAGGACGCGCTGGCCCAGTACAAGGACTCCATCCTCACCTCGGCCATGAAGGACGTCGCGGGCGCGGTCTACAACCTGGCCAAGTCCGTCCACGACGGCAAGCCGGAGACCGGTGAGATCCGCGCCAGCCTGACCACCGGCGGCGTGAGCCTGTCCGACTCCAACCCGGCCTTCAAGAGCAACGCCGACATCCAGGCCGCGCTGAAGAAGGCCGAGGCCGGTATCAAGGACGGCTCGATCGTGGTCAAGACCTCCTGACCCGACGGTCATGACCATGCCGTAGGCATGGCCAAAAAGACGCTGTAATGGCAGCGTTACGGCCACGGAACGGGGTGCGGGCAGGATCTTCCTCCCGCGCCCCTGCCGTAGCCCCGGATCCCGACGGGGTACGGCGGGGACCCGCCTCGTTCACGCGGCAGAATGCTCGGAACGGATCGAGAGTCGAAAAAGCTCGGTCAGGTCCGGGCACTATTTAAAGCAGGGGCGCTACGCGCGTAGAGCGGCCCCTTTCCCGAGGAGAGTGCGCCATCGACGCGTCCAGCAGCCCTCCGCTCACCGCAGAGACGACAGCCGCGGTCGAGCTGGCGGGGATCACCAAGCGATTCCCTGGTGTCGTAGCCAACCACGACATCCACCTGTCGGTCCGCAAGGGCACCGTTCATGCCCTCGTCGGTGAGAACGGCGCCGGCAAGTCGACCCTGATGAAGATCCTCTACGGCATGCAGAAGCCGGACGAGGGCACCATCGCGATCGACGGCGAGCAGGTCACCTTCTCGTCCCCGGCCGACGCCATCGCGCGCGGCATCGGCATGGTCCACCAGCACTTCATGCTGGCGGACAACCTGACCGTCCTCGAGAACGTCGTGCTCGGCAGCGAGAAGCTGTACGGCATCGGCGGCAACGCCCGGAAGAAGATCCACGAGATCTCCGACCGCTACGGCCTCGGCATCCGCCCCGACGCCCTGGTCGAGGACCTCGGTGTCGCCGACCGACAGCGCGTGGAGATCCTCAAGGTCCTCTACCGCGGCGCCAAGACCCTGATCCTCGACGAGCCCACCGCCGTCCTCGTCCCGCAGGAGGTCGACGCACTCTTCGACAACCTGCGTGAGCTCAAGTCCGAGGGCCTGTCGGTCATCTTCATCTCGCACAAGCTCGGCGAGGTGCTGTCGGTGGCCGACGACATCACCGTCATCCGCCGCGGTACGACCGTCGGGACCGCGATCCCCTCCGAGACCACCCCGCGTCAGCTCGCCGAGCTGATGGTGGGCAGCGAGCTGCCCACCCCGGAGACCGCCGAGTCCACGGTCACCGACAAGCCGGTCATCACCGTCCGCAACCTCACCGTCTACGCCAGCGGCGGCGCCTCCCTCGGCGAGCTCGGCGCGCAGCCCGAGACCGCGACCCCCGGCTCCGCCGGTGCCACGGCCGGTGCCGACGTGCTCACCGAGGCCACCACCCCCGGCGAGGCCAAGCGCGTCCTCGACGACGTCACCTTCACCATCCACGCCGGCGAGGTCATGGGCATCGCCGGTGTCGAGGGCAACGGCCAGACCGAGCTGATCGACGCGCTGATCGGCACCCGCAACGCCGACTCCGGCACCGTCGAGTTCCTCGGCGAGGACATCACCCCCTGGGCCACCCGCAAGCGCCGCGAACGGGGCGTCGGCTACATCCCCGAGGACCGGCACCGCCAGGGCCTGCTCCTGGAGTCGCCGCTCTGGGAGAACCGCATCCTCGGTCACGTCACCGAGAAGCCCAACGCGAAGGGCTTCTGGCTGGACATCAAGGGCGCCCAGGCCGACACCCGCCGGATCGTCGAGGAGTACGACGTCCGCACCCCCGGCATCGACGTCACCGCCGCCTCCCTGTCCGGCGGCAACCAGCAGAAGCTGATCGTCGGCCGCGAGATGAGCCACAGCCCGAAGTTCCTGATCGCCGCCCACCCCACCCGCGGTGTGGACGTCGGCGCCCAGGCGCAGATCTGGGACCGCATCCGGGAGGCCCGCCGGAAGGGCCTGGCCGTGCTGCTGATCTCCGCGGACCTCGACGAGCTGATCGGCCTGTCGGACACCCTGCGGGTGATCTTCGACGGAAAGCTGGTCGCGGACGCCGACCCGGCCACCATCACCCCGGAGGAGCTGGGCTCCGCCATGACGGGTGCCGCGTCCGGCCACCTGGAACACGAAGCAACCACCGACGAAGGCGCCGCTGGTCCGGAGGACGAGGCCCGATGAAGAAGTTCGACAAGGAGCGGGTGCTCCTCGCGCTGGCCGGCCCGGTCATCGCGCTCGTCCTCGCGATCGCACTGACGTCGATCGTGCTGCTCGCCTCGGACCGCAACCCGTTCGAGCCGTACGTGCTGATGCTTCAGCAGCTGCCGTACTCGGACATCCAGGTCCTGATCATCAACCAGGCGGCGATGTACTACATCGCGGCCATCGCGGTCGCCCTCGGTTTCCGCATGAACCTCTTCAACATCGGCGTCGACGGCCAGTACCGCCTGGCCGCCGTGATGACGGCCGTGGTCGGCGCCAACATCGGCCTGCCCGCCTTCCTGCAGATCCCGATGCTGCTCCTGGTCGCCATGTTCACCGGCGCCTTCTGGGCCGGCATCGCGGGTGTCCTCAAGGTCACCCGAGGCGTCAGCGAGGTCGTCTCCACGATCATGCTGAACGCCATCGCCACCAGCGTCATCGGCTACGTCACCCTGGCCAACGTCTGGGGCGTCCAGGTCGGCAACAACATGACGACCGGCGACATGAAGAAGTCCGGCTGGTTCCCGGGCATCAACCTGGGCTCGGACGTCGGCGAGATCTACGGCATGGTGTTCGTCGCCATCGCCCTCGGCATCGCCTACTGGGTGGTCCTCAACCGCACCCGCTTCGGCTTCGACCTGCGCGCCACCGGCGCCTCCGAGTCCGCCGCGGCCGCCTCCGGCGTCGACGCCAAGCGCATGGTCCTGATCTCCATGCTGATCTCCGGCGCGGTCTCCGGCCTCGCGGGCCTCCCGCTGCTGCTCGGCGACACCCACACCTACAGCCTGAGCTTCCCGGCCGGCCTCGGCTTCACCGCCATCGGCATCGCCCTGCTCGGCCGCAACAACCCCGGTGGCGTCGCCTTCGCCGCCCTGCTCTGGGCCTTCCTCGACAAGGCCTCGCCCGCCCTCGACTACGCGACCCCGGTGGCGTACGAGAAGGAGATCGCCACGATCATGCAGGGCCTGATCGTCTTCTCCGTGGTCATCTCCTACGAAGCCGTACGCCAGTGGGGCCTGCGCCGCCAGCAGCGCCAGGTCGGCGCGGAGCTCGCCGCGGCCGCCGCCCAGAACACCAAGAAGGAGGTGGCGGCCTGATGTCCACCGCGACCATCGCCAAGCCGCAGGCGAAGCAGCCCGGCAAGGGCGGCCGCCGAATGTCGCTCCCGGTACTCCTGCTGGTCATCGCGGGCGTCCTGATCCTGACCTCGGCCGTCCGCCTGATCACCGGTGCCGACGGCATCACCTCGACCGGCCAGATGTCCACCGCGCTGCGCCTCGCCGTGCCGATCGGCCTCGCCGGTCTCGGCGGTCTGTGGGCCGAGCGCGCGGGCGTCGTCAACATCGGCCTCGAAGGCATGATGATCCTCGGCACCTGGTTCGGTGCCTGGGCCGGCTACCAGTGGGGCCCCTGGACCGGCGTGGTCTTCGGCATCATCGGCGGCGCGCTCGGCGCCCTGCTGCACGCCGTCGCGACCGTCACCTTCAACGTCAACCACATCGTCTCCGGTGTGGCCCTGAACATCCTCGCCCTGGGCGCCACCCGCTACCTCTCGAAGTTCACCTTCGAGGACGCCCCCGGCGGCTCCTCCAAGCAGTCCCCGCCGATCGACTCGCTCGGCACGTTCAGCGTGCCGGGGCTGTCCGACTGGCTGAACACGCTCAACGAGAAGCACTGGTTCCTGATCTCCGACATCGGCGGCCTGGTCGGCGGTCTGCTCACCGACCTCTCCCCGCTGACGGTCATCGCCGTAGCCCTCGTCCCGATCACCTGGTGGGTGCTGTGGCGCACCGCCTTCGGCCTGCGCCTGCGCTCCTGTGGTGAGAACCCGGTCGCGGCCGAGTCCCTGGGCGTCAACGTCTACAAGTACAAGTACATCGCGGTGATCATCAGCGGCGGCTTCGCCGGCCTCGGCGGCGCGTTCCTCTCGATCGTCGCCTCGAACGTCTACCTGGACGGCCAGACGGCCGGCCGCGGTTACATCGGTCTCGCCGCGATGATCTTCGGCAACTGGATGCCGGGCGGACTGGCGCTGGGCGCGGGCCTGTTCGGCTACACCGACAGCCTCAACCTGCGCGGCGGCACGGTGAACGTGCACGCGCTGATCCTGCTGCTCGCGATCCTGCTGGTGTTCGGCGCGGTCTACCTGGCCTGGCGCAAGAAGTACGTCCCGGCCGTCATCACGATCGTCATCTCGGTCCTGATGTTCATCTGGTACGCCACCACCAACGAGGTCCCGCGGCAGCTCGTGACCGCGACCCCGTACCTCGTCACCCTGCTCGTGCTCTCGCTGTCCGCGCAGTCCCTGCGGATGCCGAAGGCGGACGGTCTGCCCTACCGGAAGGGGCAGGGCAAGTGACGACCCAGGACGCCGGCTTCGACTGGGAGACCCTGCGGGCCGAGGCGCGGGAAGCCATGTCCCACGCCTACGCGCCGTACTCCGGTTTCCCGGTCGGGGCCGCCGCCCTGGTCGACGACGGCCGTACGGTCGCCGGCTGCAACGTGGAGAACGCCTCCTACGGACTGGGCCTGTGCGCCGAGTGCGGACTCGTCTCCCAGCTCCAGCGCACGGGCGGCGGCCGGCTGACCCACTTCACCTGCGTGGACGGCACGGGCGGGCTGCTCGTCCCGTGCGGCCGCTGCCGCCAGCTGCTCTACGAGTTCGGCGGCCCGGACCTCCTTCTGGACACCCCGGAAGGCGTCCTGCCCCTCTCCGAGATGCTGCCCCAGGCCTTCGGCCCGGCCCATCTCACCAAGTAACTCCCGCCCGGCCCCTCCTCACCCGGAGGGGCCGCGCGCTTCGCACTGCCGCAATGCTTCGAAGGGAACGTCATGGCCATGGACGCCATCTCCGTCATCCGCACCAAGCGGGACCGCGGTGAGCTCAGCGACGAGCAGATCGACTGGGTCATCGACGCGTACACCCGCGGCGAGGTCGCCGACGAGCAGATGTCGTCGCTCGCGATGGCCATCCTCCTCAACGGCATGAACCGCCGCGAGATCGCCCGCTGGACGGCGGCGATGATCGCCTCCGGTGAGCGCATGGAGTTCTCCTCCCTGTCCCGCCCGACCGCCGACAAGCACTCCACGGGCGGTGTCGGCGACAAGATCACCCTCCCGCTGGCCCCCCTGGTCGCGGCCTGCGGCGCGGCCGTCCCCCAGCTCTCCGGCCGGGGTCTCGGCCACACCGGCGGCACCCTGGACAAGCTGGAGTCGATCCCCGGCTGGCGCGCCCTGCTCTCCAACGAGGAGATGCTGTCGGTGCTGGACGGCACCGGCGCGGTGATCTGCGCGGCCGGCGACGGCCTGGCCCCGGCCGACAAGAAGCTCTACGCGCTCCGCGACGTGACCGGCACGGTCGAGGCGATCCCGCTGATCGCCTCCTCGATCATGTCGAAGAAGATCGCCGAGGGCACCGGCTCGCTGGTCCTGGACGTGAAGGTCGGCACCGGCGCTTTCATGAAGACGATCGAGGACGCGCGTGAGCTGGCCTCCACCATGGTCGGCCTCGGTACCGACCACGGCGTGAAGACGGTCGCGCTCCTCACCGACATGTCCACCCCCCTCGGCCTCACGGCGGGCAACGCCCTGGAGGTCCGCGAGTCGGTCGAGGTCCTGGCCGGCGGCGGTCCCGCCGATGTCGTCGAACTGACCCTCGCCCTGGCCCGCGAGATGCTCGACGCGGCCGGCCTGAAGGACGCCGACCCGGCGAAGGCGCTGGCCGACGGCTCGGCGATGGACGTCTGGCGCCGGATGATCGCGGCCCAGGGCGGCGACCCGGACGCGGTGCTCCCGGTGGCGAAGGAACAGCACGTGATCAAGGCGCCGTCGTCCGGTGTCCTGACCCGCCTCGACGCGTACGGCATCGGCGTCGCCGCCTGGCGCCTGGGCGCGGGCCGCGCCCGCAAGGAGGACCCGGTGCAGGCGGGCGCGGGCGTCGAACTGCACGCCAAGCCCGGCGACACGGTCACGGCGGGCCAGCCCTTGCTGACCCTGCACACCGACACCCCGGAGCGCTTCGAGTACGCGCTCCAGTCGGTGGAGGGCTCCTACGACATCGCGGCCGCCGGCACGGAGTTCACGGCGTCCCCCGTGGTGCTGGAGCGCATCGCCTGACGGTCCATCACCCCAGCAGCGCCGCCACCACGACCAGCACCGGCACCGCCAGCACCGTGGACAGCAGGATCGAGTCGCGGGCCAGTTCCTCGCCCACACGGTAGGTGCCGGCGTAGGTGTAGAGGTTCTGGGCGGCCGGGAGGGCCGAGGTCACCGTCACGTCGAGGAGCTGGGCGCCGTGCAGGTCGAAGACCGCTGACGCCAGGGCCCAGGCGATCAGCGGCTGGCCCACCGACTTCAGGGCCACCGAGAGGAACACCGGGTGGCGGTCGCGGCCCCGGCCGGGCGGGGTGCTGCCGTGCAGGGAGATGCCGAAGGCGAGCAGCACCGCCGGGACCGACATGTTGCCGATCAGGGTCAGGGGGTCCATCACCGGGCCGGGGAGGCGGATGCCGAGCCCCGAGACCAGGACCCCGGTGAGGGAGCCGACGGCTATCGGATTGCGGAGCGGGGTGAGGAGCCGGCGCCACCACGGGCCCTTCTCGCCCATGCCCGACAGGTCCAGGATCGTCAGGGCGACCGGAGTCAGGACGACCACCTGGAAGAGCAGGACCGGGGCCACCAGGGACGCGTCGCCCAGCACGTACACCGCGATCGGGATGCCGAGGTTGCCGGAGTTGACGTAGCTGGAGCACAGCGCACCGATGGTGGTGCGTCCCACGCCCCAGTGCCGTACGACACTCACCGCCACGAACGCGCCCGCCGCCGCTGCCGTGCTCAGGGCCGTCACCAGGAGGCGGCTGGAGAAGATCACCGCCAGGTCGGCCCTCGCGAGGGTGGTGAAGAGCAGGGCGGGGGAGGCGACGTGGAAGGCGAGCTTGGTGAGCACCTCGCGGCCGTTGACCCCGAGGTGGCCGCCGCGCCCGAGGACATAGCCCACCCCGATGACGATCGCGATGACCGCGAAGCCGCTCAGCACCCCCTGCACGGGACCCCCTCGGGGCGCGGAAGGCCGTCGGGTGTCCATCGAGACGCTGATCTGTGGGGCATACACCCAACCCTCTGGTGCGGGTCAGGTGCAGGTCAACGTTGCGATCCTTGTGATCTGCGCGACGACGTGCGGAAACCCGGCGCCCTACCGATGAGTTGGTGAGCCGTCGGCGGTCTACCGGTTCGTGGATGCCATGCCCCCCGCCGTGCTCGTGCTGCCCGGCCCCGTCGCCAAGGACGCGGTGGCCGGGCTGTGCGCCGAGGTGCGGGCGCTGCTCGCGGGCGGCGCGGCCGGGATCGTCGTCTGCGATGTCGCCGGGATCGGGCCGCCCGGGCTCACCGCCGTCGATCTGCTGGCGCGGCTGGAGCTGACCGCCCGCCGGGCCGGAGGGCGGATACGGCTGCGTGACCCCGACCCCGCCCTACGCTCCCTCCTCCGCTTCGTCGGCCTTCGCCTCCAGGTGGAGGGGGAGGTCGAAGAGCGGGAACCAGCGCTTGGTGTCGAGGAAGAAGTGGAACCCGGTCAGTCGGCCGTCTGAGATCTCCAGGACCTGGACCGCCCAGGGGCTCCAGCCGCCGGTGTCCGGGTCGGGCTTGTACTGGGCGAACCCGGGCAGGCCGTTGACCTGGACCGGGAACAGCCGGGAGCCCTCGCAGGCGGAGCCGATGGTGGTCATGAAGCCGGCGATGTCCTCGTGGCCGACGAGCCACAGGTCGAACGGCGGCATCGTCATGACGGCGTCCTCGTGGAGGAGCGCCGTCAGCGCTGTCATGTCGTAGCCCTCGAAGGCCGCGACATAGCGCTCCAGGAGCTTCTGCTGCTCCTCGTCGAGCGGGTCGGAGACCTCGGCGGCGGCGCCCGACTGCTGCTGCTCGGCCAGTGTGGCCCGGGCCCGCTGCAGGGCGCTGTTGACCGACGCGACGGTGGTGCCGAGCAGTTCGGCCACCTCGTTGGCCTTCCAGGCCAGTACCTCGCGCAGGATCAGCACCGCCCGCTGCTTGGGCGGCAGCTGTTGCAGCGCGGCCATGAAGGCGAGGCGGACGGACTCCTTGGCCACGGCCGCCTCCGCCGGGTCTTCCACGGTCGGCAGCACCCGCGCGTCCGGCACCGGCTCCAGCCAGGTGTTGTCGGGCCGGGGCGACAGCGCCGCCCGGGCCAGCGGGGTCGACTCGGAGAGGTCCATCGGGCGGGCCCGCTTGTTGCCCGCGGACAGCATGTCCAGGCAGACGTTGGTCGCGATCCGGTACAGCCACGACCGCAGGCTGGAGCGGCCCTCGAACTTGTCGTAGCTCCGCCAGGCCCGCACCAGGGTGTCCTGCACGGCGTCCTCGGCCTCGAACGACGAGCCGAGCATCCGGTAGCAGTACCCGGTCAGCTCGGTCCGGTACTTCTCCAGTGCGACGTCCAGTTCCGCCGTCGCCGTGCTGTTGCTCATTGCCGTCCACCCACCCCTGTGGCCGTTCCTGCCCGCGCGCCGTTGCGCTCCAGCACTTGGAAGCTACCGCAGCCCACTGACAATGGTCCCCGGAGTGGGGAAATGCGCAGGTGAGGGGTGGAGAGCGCCCAAGGGGGCGGGAGCGCGGTCGTGCCGCGGGCGCGGCGTCGCCGTGGTTGGCCGCGCCCCCGCGGCGGAGCCGCGGACACGGCCCCGCGCGGGCGCTTCAGTGGGCGGTGGCCATGACCTGCCGGCGGGCCGCCACCGAGCCCAGCACCGTGATCGTCACCACGCCCGCGATCGCCAGCAGGGCCACCCCCACCGTTCCCGACCAGCCGCTCGCGTGGAAGGCCAGCGCGCCCACCGTGCTGCCCGCGCTGGAGCCGATGTAGTACGCGGACTGGTAGATGGCGGAGGCCTGGGCCCGGCCGTGGGTGGCCGTCTTGCTGACCGCCGAGGACGCCACCGCGTGGCCCGCGAAGAAGCCCGCGGTGATCAGGACGAGGCCCAGCAGGACCAGCGGCAGCGAGTCGGCCAGGGAGAGCAGGAGGCCGGCGGCCGTGGTGCCGCCGCCCAGGTAGAGGGCGCCCCGGCGGCCGAGCCGGCCGACCAGACGGCCCGCCGTGGACGCCGAGACCGTGCCGACCAGGTAGACGAGGAAGATCGAGCCGACGATGCCCTGGGGGAGCGAGAACGGCTCCTCGGTCAGGCGGTAGCCGATCACCGTGTAGACGCCGCCGAAGACGGTCATGAACAGCGCGCCGATCGCGTACAGGCGGCGCAGCAGCGGGTTGGCCAGATGGTCGCGGACCGTGCCGAGCAGCCGGCGCGGGTGCAGCGAGCCCGCCTTGAAGTGCCGCGGGGCGGGGAGGAGCAGCCGGAAGGCCACCGCGCAGCCGACCGCGATCACGCCGATGACGCCCACCGCGACCCGCCAGCCCCACTCCTGTGCGACCCAGCCGGTGATGACCCGGCCGCTCATCCCGCCGACGCTGTTGCCCGCGACGAACAGGCCTATCGCCGTGACCAGCGCCCTGGGGCGGACCTCCTCGGCCAGGTAGGCCTGCGCCGAGGCGGGCAGCCCGGCCAGCGCGGCGCCCTGGATGCCGCGCAGCACCACCAGCACGCCCAGCGACGGCGCGAAGGGGACCAGCAGACCCACCGCCACCGCCACCGCCAGCGACGCGGTCATGACCGTACGGCGCCCGAAGCGTTCGGACAGGGCGCTCATCGGGATGACGAACAGCGCCAGACCGCCGGTCGCCGCCGCCACCGTCCAGCTCGCGTCGCTCGCGCTCACTCCGAAGCCGTCCGAGATCAGCGGCAGCAGGGCCTGCGTGGAGTAGAGGAGGGCGAAGGTCGCGACACCGGCGAGGAAGAGGGCGAGGCTCATCCGGCGGTAGCCGGGGCCGCCCGGGGTCATCCGGGAGTCGGAGGTGTCGGAGGCGGGGACGGTCGTTGCGGCGTCCATGGTGGTGGACGCCCCGGTACTGGCGGGAGACATACCTCGAACCTAGGGATCCCTCTTTGATCCGTCCAATGCATGGAATCGCCATAATCGTTCCCATGGAGCATCAACACAGGTCAGCAAAGCGCCTGTCACCGGACAGTGACACAGAAGACATGACGATGTTGCTGGCTCCACGCCTCGCGTACTTCGCCGGCGTGGCCCGCACGGAGCATGTCACCCGGGCCGCGCAGGAGCTCGACGTCCCCCAGTCCACGCTCTCCCGCGCGATGGCCCGCCTGGAACAGGACCTCGGCGTCGACCTCTTCACCCGCCACGGCCGCACCGTCTCCCTCACCCCGGCCGGCCGCACCTTCCTCACCTCGGTGGAACGCGCCCTCGCCGAGGTCCGGCGCGCCGCGGACGAGGTACGCGCCGACGCCGACCCCGCGACGGGCAAGGTCGCCTTCGGGTTCCTGCACACGATGGGCGCGGAGACGGTCCCTGGTCTCCTCCAGGCCTTCCGCGTCGACCATCCCCGGGTCCGCTTCAGCCTCGTCCAGAACTACGGTGAGGCGATGATCGAGAAGCTCCGGGCGGGCGAGCTGGACCTGTGCCTCACCTCCCCGGTGCCGGACGCCCCGGACCTGGTCGCCCGGCGCCTGGACGAACAGAAGATCCGCCTGGTGGTGCCCGCGGACCATCCGCTGGCCGCCCGCAAGCGCATCCGTCTCGCCGAAGCGGCCGACGAGACGTTCGTGACCCTGGAGCCGGGCTACGGTCTGCGCCGCATCACCGACGACCTCTGCAAGGAGGCCGGCTTCCGGCCGCGGATCGCCTTCGAGGGCGAGGAGGCGGAGACCCTGCGGGGCCTGGTGGCGGCCGGATTGGGGGTGGCGCTCCTCCCGCCACCGGTCTTCCCCCGCCCGGGAGTGGCGGAACTGACGGTCACGGCCCCGAGAGCGGCGAGAGAAATCGGCGTGGCATGGCTGGACGGCCACCCGGACACCCCACCGGTGGCAGCCTTCAAGAAGTTCCTGCTGTCGAGAAGGGGCAACCTGCTCCCGACCTAGGGACAGCGCGCCCCTCAGGGGCGCGGGGCTGTGTCGATATGCGGCCACCGCCGCGTGGGCGCGAAACCCACCCACCACCCGCACCCCGAAGCCGGTCGTCACCCCTTCCGGAGCGACCGCCCGAACCCCGCGGCAAGCGGCATCCGCAACCCGATCGGCGGCGGCGCGGCCAACGCATCCTCCACCGGCCGCGACACCGCGTACCCGTACAACGCCCCCATGACGAAGTCCGAAGCGAGAGCGAGGACTTCGTCCCGGTGCTGATGCAGCCCGTGTCCGTCCGAGTGCACCTCGAACCGGCACACCTCCCGGTTCGCCTTCTTGGCCCGCGACGCCAGCCGGAACGACTGCTCCGGATCGGTCCGTTCGTCGTTCGTGCCGTGCACGATCAGCACCCGGCGCCCCACCAGCTGCCGTACCGGTTCCTCGGGCGCCGCCACATCCGTCTCGGGTAGCCAAGGGGCGATGGAGACAACGGAGTTGACGGCCTCGTGGCCACCCGCGCGCAGCGCGGCCCGGCCGCCCATGCCCAGCCCCAGCAGGCACACCGGGACATCGCCGTACCGCCGTACCACCTCGTCGGCCGCCCAGCTCGCGTCCCCCGCGAGGTGCGCCTCGTTGCCGTTCCAGCCGCGATAGCGGTAGTGGACGATGTGCGCGGCCAGCCCCTCGTCCCGGCCGTCCCGGGCGAGCCGGCGTCCGAGTGCGCGGACGAAGGGCGTCGCCCATACGAGGGACGGCTTGCGGGCGGAGACCTCCTCGCCGCCCGGGAGCAGCAGGACCGCTCCGCTCACCGTCGTCGGCTCCTGACCGACTGCTCTGCCCAGCCTGGCCGTTCGGACCGGCGTCGCTTGCTGTGCCATGACAGAACAGTGTCAGAAGAAGCGGTGTACGCGACCCGTCCGTGCGGTCACCGTTACGTATCGACGGGAAACGGAATATGCAGAGTACCGGGCGATCTACGCGCGTAGGAGTTACAGTGCGGAAATGACGAGCCAGAGCATCGCGAGCACCCCGACGCCGGAGCAGATCCGCCGGGCACCGAAGGTTCTGCTGCACGACCATCTCGACGGCGGACTGCGCCCCGGTACGGTCGCCGACCTCGCCCGGGAGACCGGCTACGCCGGCCTTCCCGAGTCCGATCCGGACAAGCTCGGCGTCTGGTTCCGGGAGGCCGCCGACTCCGGTTCGCTGGAGCGGTACCTGGAGACCTTCTCGCACACCGTCGGGGTCATGCAGACCCGGGACGCCCTGGTGCGGGTCGCGCGTGAGTGCGCGGAGGACCTCGCCGAGGACGGCGTCGTGTACGCCGAGGTGCGGTACGCACCCGAGCAGCACCTCGAAGGGGGCCTGTCCCTCGAAGAGGTCGTCGAAGCCGTCAACGAGGGCTTCAGGCAGGGCGAGGTGCTCGCCCGGGAGAACGGCCGCCGGATCCGGGTCGGCGCCCTGCTCACCGCCATGCGGCACGCGGCCCGCTCCCTGGAGATCGCCGAACTCGCCAACCGCTACCGGGACCTGGGCGTCGTCGGCTTCGACATCGCCGGCGCCGAGGCCGGCTACCCGCCCACCCGGCACCTCGACGCCTTCGAGTACCTCAAGCGCGAGAACAACCACTTCACCATCCACGCCGGCGAGGCCTTCGGGCTGCCGTCCATCTGGCAGGCCCTCCAGTGGTGCGGCGCCGACCGGCTCGGGCACGGCGTGCGGATCATCGACGACATCCAGGTCCACGAGGACGGCACGGTCAAGCTCGGCCGGCTCGCGTCGTACGTCCGTGACAAGCGGATCCCGCTGGAGCTGTGCCCCAGCTCCAACCTCCAGACCGGGGCCGCCGACTCCTACGCCGAGCATCCGATCGGGCTGCTGCGCCGGCTGCACTTCCGGGCCACCGTGAACACGGACAACCGGCTGATGTCGGGGACGAGCATGACGCGGGAATTCGAGCACCTTGTCGACGCATTCGGTTACACGCTCGACGACTTGCAGTGGTTCTCCGTCAATGCGATGAAATCAGCGTTCATTCCTTTCGATGAACGACTCGCCATGATCAATGACGTCGTCAAGCCGGGATATGCGGAGCTGAAGTCCGAATGGCTGTTCCGGCAGACCGCCTCCACCAGCGGTTCTGCCGATCCACAGGGCTGATCGGGAGCCCTGGCGGGGCACGGAATGCGGACGGTCCTTCGCCCTCCGTCCGCATTTCGGTGTTTGCGGTGGGTGGTCCGGCATGTTTACGGTCGTGGACCGCTCAGCACGTTTTTAAAGATCCCCGTCACCGTATTCCAAGGACGCATCAACGATGAAGCAGTCTGCTGCCAAGACCCTCGGTGTCGCCGCTCTCGGCGCCGCCTTCGCCGCCGTCGGCGCTGGCGCGGCCAATGCGGCCCCGGCCGTCCCGGACTCCTCGCAGGCCCTGGACACCGTCACCAAGACGCTGCCGGCCGAGAACGTCTCCAAGGCCCTGCCGGGGGCCGGTGAGGCCCTGGCGCAGGGGCAGACCGCCCTCGCCGCCGGTCTTGCCGCCGCCCAGCCGGCCGCCGAGCAGCTGCTCGCCGGTGGCCCGACCAAGCCGGTCGCCGGCCTTCTCGGTGGACTGCCGGTCCAGGGCATGCCCACGCACGGTCTGCCGGTGAACGGGATCCCGATCGGCTGACCTCTCCCCAGCGGATCGGCAACGCCGTCGGGGGGGGCCCGGCAACACCAGGGGGGCCCCCCCGCCGGGGGGGCCCCCCGCGGGGGCGCGGGGGGGGGGGGGACAGGGGGGGGGGGGGGGGGACGA